>CAKTQE010000044.1 GCA_934593275.1 uncultured Oscillospiraceae bacterium | reverse complement strand
CCCTGGGCCAGCATCCGCAGACCGATCACCATGGAAGAGTTCTTCCGCTGGTGGATCACCTTGCTGGGGTCATCGTGCATATCCACAACGTCCTCCGCCCCGGCGATTTCCATTCCCTCGGGCAGATTGTTGCATCCGGACTTCCGAAGAATTTCCAGAATCTCCTCGCTTTTGCCTACCAGCGTCACCTGTGCGCCAAAATCCCGGTTGGCATCCAGTGCGCCCAGTACCGCCGCTTCCGGGGCCAGGTCGCCGCCCATGGCATCAAGAATAACCTTCATGTCGTTCCCTCTTTTCTATCTTTTCTCTATTAAAACCCACGGTCCAGAAGTCCCTGGAGGACTTCTAAGGCTCGCTGGGAAATGGCCAGGTTCTTTTCGCTCTTCTTCCGCACCCGCTGCTCCAAGGGCGCAATGATGCTGAAATTCACATTCATCGGCTGGAAAGACTCTACGCTGCTGTCACTGATGTACAGGCCCAACGCACCGATGGCGGTGGTTCTGGGAAACTCCACCGGCACCAAACCCCGGACCTTGGCGGCCATGGAAACCGCTGCCAGGAAGCCGGAAGCCGTAGACTCCACATAGCCCTCCACACCGGTCATCTGCCCTGCAAAGGCCACCAGAGGGTTTCTTCTATCGGCATAGAATCTGTCCAGCAGCTTGGGGCTTTGCAGGAACGTATTCTGGTGCATGACCCCGTAGCGGACGAATTCCGCGTTCCGCAGGGCGGGAATCATGGAGAACACCCGCTTCTGCTCCCCGAATTTCAGATGGGTCTGGAAGCCCACCAGATTGTAAATGCTCTTGGCGGCGTTGTCCTGCCGCAGCTGTAGTACGGCGTATGGCTCCTGGCCGGTTTTGGGGTCTGTCAGTCCCACAGGCTTCATGGGTCCGTAGCGCAGGGTATCCAGGCCCCGGCGGGCCATGACCTCTACGGGCATACAGCCCTCAAAGACCCGCTTGTCTTCAAAGCCGTGAACCTCCGCCTCCTGGGCGGTGGTCAGTTCCCGGATAAAGGCCTCATACTGCTGCCGGTCCATGGCGCAGTTGATATAGTCCGGTGTTCCCCGGTCATACCGGGACTGCCACCAGGCAAGGTCCATATCCACAGACTCCGCCGTGACCAGAGGGGCGGCAGCATCGAAGAAATGGAGATACTCGGTGCCAAAATATTCCCCAATGGCCTTGGAAAGGGCATCCGAGGTCAGAGGGCCGGTAGCGATGATCACCGGACCCTCCGGCACCTGGGTCACTTCCTGGGAGACCAGGGTGGTCAGCGGTTCCTGCCGGATTTTCTCCGTGACCATCTGGGAAAAGCCTTTCCGGTCCACTGCCAGACATCCACCGGCCTCTACCCGAGTGGCCTCGGCGCACTCCATAATCAGGCTGCCGCAGCGGCGCAGTTCTTCCTTTAAAAGCCCCACGGCATTTTCCAGCCGGTCACCCCGTAGGGAGTTGGAACACACCAGCTCCGCAAAATCGGTACTGTGATGGGCCGGACTCATTTTCTGGGGCTTCATTTCATAAAGCTTCACGGGAATGCCCCGCTTGGCCAGCTGCCAGGCCGCTTCACAGCCTGCCAGGCCCGCTCCGATGACCTTCACTTCCATCAGGTGTTCTCCTTTTTCGTCTTGGTGGCCGCTTTCTTTGCGGGGGTCTTGGCCTTTTCTGCCGCAGCCTTTTTGGCGGCAGTCTTCTTGGCCGGGGCCTTTTTCGCGGTGGTCTTTTTGGCGGTAGTCTTCTTGGCAGTAGTCTTCTTAGCCGCCGGTTTTTCCGCCGCTTCCTCCGGATTCTGAGGCTCCTCCGGGTTTTCCGGGTCGCCGGTGGGCTTCTTTTTATAGTAGCCCCGCTGGTCTTCCGGCAGGAACCGGGGGCATTTTTCATTGACGCAGAAGGGCTTCATCCGGCCCTTGCCGGATTTTTTGAACATGGTCTGGCCGCACTCGGGGCAGTCCTCCGCCGTGGGTACATCCCAGGTCATAAAGCCGCACTCCGCCCCACGCTCACAGGCATAGTAGGCATAGCCCCGCTTGGACTTCCGCTTGAGCATCCCGCTGCCGCACTTGGGGCAACGTCCGGGCATCCGCTCAACCAGGGGCTTGGCGTTTTTGCACTCCGGGAATCCGGGACAGGCCAGGAATTTGCCGAAGCGGCCCATTTTAATGACCATTTTTCTGCCGCAAAGCTCACAGACCTCATCGGTCTCCTCTTCCGGCACTTTCAGGCGCACGCCCTCCAGGGCTTGCTCCGCGTCTTTCATTTCTTTTTCAAAGTCCTGGTAGAACTCTGCCAGCAGGGCTTTCCAGTTCTGTTGGCCCGCCTCCACGGCATCCAGCTTGTTTTCCATGCTGGCGGTAAAGCCCACATCCACAATGTCCTGGAACCGCTCTTTCATCAGCCCCGTAACCACCTCGCCCAGGGCCGTGGGGGCAAGACGCTTGTCCTGCTTGACCACATAATCCCGGTCTTCAATGGTGGAAATGGTGGCGGCATAGGTAGAGGGGCGACCAACGCCCTGCTCTTCCATGGCCTTGACCAGGGTAGCCTCGGTATACCGGGCCGGAGGCTGGGTAAAGTGCTGCTGCTTGTCCATGGCCGTGGCCTGGGCCTGTTCCCCCTCTTGAAGATCAGGCAGAGGGGAACCAAGGGCCTCGCCCTCATCGTCCCGGCCCTCCTCATAGACGGCAATAAAGCCGGGGAAGCGCAGACTCTGGTGGCTGGAACGGAAGGTATGCCCGGTGCAGACCGTATTAATGGACACGGTGTCATACAGGGCATTAGCCATCTGGCTGGCCAAAAAACGACTCCAAATCAGCTTGTACAGCCGATACTGGTCCGGGGTCAGACTGCCCCGCACCCGCTCCGGGTCCAGCTCCACATGGGTGGGCCGAATGGCCTCGTGGGCATCCTGGGCTTCTTTTTTGGTCTTATACACATGGAATTTTCCATAATAATACTGCTGACCGTAGCGGTGGGAAATAAAGTCCGCTGCCGCCGCCATGGCCTCATCGCTGAGCCGCAGGGAGTCGGTACGCATATAGGTAATGAGACCCAAGGTCCCCTCCCCCTCCACGTCCACGCCCTCGTAGAGCTGCTGGGCCACCATCATGGTCTTTTTGGGGGTCATATTCAGCTTCCGGGAGGCCTCCTGCTGCAAGGTAGAGGTGGTAAAAGGAGGTGCCGCGGAACGCTTTTTCTCCGCCTTTTTCACATTGGTAACGGTAAAGGGCTTTCCTGTAATGTCCTCCACCACCGCCAGGGTCTCCGCCTCATTCTGAAGCTCCCGCTTCTTTTCTTCTCCATAATAATGGGCCACAAAAGAGCCGGGTTTTTCCAGGCGGTTCAGGGTCACGTCCAGCGTCCAATACTCCTTGGGCTGGAAGGCACGGATTTCCTCTTCCCGGTCCACCACCATCCGGGTGGCCACGCTCTGCACCCGTCCGGCAGACAGGCCCCGGCGGACCTTTTTCCACAGCAAGGGGGACAGCTCATAGCCCACGATCCGGTCTAAAATCCGGCGGGCCTGCTGGGCATCCACCAAGTCGTAGTCGATTTCCCTGGGATGCTGAATGGAATCCTTTACCACCCGTTGGGTGATTTCATGGAACGTGACCCGATGGGCTTTTTCTTCCGGCAGCTTCAGAAGTTCTTTCAGGTGCCAGGAAATGGCCTCTCCCTCACGGTCCGGGTCCGTTGCCAGATATACGGTATCCGCCTGGGCGGCGGCTGCTTTCAGTTCTTTGATCAGGGCCTCTTTGCCCCGGACAGGCAGATACTCCGGCGTAAAATCATGCTCTAAATCTACGCCCATTCTGCTTTTGGGCAGGTCCCGCAGGTGGCCCATGCTGGCTTTTACCACATAGTCCGGCCCCAAGTACTTGCCGATGGTTTTTGCTTTAGAAGGCGACTCAACGATCACCAGATTGTTGGATTTGCCCATGAGATACTTCCTTTACCTTGTTTTCTTCCCAGGTCATCCCTGGCGGGATACTCGTTTTCCCGGGTGCCGCAGGACACGCTTTTTGATTTCCAGCATGGTGAGCGTCCCCAGGACTTCCCCGGAAGACCGGCCCACCCGGGCGATCACGTCATCCACCTCGGCTACCCCCTCCCCAATGGCGGCCATCACGGCCTGTTCCAGGGGCGTAAGCCCCGCAAGGGCATCATTTTGTTCACTATACGGCCTGGAGGGGCCGTTGTCAATGGTTTTTTCTTTTAAATTTTTGGAAACAGCCGGTTTTTGCACCGTTTTTTCCTGTTTTATCGGGGCCGGGGAGGCGGACCGGGAGAGCTTTTCCGGATAAATGCCCGTATACTCGGCCATCACATCCTCTCCGGAGGCCACGGCAATGGCCCCGTTCCGCAGCAGCTGATGGGAACCCCGGAAAGATGCCATATCCACGTTTCCAGGCACCACAAAAACATCCCGTCCCTGTTCCAACGCCCTGGCGGCGGTAAGCAATGCCCCACTGTGTTCCGGGGCTTCTACCACCACCACGCCGCAGCTCAGGCCGCTGATGATCCGGTTTCGCCGGGGAAAATTCTGTTTAAGCGGCGGCGTTCCTGGGATAAACTCTGATAGAATGCACCCCAGACACTCCGTCTGGGCAAACAACTCCCGATTGGCCCTGGGATAAACAATGTCCGCCCCGCAGCCCAGAACGCCCACCGCCGGGAACCCCTCTTCCAAGGCCCCAGCCATGGCCTGGGCATCAATGCCCTGGGCAAGACCGGACACCAAAAGGCCACCCTGCCGGGCGATTTCTCTACCCATGCGCCGGGCGGTCTGATTTCCGTAAAGAGAGGATTTCCGGGTGCCGACCAGGGCCACCACAGGCAGCTTGTCCCACCGGGGGAGGGTCCCTTTGTAATAGAGGACCGCAGGCGGGTCAAAAATCTGCCGAAGCCGATGGGGATACCCCCGGTCCCCCATGGGAAGCACTTTCAGTCCCAGCTTTGCGCACTTGGCAAGGACTTCCTCTGCCTGGGAAAGGTCTTTATCGCACAGAGCATCTAAGGCGTTTTCCTTGAGGCCCTGGATTTCCAGCTCCAAAAAATCCTGCTTTTGGGCGTAAAACAGGTCCTCCGGCTCTCCAAAATGCTCTAACAGCGTCTTTTTGATCCCGTTATTTACTTCCGTTTTCTGGGCGAGCCACAACCAGTATAGTAGCATTCCGGCTCCTCCTCTCCGGTTTTCTGTTTTTGGGGAAACAATCGTTTCCTCAGATTTTCCCCATCTGCCACATGACCGCCGTGGCGGCTACCGCGGCGTTCAGGGACTCGCAATGGGGATTCATGGGAATGATCAGGGCCTCATCCGCCGCCTGCAAAATCTCCTGCCGGACGCCCTGGCCCTCGCTGCCGATGACCACCGCCATGGTGCCTACCGAGGCACTGCGGATGTCCCGGGCCTGGGCATTCAGGGCCGTGACGGCAACGGGAATGCCCGCATCCTGCAAGGCCGCCCGGGCCTGGTCCCAGGTGGTCACCGCCACATCCCGGCGGAACACCGCTCCCATGCTGGAACGGACCACCTTATGGCTAAAGGGGTCGGCGCAACCCTCCAAAAGAGCAACCTTTACATTCCAGGCATCAGCAGTCCTTAAAATGGTTCCCAGATTCCCAGGGTCTTGAATGCCGTCCAGCAGCAGCATCCCTTTTTCCGGCTGAAAGGGGACCTCCTGGGGCAGACGGCACAGAAATACCGCCCCCTGGGGGGTCTCCATGGGGGAAATGGCCTCCATGACCTCCCGGCTCACCCGAATGACCCGGCAGTTTTCCGGCACCTGGGCCTCTACCCCGTCGGACAAAAAGACGGTATCCAGTCCCTGGCAGTGCCGCACCGCTTCTTCCAGAAGCTTGGTGCCGTCAGAGACGAACAGCCCCAGTTCCCGCCGGGTCTTCCGGGACATCAAGAGCTTTCTGGTCTGCTGGACTAGGGGATTTTTTCGGGATGTGATCCGTTCTTCCATCACAGCTTCTGCACCTTTTCCAGGGCGATATTATCCCCCAATACCACCAGCGTATCCCCGGCGCAAACGGCATAGTCCGCACTGGGAGACACATTGGTCTTGCCGCCGTTTTCTACCGCAATAATGTTCACGCCCAGCTTTGCCCGGACGTTCAGCTCTCTGAGGGTCTTCCCCACCCAACCGGCGGGGGCGGGTACATCCAGGATGCCAAAGTCCTCGGAAAGTTCGATGTAATCCAGCACATTGTGGCTGTTGAGGGTTCTGGCCAGCCGTTGGGCAGACTCCTGCTCCGGGATCAGCACCCGGTCTACCCCCAGTTTTTCCAGCACCCGGCGGTGGGTATCGTCATGGGCCTTGCAGACCACAAAGGGAACGCCCAGTTCTTTTAAGTTCATGGTGATGAGAACCGAGGCCGCCAGATTGTCACCGATGGCGATAATGGCGCAATCCAGATTCCGGACACCCAGAGCTTTCAGAACGTCCTTATCCTGAGCATCGCCCACCACCGCATGGGTCACATTCTGGGCGATCTGCTGCACCAGATCTCCCCGGACATCCAGGGCCAGCACCTCCGCCCCCAGCTTGCACAACTGCTGGGCCAGGGACGCCCCAAAGCGGCCCAAGCCGATCACTACGTAAGATTTCATCATTTTCCTCCTTAGCCGATCAACAGGCTGGTCTGGGCGTAGCGGAACCGCTCCGTGGCCCGGTCTCCTGACAGGAAGCCCAGGCTGATGGTCAGCACACCCACACGGCCAAAATACATATACAGAATAATAAGACACTGGGCAGGAACGCTGAGGCTGCCTGTCGTCCCGGCGGTCAGGCCCACCGTGGCCAAGGCGGACACCGCCTCAAACAGCCCGTTGGTAAAGCCCACGGGAGAGGTGGCGCAGATGAACACCGCCCCAAAGAAAGCCAGCAGCACCATGGTCATGGCAATGGTCATGGCATCCAGAACCTGGCCGTCCGGGATGGTGCGCTGAAAGGCGCAAACCGTCCCCTTGCCCCGGAGTCTCGCGCTCAGGAACAGGGCCAGAACCACAAAGGTCACGGTTTTCAGGCCGCCGGCAGTGGAGCCGGAGGAACCGCCAATGAGCATCAGCAGCATAGAGACCGCCTTGCCCCCCTCGGTAAGCTTTGCCTGGTCCAGGGCCGCAAACCCCGCGGTACGCAGGGTTACGGACTGAAAAAGGCCCCCCAAAAGCTTCTGCCCCACAGGCAACGCCCCCAGGGTCTGGGGATTGTTCCACTCCAACAGGCAGGTCAGCACCCAGCCCAAAACCAGCAGTGCCAGGGTGGTACACAGCACCAGGCGGCAGTAAACCGACATCCTGCGGAAAGGCTTTCGCTCGGACAGCTCTTCCCACACCAGAAAGCCCAGGCCGCCAATGACCACCAAGGCCCCCAGAGTCAGCAGCACCACCGGGTCATCCTGAAACAGGGCCAGACTGGACCCAGGCTCTAAAAAGCCGAAAATATCAAAACCGGCATTGCAAAAAGCGGAAACGGAATGAAATACCCCCAGCCACAGGGCGTGTTTCAGACCAAATCGGGGCCAGAAGTGCAGCATCAGGATCAATGCGCCCAGGACCTCCACACTGAGGCTTCCGTAGAGGACCGTCCGTTGCAGCCGGACCACGCCCTCCATGTCGTTGAGACTCAGTGCCTGGGCCATGACCATGCGCTGCTTGAGGCCCACCCGTCTGCGGAACAGAAAGATGAACAGCGTGGCCATGGACATAAAGCCCAGTCCCCCCACCTCGATGAGGCACAGCAGCACCCCCTGACCGAAGCCGGACCACTGGGTCCAGGTGTCAAAAGGGGTCAGCCCGGTGACACAGGTGGCGGAGGTGGCGGTAAACAGGGCCGGGAGAACCGGGGTAGCCTGTCCGTTCCGGGCGGCAAGGGGCAGGGTCAGCAGAAAAGTACCCAGGACGATGATCACCGCAAAACTCATGGCGATGATCTGCATGGGACTCATGGGTTTTCCCCGCCGCTTTCTCAGCCAAAGCAGGATTCGATTTCTAAGACGCATGGCGCGTATCTCCTTTTTACCATAAAAAACGGATTTCACGGCTATTATACCAGTCTTTTCCCGGTTTGCAAGGTTTTTTCTGTGTAAAGCTTTCTTTACCACAGGGTATCCTTGGCATCGGGGTAGCCAAAGACCTCTTTAAGCTCCGCATAGGCCGGTGTGAAACTGCCGTCCTGCTCATAACGCCAGGGGTAGCCGTACTCGTTATTCTCATAAGAGGTCACGCACTCCGGGTGCAGCTCATGAAACCGGTCCAGTTCCTCCTGGCTGGCCTTGGGCCTCACATAGACAAAGCATTCCAGAGGAAGATCATCCAGAGGGGATAGGTCCTCCACCTTGGTATAGCTGATATTCAGCCGCTTGAGGCTCTCGCACTGGGCCAGAGGGGTAATGTCCGTCAAAAGGCCGCAGTTGGAAAGTTCCAGGAATTCCAGCTTTTTGCAGTTTTCAAAAGGGGTCAGGTCCTTGATAATGGAGCCGGAGACAATAATGGCTTTCAGGTTCGGCATGTGGGCAACCCAACTCCAATCGGACAGGGCCTCGTTGTGGCCAAAGTCAATATACTCCACATCCTCGCAGTATTGGAGCTTCTTCACCGTACTGTTGTACACGTTATACACATACCGCAGCACCGTCCGGTCCGTCAGGCAGCTGCCGGACTTGGCAAAGAAGATCCGCCAGACGATTTTGGTCTGGCCCCGGTAGTCCTCCCGCAGCTGGGCCAGAACCTCATCACTGAACCGGCAGCTTTCCAGAAGCATATACTTGCAGTCTTTCAGCACATCCAGGGCCTGACGCAGTTCCTCCTCCCGGTCATCCCCCAGGCGTTTGTTCTTAAACTCAATGCGCTCGTCCAGGGTGGAGACCCTTTTGCCAAACAAATCAAAGCTATAATGGAATTTGGCTCCGGGAACGGCTTTTTGTAGCTTGGCAACATCTTCAAGGGTCAGTTCGCTTTTGTCCTCCCCGTCCATCAGCTCCACAGACTGAAGCATGGGAAGCTTCTGTAGAACTTCCGCCACTTCCTCCACTTCTTCCCCGGTCATTTGGGATAAATCCAGCTCCTGGGTGTCCTCCGGGTAGGTGTTCCCAAGAATGCGGAAATGGCAGAGGAAAGCGGTTTCCTCATAGGTATCCCGCAGCTGAGAAAGCTCCTCCCGGGTCAGTGCCGTTCCGTCCAACGTGATTTTGCGGAGTTTGGGCAAATATTGCAGGTCCTCCATGAGCCGGTCAAAATCCGTATCCTCTGGCTCCAATTCCAGGTCCTCCGCCTCCCTGGAGACCTGCTGCGTACCCAAAGTGACGTTGTAAGTGACCTCCACCTCCGGGTGGCGGGATCGGTAATCTTCGATGGCGGCGTAGCAGCGGCTACCACTCAAATCCAGTTGGCGCAAATTGGGGTACTGCTCCAATTCCCCGATGGTGTCCTCCGTGACCACCATGGACAGGGATTCCACAGGGGCTGTGGAAAACTGTGCAGTCTCTCCGGGCATCTCTTTTCCGCAGCCGGACAGCAAAAGCAGCAGCGTCACAGACGCCGCAATCAACCATTTCTTCATCTGACTTCTCCTTGCAGCACAATGATACACAATAAATAAACAGAAACACAGGCATTATACCACGGTTTCCCAGGAAACACAAGGGAGGCATCTATGAAATCCGCCGATGGGTCTCTCCCAGGCCCCGCCAATACCAGTTTTCCCCAAAGGTGCAAAACCAACCGTTAAAAAAACTTCTTGACATCCGGCCAGGCCTGAGTACTATAAATACAGATCGTCGTGGAAGCACTGCCAACGGATTTTCAGCTTCCCAGAAATAGGAGGTTTGGCTTATGGAAAAAGCAAACGTGTATTTTACCCCGGTCATTACCCCGGAAAACGTGACGAAGCTGTTTCGGCTTCTCAACAAAGAACTCCCCGGCAAGGTGGCCATCAAGGTTCATTCCGGTGAAAAGGGCAACCAGAATTTTCTCCGGCCCGAATTTATGAAGCCCGCCATTGACGCCGTAGGCGGTACCATTGTGGAGTGCAACACCGCCTATGACGGTGCCAGGAACACCACAGGCAGGCACTTGAAGCTTCTGGAATACCACGGTTGGAGCCACTATTTCCCGGTAGACCTGATGGACAGCGAAGGCCCGGACCTGGAACTCCCCATTCCGGGCGGCAAGCAGATCCACAAGAACCTGGTGGGCAAAAACCTTGCCAACTACGATTCCATGCTGGTGCTGTCCCACTTTAAGGGCCACCCCATGGGCGGCTTCGGCGGGGCATTGAAGCAGCTGTCCATTGGCTGCGCTTCCAGTGCAGGAAAGGCCTACATCCACTCCGCGGGGAAGACCGATGACCAGAACAAGGTTTGGGACAATGTGGCCCCCCAGGATGCTTTTCTGGAAAGCATGGCCGATGCCGCCAGCAGCGTGGTCTCGTTCTTCAAGGGCAACATGGCCTTTGTGAACATCATGTGCAACATGAGCGTGGACTGCGACTGCTGCGCCATTGCGGAAGACCCCTGCATGAAAGACATCGGCATTCTCTCCTCCTTAGACCCTGTGGCCCTGGACCAGGCCTGTATTGATTTGGTGCTGGCCTCCAAAGACCCGGGCCGGGATCATCTGTTGGAGCGCATCAACACCCGCCACGGCACCCACACCATCGATGCCGCCGCGGAGCTGGGCGTCGGAACCAAGGACTACAACCTGATTCGTGTAGAGTAAACCGCAAAAAATCAACCGCCTGCACCCGGGGCTTTCTCCGGGGCAGGCGGTTTTATCATGCGGTTTTCCGCATTGGGTAAAAAAATGCCTTGAAATGACATTCATCACTTCAAGGCAGATACTTGGCGACCCGGAACGGACTCGAACCGTCGACCTCCAGCGTGACAGGCTGGCGTGCTAACCGACTGCACCACCGGGCCAAGAACAAGACGGATTATAGCAGATGATTTCCCATTTGTAAAGAGTTTTTTTCGAAAATTTTTATCTTTTTTATTATCGCCAGATAGTGCGTCAGTTTTGAATTTTTTGTCCTTTTTCCGCAAACTTGTCTCATATTCCTCTGTTTTCAGAGTTTCCCATGGAAATGGATTGCCTTTTCCTGGCAGGAGTGCTATAATGTTTGATAATATGGCAGAATTCCCCCAAAATACTCTTCTTCACTAACGGAGGCCCATATGAAAATAATCATTGCGGGTGACGGCAAGGTTGGCTCCACCCTGACCCGGCAGCTTACCGGCGAGGGGTATGACGTTACCGTCATCGACTCCAAGCTTCTGCCGCTGGAATCCAGCGTGGAACGCTACGATGTCATGTCTATCCAGGGCAACTGCGCATCCATGGATGTTCTGCGTCAGGCCGGTGTCCGGGACGCGGATCTGCTGATCGCCGCTACCGGGGCAGATGAAATCAACCTCTTGTGCTGCACCACCGCCCACACCATGAACCCCAAGCTGCACACCATCGCCCGGGTCCGGAATCCGGAGTACACGGAACAGATTTTCCAGATGCGGGAGCTTTTTGGCCTGTCCATGCTGATCAATCCCGAAAATCAGGCCGCCACGGAAATTGACCGGCTGCTCAAATACCCGGGCTTCCTGCGGCGGGATACCTTCGCCAAGGGGCGGACGGAAATCGTAGAGCTTCGGGTGGACAGCGGCAGCAAGCTGTGTAATGTGCGGCTGGCGGACATGCGGGCCATTGTTCGCTGCAAGGTCCTGGTCTGCGCCGTCCTGCGGGGCGGTACCACCATCACCCCCGGCGGCGACTTTGTTCTGCGGGAGGGCGACCGGCTGTTTATCACCGCCCTTTCCGAAAACCTGACCACATTGCTGAAAAACCTGGGCATTCTCACCCGGCAGGTCCGGCGGGTCATGCTCTGCGGCGGCGGACGGGTCAGCTACTATCTGGCGGCCAGACTGCAAAAAGCCGGTATCGGCTGTGTCATCGTGGAAAGCGATGCCGCCCGGTGCCAGAAGCTCTGCGCTCTGCTCCCCGATGCGGAAATCATCCACGGAGACGCTTCGGACCAATATCTGCTGGACAGCGAGGGCCTTTCCCAGTGTGATGCTCTGGTGACCCTGACAGGCCTGGACGAGCTGAACATGATCGTCTCCCTCTACGGCATGTCCCAGGGGGTCCCCAAGGTCATTACCAAGCTCAGCCACGCAGACCGGGGCGGCATTGTTGCTTCCCTGTCCTTGGGCAGCGTGGTGTGTCCCAAAGAGTTGTGCTGCAACAACATTGTCCGGTACGTCCGTGCCATGCAGAACCAGACCGGTGCCGCCATTTCCGTCCACACCATTGCCGACGGTCAGGCCGAGGCCATGGAGTTCCTGGCTGACGAAACCACCCGCCACTGCGGCGTTCCTCTGAAAGACATCAAGCTCAAGTCCAACGTGCTGGTGGTCAGCATCAGCCACGGTGCCGCCACGGAGATCGCCAACGGCGATTCCGTATTCCAGGCAGGTGACACCATCATCGTTGTGACCAACAGCGGCGTGGTACTGCGGCAGCTCAACGATATTTTTGCGTGAGGCCGGGCCATGAACTATAAAATGATGGGGCGATTCATCGCCCAGATTTTACTGCTGGAAGCCATTTTTATGATTCCCGCCACGTTTATTAGCCTGTACTGTGAGGAATACAGGGCGGTTTTCGCTTTCTTAGGCACCATGACCCTGCTGGTCGCCATTTCCGGGTTGCTGTGGTTTTTCTGCAAGGCCGCCAAAAGCAACTTCTACGCCACCGATGGCATGGTGTGCGTTGCTCTGAGCTGGTTGATTTTAAGTCTTGCGGGGAGCCTGCCTTTCCTGTTTTCCGGTGCCATCCCCCGGTTTATTGACGCGCTGTTTGAAATCGTCTCCGGCTTTACCACCACCGGTGCTTCCATTCTCCCCGCCGTAGAGGGGCTGCCCAAGGGCATCCTCTATTGGCGCAGCTTCAGCCACTGGGTGGGCGGCATGGGTGTTCTGGTGTTCCTGCTGGCCATTGTTCCCAGCACCGACCAGGGAAAAGGCTTTACTATGCACCTGCTGCGGGCAGAAAGCCCCGGACCCAGTGTGGGAAAGCTGGTACCAAAAATGCGGAAAACCGCGGCGATTTTGTACTTTCTCTACATCATCCTCACCATTGCAGACATCTGTTTCCTGCTCTTTGGCGGTATGCCCGCCTTTGAGGCGGTGTGCAACGCTTTCGGTACCGCGGGTACCGGCGGCTTTGGCGTCCGCAACGACTCCTTTGCCAGCTACAGCCCTTATTTGCAAAATGTGACCACCGTGTTCATGTTCCTCTTCGGTGTCAACTTCTCCTGCTACTATCTGCTGATGCTGCGGCAGTGGGGGGCGGTGTTTAAGGACGAAGAACTGCGGGCCTATTTTGGCATTGCCCTGGGCAGTGCCCTGCTCATCACCTGGAACGTCCGGGGACTGTACGGCAGCCTGGGCGAGACCTTCCGCCATGCAGCTTTCCAGGTTTCCAGTATCATGACCACCACCGGCTTTGCCACCACAGACTTTGATTTGTGGCCCAGTTTCTCCAAAACCATTTTGCTGTGCCTTATGGTGGTCGGGGCCAGTGCCGGCTCCACCGGCGGCGGTATCAAGGTCTCCCGGGTGCTGCTGCTGTTTAAAAGTCTGCGCAGAAGCTTCTTCCAAATGCTCCATCCCCGGCGGGTGGAAATGGTTCGCAGCAACGGCCAGGTGGTAGACGATAAGATCGTAGAAACCACCAATGCCTACCTCATCGCCTATGTGTTCATTCTCTTTGTCAGCTTCCTGGTGCTGAGTCTGGACGGATTCTCCACCGGCACCAACTTTTCGGCGGTGCTGTGCTGCTTCAATAACATCGGACCCGGCCTGGAAGCGGTAGGCCCTACCTGTAATTTTTCCGCTTTCAGTGTCCTGAGCAAGCTGGTGCTGATCCTGGATATGCTGTTGGGCAGACTGGAAATTTTCCCCCTTTTGTGCCTCCTGTCCCGCCACACCTGGCGGCGGAGAGTCAACTAAACACCCTCATCCCCGCCTTTTGAAGCACCGAAAGGCGGGGATTTTCGTGAATTTCCACTCGCTTCCTCCTGTTTCTCAAGTTTTATTTGTGCATTCCTACAATTTATCACTTTAGCGTGATGAAGTACTTTACAACTTTAGCGAGATAAAGTATAATGCACTCATCAGATAGAAAACCTACCGGGAATAGAAAGGAAGTACCCCCTATGAAAAAACTGATCACCCTGCTTTTGGCCCTCTCCACCCTTCTTCTTTTCAGTGCCTGTGGAAAGAAAACGGAATCCGACACCGACTACATTCAGAAAAAAGGCACCCTGGTGGTAGGTGTCACCAGCTATGAACCCATGGACTATCAGGATGTCTCCGGCCAGTGGACAGGCTTTGACGCGGAATTTGCCCAGGCTGTGGCCAAAGAATTGGGGGTGGAAGCCCAATTTATCGAAATCGACTGGGACAACAAGTTCTTTGAACTGGATTCCAAGGCCATTGACTGCATCTGGAACGGCATGACCATTACGGATGAAGTCAAGCGCAATACCAGTGTCTCCAACCCCTATGTGAAAAACGCCCAGGTGGTGGTCATGCCCAAGGACACTGCAACAGGCTATGATGCTGTAGAACTGCTGCAGGGCCTGAACTTCGCCGTAGAAGCCGGTTCCGCCGGAGAAGCCGCCGTGAAAGATTTGACCGGCGTGACCTGCACCTCCGTTCAGTCCCAGGCCTCCGCCCTGATGGAAACCGCCGCCGGTACCGCCGATGCCTGTGTTATCGACATCACCATGGCCAACGCCATGACCGGCCCTGGTACCGGGTATGAAAACCTGGTCATTGCCATGGAACTCAGCTCCGAGGAATACGGCATTGGTTTCCGCAAGGACTCGGACCTGACCCAAAAGGTCAATGACATTATGAAAAATCTGATGGCTGACGGCACCCTGGATGCCCTGGCCGCCAAATACAGCCTGACCCTGGTAAAGTAACCATGGAGCAGTTTATTACCGTCACCGAAGCCCTGATGAGGGGCTTCGGTGAGACCATGAATATCTTCCTTTTGACCCTGGTGTTCTCTATTCCCCTGGGGCTTTTGGTCTGTTTTGGCACCATGACCCGGTTTTCCCCGGTGCGGTACATCATGAAGTGCATCGTCTGGGTCATCCGGGGTACGCCCTTGATGCTCCAACTCATCGTGGTGTTTTACGGCCCAGGGCTGCTGTTTGGGCTTCCTGCCATGGGGCGGTTTACGGCGGTGATTCTGGCCTTTACCATCAACTACGCCTGCTATTTCAGCGAAATCTACCGGGGCGGCATTGAAAGCATCCCCGCCGGACAGTCAGAAGCGGGCCAGGCCCTGGGCCTGAGCCGGAGCCAGATTTTTATCCACATTTTGCTCATGCAGGTGGTCAAGCGCATTGTTCCCTCTATGGGCAATGAGATCATCACCCTGGTCAAAGACACCTCCCTGGCCCGGGTCATTGCGGTGTATGAGGTCATGTGGATGGGCCAGTCCTTTATTAAAAGTGACGGTCTCATCTGGCCCATGTTCTATACCGGGGCTTTCTACCTGCTGTTTTCCGGGCTGCTGACCCTGGTATTCCAGCGGGCAGAGGAAAAAATGAACTATTACAAGGATTAAGGAGCAACTATTTTGGACAAACAGGAAAAAATTGACCATCTATACCGTTGTATCGCCTCGTTGGAAGACCCCCGCCAGGTTCAGGCCCTTTTTGAGGACCTCTGCACCCAAAAGGAACTGGAAAAAATGGCCGAACGGCTTTTTGCTGCCAAGCTTTTATTAGAGGGCAACACCTACAACCAGGTCATCGCCCAAAGTGACATTTCCTCCGCCACATTAAGCCGGGTCTCCCGGTGCGTCCAGTACGGCACGGGATACTCCCAGGTGCTGAAAAAAGAAGATTTTTAACGGCACGGTGCAAAATAACCACCGCCGGTGGTGGGACTCGATGGCCTTTTTGCTGCGCAAAAAGTATGGTTGCAACCAGTTTTTGAACTGGTTGCCGCAAAATGCCACTGGCATTTGGAGGGTTTTAGGAGACGGGTTCCGTATCGTAACGCCGGTGGTGGGACTCGATGGCCTTTTTGCTGCGCAAAAAGTATGGTTGCAACCAGTTTTTGAACTGGTTGCCGCAAAATGCCACTGGCATTTTGCATTGAAATGGGTTCGAGTCCCACCACATCACAAAAAAGGAGGATGCAAGCTGCATCCTCCTTTTTTGTGGTGCCGGTGGTGGGACTCGAACCCACACGGTATCGCTACCAAAGGATTTTGAGTCCTCCTCGTCTACCATTCCAACACACCGGCCTATGAACATCCGATAACAGGATGTTATCTGGGTCTTGAAACTACCCTCAGCCTGGGGACGTTCCATCGACTTGTATAGGATAGCACACTTGGAGCAAAAAAGCAAGAAAAAAGTTTTGGGCAAAGTTTGTATAGGTTCCCCGCCGGAAATGCCTTGACTTCTTGGGGGGAAGCCTCCATAATAGGAGATGGTTACATAATACTTTTCGTTATCGGGAAGATTGGGGGACGGACACATGAAGACCAGAAAACGGATGGGCGCGGTACTGGCCATGGCGGCGGTGGTTCTGGGGGTACTTGGGGCCATGGGCGGGTATTTCTTTTGCAGGAATTACCGGGTGCTGGCCGGGAAGCCCTATTTGAAAACCGCGGAGGTGCTGGACCTTTCCGGGGTGCAGGGGGTGGAATTTGACCGGCTGCGGGACTTTCCCCAGCTGAAAATCCTGGATGCCCGGGGTACGGGGATGGATGTGGCTTCTTTCCGGATGCTGCGGGAGGAAAACCCACAATGCAAAATCACCTGGGATATTCCCTTTCAGGGGCGGTTTCTGCCGCAGGATACCCAGGAGGTGACGGTTACAACCCTGACCGCGGAGGATGCCCAGGCACTGGCCCTGGTGCCGGGGCTTTTACAGGTGGACGGCCTGGAATGCCGGGATTACGATGCCCTGGAACTGCTGGCCGGTTTGCGTCCGGACTGCAAGGTCAACTACCGGGTGGATTTGGGAGGGCTTCGCTGGGGTCCGGGGGTACGGTCTTTAGAGCTTCAAAAAGCAGACCGGGAGGAACTGGCAAAGAATCTGCCCCATCTTCCCCAGGTGGAGACCATTCTGCTCAAAACCGAGCTTCCTGACCCGGAGCTGGTTTCCTGGCTTCACCGGGCGTTCCCCCAAATCGGGCTGTTTTACGCCCTGGCGGACCGGGATGTACCCCTGGACGCAGACGCTGCCATGCTGTCCCTGAACCAGTGTCCCCTGACCCTGGAGTTGGCGCAAAAGCTGATACAGTGCTACCCGGTGTTGCGGGAAGCGGAACTGCTGGAATGCGGTTTGACAGAAGCAGAACTGCGGCAGCTTTGCGATGACAACCCCCAGGTATTTTTCCTCTGGAATGGAACCTTTGGGCCTATCGGGCTACGGACCGATGCCGTGGAAGCGGATTTGTCCCGTATCCCTGTGACGGATTTGGAAGCCCTGGAACAGGCCCTCCCCTACTATCCCAAGCTTCAAAAGGTGGATTTGTCTGACTGCGGTCTTGAGAATGAGGAACTGGACGCGCTGAACAAGCGGCACGAAAACGTTCGCTTTGTATGGACGGTAAACGTCGGCGCGGTCCGGGTGCGGACGGACAGCTTGTTCTTTGCCCCGGTAAAAACCGGCCAGACGGTTTATGAGGGGCAGCTGGACGATCTGCGCTACTGCCCGGATGTGATTGCGGTGGACGTGGGCCATATGCCTCTGCTCACCTGCGACTGGGTGCGGTATTTCCCGAAGCTTCAATACCTGATCATTGCGGACACGAAAATTTCTGACATCACCCCTCTGGCCGACTGTGAAAACCTGATTTTCCTGGAAATGTTTTTAACCGGCTGCCGGGACTACAGCCCCTTGCAGCAGTGCAAAAAGCTGGAAGATCTGAACCTGTGCTATACCTACGGCCCGGCGGACCCGGTGCGGAAAATGACCTGGCTGAAACGGCTTTGGTGGGACCACATTCTCTATCAGGATCGGGATATTGCCGACAGTCTTCCCAATACGGAAGTCAATTTGCACTCCGGCTCCTCCACCGGCGGCGGCTGGCGGGAGGGCGACCACTACCGGGAACAGCGGGACATTCTGGGCATGGCCTACCTCCATGGGTAAGGGAAACTCTGAATAAATCGTCTGCGGCTGAGCGGCGAATCTTTTGCCCCCAGACTGCGGTTTGAAAAATGGGAAATACACAAAGTATTCCCTCATTTTCCAAACCTTGCCTGGAGCCAAAATCTTTCGCCGTCAGCTCTTGCCGATTTAATCAGAGCTTCCTAAGTTTTCCAATAATTAAGGAAAGGTTAATACAATACCCATGCGATGTGCTTGACAGAAGCCCGGCGGTGGATTATAATAAGTTACAGATGGTTACATTTTGGCAAAGGAATTTTCTTCCATTCCTTGCCGTGAGGAGGATACAACATGAAAAAAGGTCTTTACATCGCCATTATCGTGGTGCTGGCCGTGGCTTTGGTGGGCAGTGCCGTGTACCTAGGCTCCTATTTCTGGGAGGGCAAGAAGTCCGAGGACGAATACGACAAGCTCCGTCAGGACACCCTGGCTTCTACCCCCGCCACTACGGAAGCTTCCAACAACACCACTGAAGATTACGTCCCCGACCCCAAAGACTTGGAGGAACCCGAGGAGACCTTCCCCCTGAACCGGGACTACAAGGCGTTCTATGAAAAAAACAACAACAAGGATTTTGTGGGCTGGCTGCGCATTGACGGCACCAAGCTGGACTACCCTGTGATGCAGAGTCCGGTCAGCGAGGCCAACTATTACCTGTACCGGGATTATAACGGCGATAACAGCACCCGTGGCAGCATCTATGCCCGGGAGGAATGTGATGTCTTTACCCCCGGCGACAACGTGACCATGTACGGCCACAACATGAAAGACGGCTCCATGTTTGCCGCCCTCAATGCCTATGTAAACAAGTCCGCCTGGGACAACAACAGCCTGGTCTTCTTTGACACCTTCAACCACGAAACCGGCGAGGTGCAGTACCACGTCTACAAGATTTTCTCCGTCTTCAAGACCACTGCCAACCTGGGCGAGGGCTTTACCTACCAGCGTTTTGAAAATGCCGCCAACCAGCAGGAGTTTGACGAGTTCGTCTCCAACTGCAAGAAGCTGAGCTTCTATGACACCGGCATTACCCCCCAGTACGGCGACAAGATGATCTGCCTGTCCACCTGTGAATACACCCTGGACAATGGCCG
>CAKTQE010000043.1 GCA_934593275.1 uncultured Oscillospiraceae bacterium | reverse complement strand
CCCTTGGCGGTGTTCTTGCCGGTGGTGCCGTCTACGTAAACATAGTCCATGGAGACCCAGCCCTTATCGGTGCGGCCCCAGCCGTTGTTGGTTTCCAGAATGGTGATCCGGTCACCGTAGTTGTAGGAACCGGCTCTGTTTGCGGTGGTGGCGGCACTTTCTCGGATGTTCAGCTGGGTGGCGGTAACAACACCCTTCTTCCCACCGGTGGTGGTCGTGGTGCCGGTGTTGGTATTTGTATTGGTGGTGGTGTTCGTATTGGTGTTGGTGGTCGTGGTGTTTCCACCGTCATTCATACGGACATAACCCATGTTGATCCAGCCCTTATCGGTACGGCCCCAGCCGTTGCTGCTTTCCAGAATGGTGACCTGGGTACCCTTGGTGTACTTGCCAACGGAGGTAGCGGCGGTGCTGGGGGACTGACGGATCAGCAGTTCACTGGCGGTAACGGTGCCGACTTTTCCGGAGCCGGTGGTGCCGGTGGTGCTGGCGGGTGCGGTGGTGGTGGTAGGTGCGCCGGAGGTGTTGCTACCGGCGGGGGTGCTGGTAGCACCGGAAACGGTTACATTGGTCATATCCAGGCTTTCCACATTGACCCAACCCTTAAGGGGAATGTAGGCCCACTGAATGCCACCGTTCTCCTCCACACGGTTCACCGATACCTCGTCACCGGCATTGAGGGTGGCAAGGACGTTGCCGTCAACAGTGGGCGCAGACAGGGCATTGACCTTTTCCTTGACCACGGCCACATTGACCTTGGGGGCCTCCGTAGTGGGGGTGGTGGCCTCTGTAGTCTCGGTGACGGTGGGGTCTGTGGTGGGGCTATCTGTGGGGGTGGTGTCTACCAGGTTGGGGCCGGAAGAAGGCGTAGTCGAAGAGTCGTCGCCCTTTTTGAAGCAGCCGGTAAACATGGTCGCACAAAGAAATGCGGCGGCAGTACAACTGATAATGCGCATCATTTTGCGAGAATTGGTCTGGCTGAAGGGGTAAATCATTCTATTACCTCCCTTTCTTGTTTTTCTCACCTGTATTATACCTTGCCAATGCCGCCATTGTCAATAGGATAAGATTTATTTAATATTGGAAAGCCTGTATTTTTTGGGCAATCTTTCCATAGATTCCCTGTAAATACGTCCAGAACCCAGCTGTTCCTACAAAGCGACCCAAAAGGTGCTTTGCTTTAAAAACCCTGGATTTTTTCTTGAAAAGCTTGACACAGCCCCTACTTTGATGGTAAAATATCTCAAGAATTCCGCTAGGAACGGGAAGAGTACACCGCGCGCCCTCTCAGAGAGTCCCGGACGATGGCTGCAAGCCGGGGCAGGAAAAACGGTGGAAGGTGCGCCCGGGAGCGGCATGTTCATAAAAAGCGACAAATGAGAGTGGAACCGCGGCATGACCGCCTCTTGTACTTAGGCTCGGCTCGCTTCATCTGTTCAAAAGCCTTTTAACTGCGGCTTGCGAACCGGTAGAAGCGTTGCGCCCCTGGGGATAAGAGGTTTTTTTATTGCCCCGGCACTGATTTGATTCAAGGAGGAAAAACACCATGTATCTTTACAATTCCCTTTCCCATAAAAAGGAGCTGTTCACCCCCCGGGACCCGCAGCTGGTGAAAATGTACACCTGTGGCCCCACGGTCTATCACTATGCCCATATCGGCAATCTGCGGACCTATATTATGGAGGATGTGCTGGAAAAAAGCCTGCGCTACCTGGGCTACCCCGTAAAGCGGGTCATGAACATTACAGATGTAGGCCACCTGTCCTCTGATGCCGATACCGGTGAGGACAAAATGCTCAAGGGTGCTGCCCGGGAGCATAAGACCGTGATGGAAGTGGCAAAATACTATACCGATGCGTTCTTCTCCGACTGCGACAAGCTGAACATCAAGCGGCCTGACGCGGTGGAGCCTGCCACCAACTGCATTCCGGAATATATTCAGATGATCACCACCCTCCTGGACAAGGGCTATGCCTACCTGGCAGGGGGCAACGTGTACTTTGATACCTCCAAGCTGGAAAAATACTACGTCTTTAATGACCATGACGAGGAAGATCTGGCAGTCGGCGTCCGGGAGGGCGTGGAGGAGGATACCAATAAGCGCAATAAAAACGACTTTGTGCTGTGGTTCACCAAGTCCAAGTTTGAGGACCAGGCCCTCAAGTGGGATTCTCCCTGGGGCGTGGGCTATCCCGGCTGGCATATTGAATGCTCCTGCATTTCCATGAAGCATCTGGGAGAGTACCTGGATATTCACGCCGGCGGCATTGACAATGCTTTCCCCCACCACACCAACGAAATTGCCCAGTCTGAAAGCTATCTGGGCCACCCCTGGTGCAATTACTGGTTCCATGTACACCACCTGAATACAGACAACGGCAAAATGAGCAAATCCAAGGGCGAATTCCTGACGGTTTCTCTGCTGCAGGACAAGGGCTACGACCCTATGGCCTACCGGTATTTCTGCCTGCAAAGCCATTACCGCCGGAACCTGGTATTCTCCTGGGAGAACCTGGACAATGCAGCCGGTGCCTATGAGAAGCTGATCGCCAAAATTGCCACTTTGAATCCGGAGGGAACTGTGGACCAGGCGGCCTTTGAGCAGCTGAAAGAGAAGTTCACCGGCGCGCTCAACGGCGACCTGAATACCTCTCTGGCCATTACCGCCCTTTATGATGTCCTGAAAGCCAAGACCAACGATGCCACCAAGCTTTATGCCCTGGGAGACTTTGACAAGGTGCTGTCTTTGAACCTGCTGGAAGCGGCCAACGCGCTGCGGGAAAAGCAGGCCCAGGAGGAAAAGGCCAATGCTGACCCGGAAATTGACGGCCTGGTACTGGCCCGGACAGAGGCCAAAAAGGCCAGGAACTTTGCCGAGGCGGACCGCATCCGGGACCAGCTGAAAGCCATGGGCGTGGAAATCGTTGATACCCCCCAGGGGACCAAGTGGAGAAAAGTATGAAACTGATGATTCTTGATGGCAACAGTGTGATCAACCGGGCCTATTTTGGGGTAAAGCCCCTGACCACCCGGGAGGGAATTTACACCCACGCCATCTATGGATTCTTAAACATTCTGGAGCGCATGGAGAAAGAGGAAAAGCCGGACGCGGTCTGCGTGGCCTTTGACCTCCATGGACCCACGTTCCGCCATACCCGTTACGAGGGCTATAAGGCCAACCGCCACGGGATGCCGGAGGAACTGGACCAGCAGATGCCGCTGATGAAGCAAGTGCTGACGGCCATGAATATTCCCATTTACGCTGCCCAGGGCTGGGAGGCCGATGATGTGATCGGCACCGTGGGCAAACGCTGCGGCGAGGAAAACTGGGATTGCGTGATCGTCACCGGCGACCGGGATTCCCTGCAGCTGATCGATTCCCATGTGAAGGTCAAGCTGGTGATTTCCAAGCCTGGTCAGACCTCCGCCACACTGTATGACGAGGCGGTTTTCCGTGGGGAATACGGTTTTGAGCCAAAGCGCATGGTGGATTTGAAAGCATTGATGGGGGATAGCTCTGACAATATCCCCGGCGTTGCCGGGGTTGGCCCGAAAACCGCCACAGATCTGCTGCTGAAATTCGGCACCCTGGACGGGGTCTATGCCCATTTGGAGGACAGCTCCATTCGCCCCAAGCTCCGGGAAAAGCTGGAAGCGGGCCGGGAGAACGCCTATCTTTCCTATGAACTGGCCACCATCATCCCGGAGGCCCCCATTGAATTTGCCCCCCAGGATGCCATTCTCCGGGACTACAATCGCCCGGAGCTGTACGCCCTGTTTCAAAAGCTGGAATTCGTGCGGCTCATTGACCGCTACGGTCTTCGGGGTGCTGCCGCGGAGGCGGCGGTTTCGGAAAAACGGGAAGTGGTTTCTCTGCCCCGGGTAGAGAGGATCCCGGAAAAGCTCCCCCTGTGCGCCCTGTACTTTGCCCCGGATGGCAGTCTGGGCCTTGTCTGGGAAGAGGGCGTTTGTGGTCTGACTCCTATGGAACTGCAAATGCAGACCCTTCCCAAGTTTGAACAGGTGATTTTGCACGATGCCCGGGCCTCCATGCACCTTTTGGAGGAGGCGGGAATGCAGTGGGATAGGGTGGAATTTGATACGGCCCTGGCGGCCTACGACCTCAATCCCTCCCAGTCGGATTATCCGGTCTCCAAGCTTGCTACCACCTTCCTTGGTAAGACCGTGGAAGACGGTGATGCTGCCGCCTGTGCCGAAAGCATCTGGCAGCTGCGGAAGCCCTTGGAGGAAGAACTGGAAAAGCAGGGGGAAGGGGAGCTGTACCGCCAAATCGAGCTGCCGCTGTGTACGGTGCTGTACCGTATGGAATGCCGGGGCATTGCCATTGACCGGCACCAGCTTAGTCAGTTTGGCAAAATGCTGGAAACCAGAATTACCGACTGCGAGAGCCTGATCTATGGCTTTGCTGACGGCCCCTTTAATATTCAGTCTCCCAAACAGCTGGGGGTACTGCTTTTTGAAAAGCTGGGACTTCCGGCCTCCAAAAAAACCAAAACCGGCTACTCCACCAATGCGGATGTGCTGGAAAAGCTTAAGGACAAGCATCCCATTATTCCCGCCATTATGGACTACCGGATGCTGACCAAGCTTAAGGGTACCTATGCCGATGGTCTGATGAAAGTCATTGCAGCCGATGGCCGCATTCACACCACGTTTCAGAATCTGGTCACCGCCACCGGGCGGCTGTCTTCCACAGAGCCCAATTTGCAGAATATTCCCGTCCGTACCGACTTGGGAGCGGAAATCCGCAAAATGTTTGTACCCCGTCCCGGCTGTGTGCTGGTGGATGCGGACTACAGCCAAATCGAGCTGCGGGTTCTGGCCCACATTGCGGACGACAAGACCATGCAGCAAGCTTTCTGCGAGGGCCAGGACATCCACACCGTTACCGCCAGCCAGGTCTTCGGGGTCCCCGCCGACCAGGTGACCCCCTTGCAGCGGCGGCACGCTAAGGCCGTGAACTTTGGCATCGTCTACGGCATTTCGGAGTTCTCTCTGGCTGAGGACATCGGTGTCAGCCGGTATGAGGCCCGGGATTATATTGACAGCTATCTGGCCCATTACCATGGAGTCCGGGACTATATGAAGCAGGTGGTGGCGGATGCCCGGGAAAAGGGCTACACCCAGACCCTCTATGGCCGCCGCCGGTATATCCCGGAGCTGAAAAGCACCAATTTTAATGTGCGCCAGAGTGCGGAGCGCATTGCCCTTAACACCCCCATTCAGGGTACTGCCGCGGACCTCATCAAGCTTGCCATGATCCGGGTGGAGCAGGCCCTGCAAGACAACTACCCGGAAGCAAAGCTTCTCCTCCAGGTTCACGATGAACTGATCGTTGAGTGTCCGGAGGACCAGGCGGCCCAGGTTGCGGCCCTGGTCAGCCGGGAGATGGAGGGGGTAGCCCAGCTGAACGTACCCCTGACGGCGGAGGCCAAGTTCGGAAAGAGCTGGTTTGATGCCAAATGATCAGGATTCTTCAAATGACCGCCGCCCAGGTGTCCCAGGTCGCCGCATTGGAAAAGTGCTGCTTTGCAGACCCTTGGAGTGAAAACAGCG
This sequence comes from uncultured Oscillospiraceae bacterium, assembly GCA_934593275.1. GTDB lineage: Bacteria > Bacillota > Clostridia > Oscillospirales > Oscillospiraceae > Faecousia. The sequence continues at coordinate 14,186 of CAKTQE010000043.1, read as the reverse complement.
TGGCTTCGGAGCTGGAAAACCCGCTGTCTCTATGGCTGGTTGCCATGGATGGAGAGAAGCTTGCGGGCTATGTTGGCTCCCAGACCGTGCTGGGGGAGTCGGATATGATGAACGTGGCGGTGGACGGGGCCTACCGCCGCCAGGGCGTTGGCAAAATGCTGATCGAGGCTTTGGTGGAACACCTGAAAGCCCGGGAAAGCCATTGCCTGACCCTGGAAGTCCGGGCCTCCAACACCCCGGCCAGAAGCCTTTACGCGTCCTTGGGCTTTTCCGAGATCGGGAGGCGGAAAAACTATTACCGCACCCCCAGGGAAGATGCCCTGATCCTTCGAAAGGAGTGGAGCTTATGAATATTTTGTCGGTGGAATCCTCCTGTGACGAAACCGCTGTGGCCATCGTCCGGGACGGACGGGAGGTGCTGACGGACTGTATCGCCTCTCAGGTGGACCTGCATCGGCTCTATGGGGGCGTGGTGCCGGAAATCGCTTCCAGAAAGCATATTGAGGCCATTTATGGTCTGGCAGACCAGGCTCTCATCAATACCGGCCTGACCCGGAATGAAATTGACGCAGTGGCGGTGACCTATGCCCCGGGACTCATCGGTGCGGTGCTGGTGGGGGTAAATTTTGCCAAGGCGGCTGCTTTTGCGATGGGAAAACCCCTCATCCCGGTACACCACATCCGGGGCCACATTGCCGCCAACTACATTGCCTATCCGGATTTGAAGCCGCCGTTTCTATGCCTGGTGGTGTCCGGTGGTCATACCATGCTGGTCCATGTAACGGACTATACCAAAATGGAGATTTTAGGCACCTCTCTGGATGACGCGGCGGGAGAATGCTTTGATAAGGTTGCCCGGGTGCTGGGAATGCCCTATCCCGGCGGCGCGGCTCTGGACCGGATGGCCCAGGGGGGCAACGAGGAAACCTACACCCTGCCCCGGAGCAAGCCCGGAGAGAACCCCTACAATATGAGCTTCTCCGGTCTTAAAACCGCTGCGCTGAATCTCATCCACCATGCCCAGCAGGTGGGGGAGGAACTCAACATTCCGGATCTATGCGCCAGCTTCTCTGCGGCGGTATCGGATACCCTGGTACCCCGGGTGGAACTGGCCATCCGGCAGACCGGCTGTAAAAAAATCGCCATTGCCGGTGGTGTGGCAGCCAATTCCCGTATTCGCCGGGATGTGCTGGCCGCTGCGGAAAAGCTGGGGGCAAAGGTGTATATGCCCCCTCTCAAACTCTGCGGTGATAACGGTGCCATGATCGGTGCCCAGGCCTACTATGAATACCTGGCGGGGAATGTGGCGGATATGTCCCTCAATGCCTACGCCACCAAGTCCATTCTGGGGGAAGCACTGTAATGCTCATCGTAGCCCATTCTATGAAAGAACTGTCTTTCCCAAAGCTCATGGAGGTCTATGCCCAGGGCAACCGGGAAAATGGTGCTTATTTCTACCCGGACTTGACGCCGGAGCGGCAGCAAGCCCTGGCAGAGGAGGACTTTCGGGACTATTTAAGCCAGGTGTTCTTTCAAGGGGAACACCCGGTCTACTTGATCCTCACAAAGGAGGGCCGCTACGTCAGTGCCCTCCGGTTGGAGGATTATGAGGATGGCGTTTTGCTGGAAGCTCTGGAAACAGCCCCTGGGGAGCGGCGAAAGGGCTACGGCTCAGAACTTCTCCGGGAGACTGCAAAGTATCTTCGTGGAAGAGGCCCTCTGCGGCTATATTCCCACGTGGCAAAAAAGAACACCGCTTCCATGAAAACCCACCTGTCCTGCGGCTTCCGGCAATACCTGGACTACGCCCGCTATATTGACGGCACCGTCAGCCAAAACACGGTGACATTGCTCCTGGAGATTTTTTGAAATTCTAAAAGAAATTACTTGACAAATGTCACCTTTTGTAGTATCATATCAAAGCTGTCCACGGATGGCAAGAAGCGAGCATTGCGCATGGAGAAGTCGCGTAGCTGGCCGAGCGCGCACGATTGGAAATCGTGTATACCCCAAAAGGGTATCGAGGGTTCAAATCCCTCCTTCTCCGCCAAAGAAGAAGACCTCACCCTTTCGGGTGGGGTCATTTTTCTTTGGCGGAGAAGAAAGAGGAATTTGAACCATCAAATGCAACGCTCCGGTGGAGCGTTGCTTGATGCTATCTTGCGGCATCAACACATTAGTGTACCAAATCCCTCCTTCTCCGCCCGTCCCGATAACCAGACACAGAAAAAACACATCCACCGGCTACTTCGGTGGATGTGTTTGCAAAGGCATCCCCTCAATGCTATAATAAACATACAAATTCTGCAATCCAGGAGGGTCGGAAAATGAAAAAGCTATACAATTTCCTAAAATACCTGATTTACGGCAGTTTCTATGTGATCATCATCAAAACGGCCGTGGATTATTACTCCTACAGGCGTTTCCCACATTTACGGCAGACCTATTCCGCACCTTGGTATACGGAAGCACTGCTGTATGGAGCGGCATCCTTGGGGGTCATTGTCCTGTCTGTGGTCCTGCGGTGGTTTCTTCGCAGAAAAATGAGGAAGAATGAAGAAAAGAACCCCTGACCGTTTCTTTGGTTAATGGGGAATCTGCGGATAGTCTTCCAAAAGCCGCTGTACTTGTTCCTGGGTCTTTTCGACCAGGGTGCTGACAGGCGTTGGCTCCGTGATCTGGTAGTCCCCGGAGGCAAAGCAGCGCAGCATCCAGTCGTTGACACTGGGGGCATAGTGGGTGTAGTCCTTGTATTGCTCCAAATCGGTAATCAAATCCGCATTCTGAAAATCATAGATTTTTACATTGGGTATTCCCAAAAGACGCTCCTCGGCGTAGGTCTTAAAAGCCAGATAGAGGTCCCCATATCCTGCTTCCCCTGCGTAATTCCAGAACAGGGCCGAGTAGGGGGGAAAGAAAAAGGTGTATGCCCCCGTTTCAAAATCCAGGTGGGTCAGGTATTCGTCAAACCGGGTCTCCATCCGGCCAAGAAGCCGGTCCAGGTCATAGTCCTTATCCTTGGGAGGCGGGGCATAAAGGGACAGCACTGCCTCCGAGCCAAAGGCCCAGTCATCCCGCCAGTCCTCCATCCCGTCAATAGACATGGCACGGGTGAACTTTTCCGGCAGTGGGATGTTCAGTGCCCTGGCAGCGGAAAGCCCCAGATCAATGGGCATAAACCTGGTCCAGGTCTCGTAGCCCAGAAGATAGCGGTAATCGTTGAAAAGATCGTCATCCATCAGATAGTCCGGAAACCGGTCCAAGTCGTCCCATTTTTCCGGGGCAAACAGGTATTGGTCCAGACAGATGTAGTAGTTTCGAGCCTTGCCCACCTGATTGATTTTATCCGTCAGCTTTTGAATTTCCTTTAAGCTGATGGCCCCGGTGGTGATTTTCAGAGGCTTGCCCCCCAGGGCCTCCCGGAACAGGGCCATGTCTGTATTCTGAATCATGGAAGAGCCGATGAGAACCGTGTCATAGTCGTCATTTTTGATCAGCCCCGGGGTCACCAGTCGGGAATTCAAAAGATACCGGTTATCCCGGACCCGATACTGCATATAGGGGTCTACCCAGTAGACGGCAGCGCACATCAGGGTCACCAGACTCAGGGTCAGAGCCAGCAGCCGAAACAGCCATTTTTTTGCCATTGCCTTGCTCCTTAGAAGTTAAAGTAGATAAAAACGCTTTCCCGGGACAGATGGACCAGGGCGATGCAGAACAGCACTGCGGTCAACCACAAAAGGCTTCTCCGGCAGGTGAAGTCTTCCAACATCCGGCAGCTGTTTTTGGCCCGGAAGCACACCAGCCCTAGCACCAGAAGAACGGTCAGCACGTAGGCGGTATTCAGCACCAGAGGGACCCCTACGAAGCCGTCAATTGCCAGCGTGCCTACTTGCAGCAGACTGAAGTTGGAAAAATCCACCATTCCCCGGTAGACCATGGCGGCGTTCTGGAAGCTCTCTGCCCGGAACAGTACCCACAGGGCATTGACGATGAAGAATGTCAGCAGCACCCGAAGAGTGTGGGGAACCTGGGACAGGGGCTTGGAAAATCCACGTTCCAATGCGTTAAAAAGTCCGTGGAGCAGTCCCCACAGCACAAAGGTCCAGGCTGCCCCATGCCAAAGGCCGCTGACCAGAAAGGTGATCAGCAAATTCCGGCAGGTTTTCCAGCTGCCCTCCCGACTTCCCCCCAGGGGGAAATAGATGTAGCTTTGCAGGGCGCGGCCCAGGGTGATGTGCCACCGCCGCCAGAAAACGCCGATGCTCTCAGACTGGTAAGGGGAGCGGAAATTAAAGGGAATGTCAATATTGAATAGATTTCCCAAGCCGACGGCCATATCGGAATAGCCGCTGAAATCAAAATAGACCTGGAACGTATAGGAAAGGGCCGTGGCCCAGGCGGCGCAGAAGCCCAGGCTGGAAGAACCGAAGCCAGTGTCCGCAAACAGTGCCAGGGTGTCGGCAATCACCGCCTTTTTAAACAGGCCAATGGTAAAGATGTAGGCACCCTTGGCGGCGTTGTCCCACTGGAAGTACCGCCGCTGGGGGTCTTTGAACTGGGGAATCATTTCGCTGTAGAGTACAATGGGACCTGCCACCAGCTGGGGGAAAAACAGTACAAAGATGCAGTAATCATCAAACCGCTCCAAAACCTCCTCGCCCTTGCGAATGGAGACCAGGAAAGAGAGCTGCTGAAAGGTAAAAAAGCTGATACCCAGAGGCAGGGCAATACGTTTTAGAATCAGGGAGGTGTGGAAAAGAATATTGATGTTCTCCACAAAAAAATCCCGGTACTTAAAGTAGCCTAGAAGCCCCACATTAAATAGGACCCCCAGCCAGAAAAACACCGTTCCGGCTGCCCCTTTGCTCCGGCTCATGCCGTAGGCCAGGATGTAGTTGGCAAGAATCGAGACCACAATAATCACCAGATAACTGGGGTTAAAGTAGCCGTAAAAATAGAGAGAGGCCCCAATCAAAAACAGCCGCTGATAAATGGGGTTTTTCACATGGGACAATAGATAATAGCCCCCCAGCACCAGGGGCAGGAAAGCAAACAGAAAAATATAGGACGAAAAAACCATCAAATCACCTGTGGATATAGATTAGCCGCTGAGCATCGGCTTGGTCGGCCCGGGAAATCTGCTCCCGGCAAAATAGGCCGTACAGGGCATTGCATCGGCCCTCCAGTCGGGCATAGTGGGAATCATCTTTCCAGCCCAGATTCTTGCAGAAATCGTTTCCTCGGAGCAGGGTTCTGCCCACCTCGTCAAAGCCCAGAATTCTTGCGTAGGGGGCAGGGGAAGCCAAATCTGCCGCAGTGATGCCCAGAAAGGCGCAAAGGGCCATGCGGTTCAGTCGGGCGCGGGTGTAGCGTTTGGTTTTGACCCGGTTGAGAATATCTTCCAGGCTGGCTTCCTGGCGGCTGGCTTTCATAAACCGCCGCCACAGCCCCTCTGAACCATAGGGCAGAGCTTCAAATTCCCCATCCTCCATGGTCCGCAGCCGGTAGAGAATGGCCCGTTCCCCAGAGTGAAGCGTGTGAACCGGGGCAGAGCGAAAACATTCTGCCGCCGGGGCCGGAATGTAGGAGAAAAAATCCTTGTTCTGTTCTGCCAACGCCCGCAGGGAAGTAGCGGAAGGGTTCTCTTGGTCCGGGCAGCAGTCGTGATAGCTTCCCTGACGGAAAATGGGATGGGGTATCAGGGAGCTTCCCAGTTCCAGAATGGCCTTGCAGTATTCTACCCCCAGAATGTCGTTGGGCTGCTGTAAGGGCACACCGGAAAGGCCCATGGCTTCCAGTGCCTTTACCCGGGCGGCGGGAAAGCTGATACCCCCGGCCAGGGCAAGACGAAGCTGCTCAGGAAACTGGGGCCGCAGCAGGGCTTCCGCGCATTGGGTCAAGGCTTCCGGGTCTGCCGTCTCACTGCCGAAGCAAAGCCGGTCACACAGCCCTGAGAGGATCGATACTCCTGCCCGGGCAAAGCCCTCTGCCGAGGAAAGACTTCCGGTAACGGGCAGTTCCAATACCAGGTCCGCTCCACAGTTCAAAGCAGCCTGGGTCCTGATTTGCCGGTCAAAAAGGGCAGGGGCCCCCCGCTGGACATAGTTTCCGCTCATCAGGCACACAATGGCCGTATCTTCGCCAAATTCCTGCCGGATCAGGCCAAATTGCTTCTGGTGTCCTTTGTGAAAAGGGTTGTATTCACAGATGATCCCGACAATTTCCAAAGATTTTCCTCCAGGGATAAAAATTTTTTAGATAGGGGTTGAGAAAACGGGAAAGATGGAATATAATAATGGGGATATTGTATCACACAATGAAAAAGAAAACAATATTTTTAGGAGGATATTCCAATGAACGTTTTGATCATCAATGCCGGTAGTTCTTCCCTGAAGTACCAGCTGATGAACCCGGAGACCGGTGATGTTTCCGCCAAGGGCCTGTGCGAGCGTATTTACATTGACGGCCGCCTGACCCACAAGGTTGGTGACAACAAGGTCGTAAAGGACATTCCCATGCCCACTCACTCCGAGGCCATCCAGGCTGTTCTGGAGATTCTGGTGGACCCCGTTGACGGTGTCATCAAGTCTGTTGACGAAATCGATGCCGTTGGCCATCGGGTACTCCATGGCGGCATGGAGTTCTCTGACTCCTGCATCATCAATGACGAGGTCATCAAGGCCATCGAGAAGTGCATCCCTCTGGGACCTCTGCATAACCCCGCCAACCTGATGGGTATCCGTGCCTGCCAGGCGGTCATGCCCAACACCCCCCAGGTTGCCGTGTTCGACACCGCTTTCCATATGACCATGCCCCCCAAGGCTTACCGCTATGCCATTCCCAAGGAATACTACGAGAATGACGACATCCGCCGCTACGGCTTCCACGGCACCTCCCACAAGTATGTGGCCCGCCGTACCGCCGAGCTGGTAGGCAAGAAAGAATTCAAGATGGTCAACTGCCATCTGGGCAACGGTTCCTCCCTGTCCGCCATTAAGGACGGCAAGTGCATGGATACCTCCATGGGCCTGTCCCCCCTGGCCGGTGTACCTATGGGTACCCGCTCCGGCGATATTGACCCCTGCGTGGTGCAGTTCATCTGCAACAAGTACAACATGAGCGTGGACGACTGCCTGACCATGCTGAACAAGAAGTCCGGTATGCTGGCCCTGTCCGGCGTGTCCTCCGACTTCCGTGACCTGGGTGACGGTGCCGACAACGGCAACGAGGATTGCAAGCTGGCTCTTGAGAAGTTTGCTTACGAAGTTGCCAAGTACGTTGGTGCTTATGCCGCCGCTCTGAACGGCATCGATGTTCTGACCTTTACCGCCGGTGTAGGCGAGAACGACGGCCTGGTCCGTGGCATGGTCTGCGAGTACCTGGGCTTCATGGGTGTGAAGCTGGATCCCGAGCTGAATAAGACTCGCGGCAAGGAAATGGTCATTTCCACCCCCGACTCCAAGGTTCAGGTCTGGGTGGTTCCCACCAACGAAGAGCTGATGATCGCTCAGGATACCGCCGAGCTGGTCAACGCTGCCAAGAACTAAACATACGCCAAGGGCCGCCGCGAAAAGCGGCGGCCTTTTTGAAACCGGGCGGGCCAAAGGACCGTTTGGCCCTGCCCCGAAAGGAGAACACCATGGAAACAGTTGTTGAACGCTTTCTGCGCTATGTAAGCTACGAAACCACTTCCGATGAATTTTCCGAAACCTGCCCCTCCACACCGGGCCAGAAGGTCCTGGGGGCCGCACTGGCAGAGGAAATGAAAGCCATGGGCATTCGTGATGCCCACATGGATGAAAACGGCTATGTTTACGGCACGGTACCCGGTGACCCGAGTCTGCCCACCATTGGACTCATCGCCCATATGGATACGGCCCCCGATGCCTCCGGTAAAAACATCCGGGCAAGAGTCGTTGAATACAACGGGGGAGATGTGCTGCTGAATGAGGAAAAGGGCATCTATCTTCGGGAAAAGGACTATGAGTCCCTGAAAAAGAACCGGGGCAAGCACCTGATCGTCACCGACGGCACCACCCTTTTGGGTGCTGACGACAAGGCCGGCGTGTCGGAAATTCTGACCGCCGCCCAGCGGCTTCTCACGGAGGGGGGCAAACACGCCACCTTAAAAATCGGCTTTACCCCTGACGAGGAAATCGGCAGCGGCGCGGACCGGTTTGATGTTCCGGGCTTTGCCGCGGATTACGCCTACACCGCCGACGGCGGCACGGTAGGGGAGATCGAATACGAAAACTTCAATGCCGCCGGGGCCACCGTCACGTTCCACGGTCTGAATATCCACCCCGGTTCTGCCAAGGACAAGATGGTAAACTCCCAGTATATCGCCATGGAGTTCCAGAGCCTGATGCCTGTGGCCCAGAAGCCGGAGTATACCCAGGACTACGAGGGCTTTATCCACCTGACGGATATGGAGGGGGAAGTGGAAAAGAGCGTCCTGCGCTACATCATCCGGGACCATGACATGGAAAAATTCCAGCAGAAGAAGAACACCATGGCCACGGTTGCCGCATTCCTGAATCAGAAATACGGCCAGGGAACAGTGGAGCTGACCCTCCGGGACAGCTATTTCAACATGCGGGAGAAAATCGAACCCTGCATGGAAATCGTGGACCGGGCCAAGCGGGCCATGACCCTGGCGGGCATGACACCCAAGGAAGTCCCCGTCCGTGGCGGCACAGACGGCGCAAGACTCTCCTACGAGGGCCTGCCCTGTCCCAACCTCTGCACCGGCGGCGAAAACTACCATGGCCGCTTTGAGTATATCCCCACAGAGGATATGGAGCAGTGCGTGGAAATGCTGGTAAACATCCTGCGGATGGCTTAATTTCAAAATAAGAGCGCAAAAAGCAAGGACATGGCACGTTTTTTGGTGCCATGTCCTTATTTTTGATTTGCTGCGCGAAGTACCGACTATACAGTGTGTTTGTTCTGCATTACCGTATATTTAGCGTTCTTATATATGTTTTGTGTCCTAAAAATGCGAAAAACGCAGTACATTGTCGTAGGGGCGGCAACCTGCCGCCCGCCACGTTGCAATTATAACCTATGCGGATGAATGGTATCACCCAATACACGGTACACCCCACTGTAGCGGCGTTGACCCAACGCCATCCAGCCCCGGCAAGGGGCTGGCTTTACGGTTCCAATGGCCGATTGGTGGTAGGCATGGGGTCAGACATACCCATACATCCCCCGGACGCTGACCTCTCCGGAGCTGACGGCCTCGATATGGCCATCGGAGAACCGAACGATCAGATCGCCGTTGTCACCGATGTCCAAAGCTTGACCGTGGGAGACCTGTTCTCCCCGAACCAGGGAAATTTCCTTGCCCAGGGTCACGCAGTCCTGTTTGTACCGCCGAAGCATGGCTTCCTTTTGGGTCAGCAGTCCCGTATCCATGCGGTAAAGGGCATCCATCATGGCGGCGGCTACCAGGCTGCGGTCAATGGAGCGTCCTGTCTCCATGGAAAGGGACGTGGCCCGGTCCCGGAGTTCCTGGGGAAAGTCCTGGGGGCCTTGGCAGCAGTTGACTCCAATGCCCACCACGGCATAAAACCCCTCCGGACTCATGCCCAGTTCCGTGAGGATCCCTGCGGCTTTTTTGTGTCCGTATACCAGGTCGTTGGTCCATTTGATACCGGGCCGGAGTCCGGAAGCCTGTTCCAGGGCATCGCACATGGCAGCCCCTACGGCGCAGGTCAGGTGCATCAGCTCCTCCGGGGGACACTGGGGGCGCAGCAGCATACTCAGGTACACCCCTACACCGCCGGGGGACTGAAAGCTGCGGCCCAGCCGCCCCTTGCCGCCGGTCTGGCAGTCTGCCACGGCCACGGTGCCATGGGGCGCGCCTTGTCGGGCGGCGGTTTTCAGGTATGTATTGGTGGAATCAACGGAATCAAACCAATAAAAAGAATCTTTCCAGGGATAATCCGGGGACAGGGCATTTAAAATGGCATCTTTCATTAATCCACATCCTTTATTACTTCCTCGGGAGCCAGGTCCAGTACCTCCGGATGCTGGATCAGGCGGCGAAGATATTTAAGGAAAGCGGCATAATAAAAGCCGTCAACAATGCGCTCGTCCATGGTAAAGCGGAAGTCTACGTACTTTTTCTGGACCACAGAGCCGTCCTCCTGGACCTCCAATTCCTTGCGCTTGCAGCCGAAAGCACCGAATACGGGAAGATTGCCAAAGTCATACAGATGGTGATAAACAGGGGGGATGCCCAGAGAACCCATGGAGGTAAAATACACGCTGCCATGGAAAGGACTCAGTTCCAAAAGGGCTTTTGGCAGCAGCCCAAAATAATCCAGGGTTTTCAGCAGCCACACCGTAAATTTCAGGAACACCCCGGGAACCAGCGTCAAAGCATAGGCGGCGTTGTCCACTCCGGCATCCAAAGGCGCGTTTTTGGCCTTGGTGATCTCGTCATTCATCTTTTTATAGACATCGTAAACCGTATCCCTGGGGCTGAGGTGAAGCTTGATTTCCGTTTCCGCGCCATCGGTACTCATTTCCTTTTTGATGGTCATGCTGAACTGAATGTCCTCACCCCGGGAGTAAATTTTCTGACCGGCGATAAACCGGTTGATTCCGGGATACTTGGCAATGGCCCGGCAATAGGCGGTGAGGAACACATGGGTCAGACCAAAGCTGCTCAGTCCCTCTCGGCGTTTTTGCCGGATATAGCGGTCTGCATTGGTGATTTCAAAGGCCTGCTCAAAAAGATTGGAGGAGCCGTTGCGGTTTACCATGATGTAGGGAATGATGTAGTTGACAGGAGGCAGGGAACGAATTCTCCGGCCATCCACCCGGTCCCCCCAGGTGGGGTGGTATTCTCCGGCGGGGTGGACCCGAATGGCGAAAATCAGAGCCGTACATCCTAAGAACAGCAGCGTGTTGGGAAGCAACAGCACAACGGCGTTCCAGTCCCGGAGAAAAATTGCCTGACGGTTATAAAAAACCACTGTGGCCATAGGGGCCAGCATCAAGGGAAACAGCAGCCAGGACCGGTGGAGCCGGATGCCGGAGGTCAGGTCTGTATAGATGAAACAAAAGAAAAACAGGGCTATCCAGCTTAGGGCAATCAGCATCCGCCCGTTCAGATTGTGACGCACCCAGACGGCGGAAAACAGCGCAAACAGCCACACGGGAATGGCGGTTTTGTAAAACCGCTCCTGACCGTCCAGCAGCACCGTCAGCATATACAGCACCGTGGCCGCCACAGGCAGCACCAGCTGCAGCCACACACTGGTGTATGTGGGGAGATCGGAAGAACAGTAGAGATAGATCCGTCCCACCGCCGAGAGGCTCAGGCACAGAGTCATCAGTGCCACAATGGCACTTTTGGGCTGAACATAAAAGTGGACATTTTTATTCATGGCAGTCCTCCAAAAGACGTTCCAGGGCCTTCATATGCCGGGGGGTGGTGCCGCAGCAGCCGCCTAAGAGGGTGGCACCGTTACGATAGGCCTCCATCTGGATTTTGGCAAAGGGTTCCGGTTCCAGCTTGTATTCAGCCAGACCCTCGGCATTGATCGTGGGATTTCCGGCGTTGGGCTTGGAAATCAGGGGAAGCTTGGTATGCCGCCGCAGCTTGCTTACCAGATGGGCCGTCATGTCATCGGCGGCCACGCAGTTAAAGCCCACGGCGCAGGCCCCCCACTGCTCCAGCTGCTCCATCAGCGGCCCTGCATCGTGGCCACTGTAGAGAAAGCCTCCGGATTGCATGGAGTAGGTGATCATGGTGGCACCGGCCCCTTCCAGTTCCGCGGCGGTGAGAATGGCCTCCGCCTCCTGGGGATAGAGCAGGGTCTCGCCTACCAGCAGATCCGCCCCGCCGTCAAGAAGCCCCCGAATCTGGCGGCGGTAGTTTTCCACCAGCAGGTCAAAGTTGTCCGGGTCCCAGCTGTCACAGAAAGCGGCCAGGGTGGCCATATCTCCGGCAATAAAACAGTCCGGGGCGGCGGAACGGCTCAGGGCCAGAAGCTGGGCGTTGATGGCTTCGGTGTGCTTTTCCAGGCCAATGCGTTCAAGGGCCATGGGCTGGGCCTGAAAGGTGGGGGCGTAGATGATTTTACTCCCGGCCTCCCGGTATTCCCTTTGAAGCTCCACCAGCACCTCCGGATTGCGCAGCACCCATTCCTCTGTGGCGCAGTTCCGGGGCATTCCCTTGGCCCGGAGATAGGAGCCGGTGGCACCGTCCAGCAGTACCGGGCCTTGGGAGAGCAGAGCCTTGAATTCTTCTTTTGTCAGCATAGGAGGACCTCGATTCACAAAGATGCGTATATTATAAAGGAAAATGACAGAAAATGCAATATCCGTTGACCTTTTTACAAAAGTCTGCTATAATAGCCCAATCTTTCCGAAAAAGGAGAATGACCCCTATGAAAAAAACCGTTCTGCGGGAATATGCCCGCTTGATCGTTCGCACCGGTGTCAATGTACGCAAGGGCCAGGAGGTTCTGGTCTATGCGGATTTGGATCAGCCGGAATTTGTACAGATGGTGGTGGAGGAAGCCTATAAGGCCAAGGCCAAAAAGGTCACCGTGGAGTGGAATTACCAGCCCCTGACCAAAATCCACACCCGTTATCGCTCCGTGACCACCATGGGTACCGTGGAGGAGTGGCAGAAAGCCAAATATCAGCATGAGGTCGATGTGCTGCCCTGCCGTATCCATCTGATTTCCGAGGACCCTGACGGTCTCAAGGGCATCAATATGGAAAAGGTGGTCAAGGCCCGCCGGATGTCCTATCCCATCGTCAAGCCCTATCAGGACCAGCTGGAAAACCGCCAGCAGTGGTGCATTGCCGCGGTACCCGGAAATGCCTGGGCTAAAAAGGTGTTCCCCGGTGAGCGTACCAGCACTGCCGTAGAAAAGCTGTGGCAGGCCATTTTGTCCGCCTCCCGTGTGACAGAGGACCCCATCAAGGCTTGGGAAGACCACGACCGGGATCTGCAGAGCCGCTGCGAGTACCTGAACGGCCTGAACATCCGCACGCTGCATTATACCGCCGATAACGGCACGGACCTGACCGTTGGTATGATCCCCCAGAGCCGGTTCTGCGGCGGCGGGGAAACCAGCCGGGACGGCATTTTCTTTAACCCCAACATCCCTACAGAGGAATGCTTTGTCTCTCCCAAGCGGGGAGAAGCCGAGGGCATTGTCTACGCCACCAAGCCCCTGAGCTACCGGGGCCAGTTGATTGAAAACTTCTCCATCCGCTTTGCCCAGGGTAAGGCTGTGGAGGTTCACGCGGAAAACGGCGAGGAGCTGCTGAAATCCATGATTTCCATGGACGAGGGCGCTGCCTATCTGGGCGAGTGCGCACTGGTTCCCCAGGCCAGCCCTATTGCTGAAAGTGGTCTGCTGTTCTATAACACCCTGTTTGACGAAAACGCCGCCTGCCATCTGGCTCTGGGCATGGGCTTCCCGGATACCATTGAGGACTTCCAGAATAAGTCCTTGGAGGAGTGCCGGGAGCTGGGCATCAACGACTCCATGATCCATGAGGACTTTATGATCGGCTGCGACACCATGAACATCGATGCCATCTGCGCTGACGGCTCTGTAAAGCCGATTTTCCGCAACGGCAACTGGGCCTTTTAAGGTGTAAAAATATTTTTCGATAAAATCAAAAAAACACTTGCATTTTCCTCATGCCTGTGATATTATACTCAGGCGATTTGAGGATTGCTAGGGCATTTATGCCCTTTAACTGATATGAAAGAGGTGAAAGAAATGAAGGAAGGTATCCATCCTAACTACGAACAGACCACCATTCGCTGTGCCTGTGGTAACGTCATCACGACCGGTTCTACCAAGAAGGACATTCGTGTTGAAATCTGCTCCAAGTGCCACCCTTTCTATACCGGCAAGCAGAAGCTGGTTGACACCGGTGGACGTGTTGATCGCTTCAACAAGCGTTTCGGCCTGAAGTAAGAAACCCAATTACCCGCACTACGTTGGTAGTGCGGGTTTTTTGTATTTTTTGGTTGCCCCAGACCCGGCGGCTGTGGTATAATTTTATAAAAGGATCAGACAAGAACATCCCAATATGGAAATCCGGGGATAGAGAAGCAGCGGAGGAAACATATGGAACAATTGCAGGAAACCAAACAGGAGCGGGCCGTGCTGGTGGGGCTGAACGCGGCCTGTTTT
>CAKTQE010000042.1 GCA_934593275.1 uncultured Oscillospiraceae bacterium | reverse complement strand
TCCTTTTTTTGATTGTATTTATATTATAGCACATGAATTTAAAAAAGTAAAGTTTTTATGTTAACACTCTACTACGGCGTCGTCCGTTGTGGTACCGTTTGATTGATACGGTTTGCGATACATTCTTATATCATAAAAAACAGCTGCTAAAACTCTTTCGAGACTTAGCAGCTGTTCTTTTATCGTGATTAGTCGGTGACGTAGGGCAGCAGGGCGATCTGACGGGCGCGCTTGATGGCGGTGGTCAGGTCACGCTGGTGGGCTGCGCAGGTACCGGTGGTACGGCGGGGCAGGATCTTGCCGCGCTCGGACAGGTAACGGCGGAGCTTTGCGGTGTCCTTGTAGTCAATGCTGGTCACCTTATCCACGCAGAAAGCGCAGACCTTTCTACGCTTGCGGGGACGCATACGCTGTTCGTTAGCCATGGAAATAACCTCCTTCATAAGTCTAGTAGAAAAGTTTCTCAGAAGGGCAGCTGGGCATCGTCATCTTCCAGCATGGAGAAGTCGGATGCGGGGGCACTGGCGGGAGCGGCATAGGAATTGCCGTAGCTGGGATTGGAGGGGGCAGAGTAGCCGCCGCCAAAGTTGCCGGAGGGAGCGGAGTAGCTGCCACCGTTGTAGCTTCCGGAATTGGAAGAATCATCCCGCTTGCTGTCGCCAAAATAGGCATTGGCCACTACGACCTCAGCAGATGTGCGCTTGTTGCCTTCTTTATCGGTCCAATCGCGCATTTCCAGACGACCGTCAACAACGATCATGCGGCCCTTGGAGAAGTACTTGGAGATGAACTCTCCGGTCTGCCGCCAAGCAACGCAATCGATGAAATCGGCCTTCCGCTCGCCGCCGTCCTTGGGCGCAAAGTCCCGGTCAACAGCTACGCGAAAACTTGCCACAGCCACACCGCTACCAGTGCGACGCAGCTCCGGGTCACGGACCAGGCGACCCATAATGACAATGTGGTTGAGCATAAATTACTCCTCCACCGCGGTGGTCAGGCAGCGCAGGACGCCTTCGGTGATTTTCATCACACGCTCCAGCTCTGCGGGGAATTCGGGCTTGACTTCCATGTTCATCAGAACGTAGTAGCCTTCCATCAGATCATTGATGGGGTATGCCAGGCGACGCTTGCCCCACTCATCAATGCTGGACAGAGTACCCTCCGCCTCCACCATTGCCTTGAACTTTTCTACCAGAGCAGCGATGCCCTCTTCGCCCTGAGCAGGGTCGATGATGTAAAGCACCTCATACTTACCGGTGATCTTAGCCATGTTGTTTGCACCTCCTTTTGGACTTTTGGCCCCCAACGCCGTTGGGAGCAAGGATCGTCTGCATCTTTGCAGACCGTTACATTCTATCGAAAAAAACCGAAAATGTCAAGAGGAAATTTTGAAAAAACCGGAAAAATCGGAAAAAGCTTTGGTCTCAGCTTTTTCCGATTCTCTTACAACTCTTTGTACATGCCGCAGGCATCGTCTTTTTTCACGGTCTCTGCAACTTGCAGGACTTCCACCGCCAAAGTCCTGGTTCCCAGGGCGATTTCCAGTTTGTCTCCCACTTTTACATCGTAGCTGGCCTTTACCACCCGGCCATTGACACTGATGCGCCCATTGTCGCAGGCCTCGTTGGCAACGGTACGCCGTTTGATCAGCCGGGATACTTTTAAATATTTGTCCAGTCTCATAGGCCACGCTTGGAAACGGTGTCTTTCAAAACCTTGCTGGGTTTGAAAGCGGGGACATGGGTTTCGGGGATCTGCATCGGCTCTTTGGTGTGGGGGTCACGGCCCACCCGGGCCATGCGGAGTTTGGTCTCGAAGATGCCGAAGCCGCTGAAAGATACCTTCTCCCCGGCGACCAGGGCGGCGGTGATGGTATCCAGAGCCGCATTGATCACACGTTCGGTATCTTTTCTGGGTAGTCCCGCTTTTTCGGAGACGGCGGCGATAAAATCGGGTTTATTCATGAAAAGTGCTTCCCTCTCTTTACGAAACCCGGAGCCAGCCGTGGGCTGGACACCGAATTTTGCTGCCAGCACTGCCGATCAGGTCAGGGTTTTCTTTATTTGTGTTGTCGCCTATAAGATTAACATAATACCGAAAAAAATGCAAGTCCGGCAGCCATTATTTTTCTTAATTTTGACACCACTTTTGGGCCGCTAGCATATCGTCCTCGTAGTCCACCTGGTCGTTGAGCCGGTTATAATCGTAGCTTGTAAAGAAATCATACTGGGTTTTTAAATTCTCCTGGAGGTTTTCAAGAGTCACGGCCCCAATGCCCTGAGACATGGCGTTAAGCATCCAGTCATTGATCCATTCGGCGTAGTGGATCGGGTCTTTGTAGTTGTTCTGGTCTTCCAACATTTCAAACTGGTCAAAGTAGGAAAACAGGTGAATATTATTCTGGGGTACCAGGGTTTCGGCAATCATTTGCTGCATTTCCATCCATACGTTTATGCTGCCGCCGCTGTATTGCTGCGCCCACCAGCACAGGCCAAAGGGGGAGATGAATAAGTAAAACTCCGTATCGGGATAGGCCTGGGCCAGGGCCAGATAGTGCCGATCCAGATTCTCCTGAATATTCTCTCTTTGCTGGGGGGTAAGATGTCCCGTCTGGGCCGTAGGCTCCACATGAACCCCCTCCGGGGCCACGCTATGGATGCCAAAGGTCCAGTAGGCCTGCCAGTTGGAGTAACGGTCAAAATCCGTAATACCGGAGCCGTGGTTTTCAAGAACCCGGTCCAGTAGTACCTCCCGCCGCAGCAGGTAGTTTACATCGTTAAAGGGATTCCGGTCATACAAGTAGCTGGGAATGGCAGAGGGTTCGGCACCCATTCGGTCCGGGTCTGCTGCCATGCCGTCCATATCAATGCACCGCAGCACCATTTTCAGGTTCGGGTTCGCTTTCAGAGCCGTCTGAATCAGCATGGCGGTGTCCTTGCGGGTGTTGCCTAAAAAGGTGGTTTTGACGGTGTGGACGTTAAAGAGGGCATCCATTTGAGAGGCCTTGAAATTGGAGGTCATGGAGCTGCCGGTGATCATGGCATCGTAGGTAAAGTGCTTGACGATGCCGTCATTCTGGTAGCGTTCGGCGTTTAAAATGTAGCTATGGGCAGTGGTGTCCGGGGCGCGGTAGTGAAAGTAAGGGTCGACTTTCCAGACCTGGTAGCCCAAGGCACCCAAAATGATGGAGGAGCCAGCCAGAAAGCCGGATAAAAACTGTTTTCCGTTCATTGCGTGTTCCTCCTTTAGAACCAGGCGTATACAAAGGTGGTTTCGCCACCCAGGCAGATGAGGGACCAGGTAAAGGCGATAACGGTGAAAACCAGGTCCGGGAGGGTGAGTTTTTTGTCCATGCGCCGGTAGTTGTTCCGGCAGCCCAGGCACAGCACCAGGCCAAAGATGAGATAGAGATTAAAGAACACGCCCCGGAAGTTGCTGAACAGGAAGCCCAGAGGCAGCTTGGAGGCCAGCAAATTCAGCTCTTTCAGTTCAAAGCACTGAATCAGCCCCTGGCTTATCTCGGTGGACTGCATGGAGAACAGGGTAAAGAGGGCAGAAACCCACTCATGGATGCTTCCGGCCCGGAACAGCAGCCACAGTATATTGATGACGCCAAAGGTCAGCAGCCACCGGAAAGGCCCGAAGAGCCGCTGCTGCCGCTTTTCCGTCAGACGGTCAAAGACCATCAGAAAACCGTTGAGTAAGCCCCACAGTAAAAACGTCAGCCCTGTACCATGCCACAGGCCGCTGACAAGGAACACGAAAACCGTGAGAAAGCAGGTCCGAACCAGCCCTTTCCGGCTGCCCCCCAGGGGGATGTAAAGATATTTGGTAAAGAATTTGGTCAGGGAGATGTGCCACCGCTTCCAGAATTCCCGGATGTTCAGACTCTGGTAGGGGGAATCGAAATTGATGGGCAGGGTGATATTCAGCATGTGGGAAACGCCTACGGCCATGTCACTGTAGCCGGAGAAATCAAAATAGATTTCCAGGGTGTAGCACAGCATCCCGATCAGCCAGTCCATAGAGGTGGCCTCGTTGGCAAAGACCCAGTTTACCGCTCCGGCAAAGACATCTGCCAGCAGCATTTTCTTAAACAGGCCGAAGCTGAACATCCGCAGGCCCTGGGCAATATGGAGGGAGGAAATCTTTTTCCGGCTGGGGTCATTCAGCTGCTCCATAAAATCCACAGGCTCCATCAGCGGACCCATGGCCAGTTTGGGGAAGTAGAGAATGTAGCACAGGTAATCCGTCAGCACCGGCTGTTCCAGCTCCCCCCGGTACAGGCTCACCTGATAGGCGATCTGCTGGAAAGTAAAGAAGCTGATGCCCAGGGGCAGAATCAGATTCTGGAGCGTAAAGTCTGATCCAAACCTCGGACCCACAGCACCCAGAATGGGATTCCAGTATTTATAGAACGCCAAAAGTCCGATATTCAGCACCAGGGGCAGGGCCAGTACCCACTTTTTTGGGTGCTTGGCCTGGAGCAGGGCGCAGAGGTAATTGACTGCCAGACTCAGGCCCAAAACCCACAGGGTGCTTTGCCCGCCCCAGGCATAGAAGACAAAACAGCCCGCAATCAGGGCCAGTTTTCCCCAAAGAAGCCCCCAGCGATTGGCCAGAAAATAGGTGACCACAGACAGGGGCAAAAAGAAAAGGATAAACAGATAGGTGTTCAGCTGCATAGGCGGCTCCTTCTTTATTTCGGAAGTTTTATTACAAGTATCCTAGCAGAAAAAGCACCAAAAAGCAAGAGAAAAGCGGCGGTTCGTAAAAAACCGCCGCTAATGGGGAACCGTCAGACACCCAGCAGGGGAGCTTCGGGTGGAGACGTCAAATCATTTAATGCTCAATTGAAGCACATCACCGGTTTTGGTGTTCAGCACCAGGGTCACGGTGTTGACCCGCTCCATGACCCCGTCCTCTGCCACCTTTTTGGCCTTGGACTTGGACATGCCCCGAATGGCTTCCAGGTCTTTGTCATAGGTTTCCAGAGCGGAACGGTCCAGGGAATAGACGGCCACGGTGTAGGTGGTCTCGTCAGAGAGGAACTTCTTGTAGGCACTCTCTACGATGGTCACGGTGTCCTCTGGGTCCAGGTTACAATCATCGGCCACCAGCTCCGTCATGCGGGTATTCTCCGCGTAACGCTCCTGGTCGGAGTAGCTGGCAGACAGGGAGTTGTTCTTATAGTAGTAGCTCAGGTAGCCAAAGACACAGCCAATGCCGATGACCAGCAGCATGGCCAGGGAAACCGCCTGTTTTTTGCTGAATTTCAAATCTTCCTTGGCATCCCGGCCGGTATAGGTCAGGCCCAGACGGCTGGTGATGGGCAGCATCACCGACAAAAACAGGGCCAGCAGCACAGACTCAATGGGGAACATCATCAGATTCTTGATCATGCCGGGTACCGCCATGGCCAGGGTGAACTGCTTGCCGTTCATGTAAACGGCATAGTACCACATCATAATAGGGGTCTGCAGGATCACGTTGACACCCAGATTGATGGTAAACCGGCTGAGCATGACCCGAGTGGTGGTGACCTTGGCCCGGTACAGGTACAAAGCGAAGACAAAGCCGCCGGCCATTTCCGTCAGGATAAAGGGCGGGAAGTAGAAGCCGTCAGGCTTGATCATAAAGCCCAATACATCCGTAATGCCACCGCAAATGGCGGCGAATACCGGGCCAAAGACCATGCCGCCCAGGGCGGTGATGAAGAAGGACACGTTGATTTTCAAAAAGGGCGTAATGGGAATGGCAAACTGCTTGAGGACCAGCCGCAGGGCGATCATCAGGGCGGCGAACACCATCATGTGTACGTCTTTCAGCTCCGACACGGCATCCCGCCAGTAGGCTTTGGAGAATGGATGGGGGTAGAGATTGTTGGTTTTTGTGGACATAAAAAGAACCTCCTTTTTGTAGGAGCGACCAAGGCACAGCCATCGGTGCCGACAAAAACTCCCCAACGGACGCAATGCCATTGGGGAGTGTATATTTTTGTCAGCTTACCCGTGAGGAAGAACGGCTACGGCCCTTTCATCGCTCAACCGAGTATCGTTGCTACATAAAGGAGGGATGAACCCACATTTATGGCGCAGCGGGTGCGAAAATCCCATCGCGGACACAAAGTCCTTCGTCTGCCACACAACTCCCCATCTTGGCAGCACTTCACGCGGGGTTCTCTACTCTGTTCGTCATCACTATACACGATTGCGACAGAAAAGTAAAGAAGAATTTTCATGTTCTGGAAAAAACTTTTCCGGGAAATCTCTTTCCCTAGTTTTCAGCCTTTCCAGGGGGTACAATGGGCCTATCTTGTACCGGGGGAGGAAGGGCAATGCAGTGCCAGAAGCTGAAAACCTATATGGAAACCGGAAGGGTGATTTTCCTGCCCACACGGGCCATCCGGCCCAATCCCATGCAGCCGCGGAAGGTCTTTGCCCAGGAGGCCCTGGGGGAGTTGGCGGATTCCATTCGGCTCCATGGGGTGCTGCAGCCCCTGTCCGTCCGCCGTGTGGCAGGAGGATACGAGCTGATTGCCGGGGAGCGGCGGCTCCGGGCGGCCCAGATGGCGGGGCTGACGGAGGTACCCTGTCTGATTTTGCAGATGGATGACCGGGAAAGCGCACTGGCCGCCATGGTGGAGAATTTGCAGCGTCAGGATTTGGACTTTGTAGAGGAGGCTCTGGGCATTGCGGCCCTCATGGAGGGGCAAAACCTCAGCCAGGAGCAGACCGCCCGACTCCTGGGGAAAAGTCAGAGCAGCATTGCCAACAAACTCAGGCTTCTAAAGCACGGCCAGCGGGTCTTGCTTGCCCTGCGGGAGGCGGGGCTGACAGAACGCCATGGCCGGGCGTTGCTCAAGCTTCCGGGGGAGGAAGAAAAACTGCGGGCCATCGAGGTCATCCAACGCCAGTCCATGACCGTGGCGGCAGCGGAAAAATACATCGAAAGCCTCCTTTCAGCCCAAGCCCCCAGAAAACGGCAGACCTCCGTTGGCTCCTTTCTCAACAGCCTGACGGAATCCCTGCAGCGCATTCAACGCTCTGGCGTTCCGGCAGTTTCCGAACGCCGGGAAACCGACAGCCAGATCGTCCTGACCATCACCATTCCCAAATCCGACACCGGTCTTTAGAAGAGATAGGGCAGATCGTAAAACAGCTGCCGGAGGAAGAAGCACAGGAGAATGAGGAGGCCGGTGAGAAGCCAGTAGCCGTCTTTTCGGTCTCCGCAGCGGGGCCAGAGGCGGGAGAAAAGAAGCTTCCCCAGGAAATAGCCCAGGGCGGTACCCAGGGTGTTTAGAATCAGGTCGTCAATGTCTGTTGCCCGGAAGCAGAACAGCTGCAAAATTTCAATGGTCAGGCTGGTAAAGAAGCCCGCCAAAAAGGTGGGGGTGAAACGTTGGTATTTCCGGAACGCCAGGGGCAGCAGAACACCCAAGGGGGCAGTCATGACCATATTTAAAGCGGATAAGTACAAAAACCGACTGTCCCGGAAGTCCGAAAAGGGGATAAGGTTCACGGTAAAATCCAGGGCGAAATGCTGGATACTGGGAAGACCAGTAACGGAAAACACCAGGCTTAAATAAAGAGCCAGCACCGCCCCCCAGAAAGACCAGGGCCGTTTGCCCAGATATTTATAGAGCAGATAGGCCAGTGCCGCCATGAGAAAATCCACAAGGGGTTCAAAAGAAAACAGAAACACCATGGAAATACCCTCCTTTTTTGGTAGAGCGTACCACAGCCCAGAGTTTTTTGCAAGGGAACCGGGGAAATCTTAGGAAAAAGATAAGAAAGCCCTGAGAAAGTGAACTGCTTCTTGCATTTTATGGAAAGCTTGGTATAATATCTAAGAATATGGGCTATTGAGGAGAGATTCCAATGAAATATAACAGCCAACAAAAGCGGGATGCCATGCTGTTTTGCTTTAGTGTGGTTTTGCTGGCAGTCAATACCGCGCTTTTTGGACTGGCCTGGTTCGGCTATTATCGGAAGCAAATGTACATTTATACATTCTTTGCCAAGGGCGATGTGGCCGTCATCGGCCTTTTTGCGGTGATTTACTACATTTTTGCCCGGCTTTACGGTGGCTTTGACGTGATTTTCCGGCCTGTGGGAGAACTGATGTATTCCCATGTGGTGTCCCTGGCCCTCGGCTGCGGCATTATGTATATTGTAACGGCCCTGCTTGCCCGGGGTCTTCCCAATATCTTTCCCATGGTGGGGCTGCTGCTTGCCGCCGGGGCGGTGTCCGGGGTGTGGGCGATGTGTACCAAACGGCTGACGGTGCGGCTGCTGGCCCCCCGTCCCACGGTGCTGATTTATGACAACAAAGAGGCCCTGGAAGACGGAGAGTCCATTCTGAGAACCTTGCCCAACGGATTCCGGCTGCTGCAATGCGTTTCCGCCGAGATGGGGAAAGAGGAGATTTTTAAAACAGTGGAGGGGCATCATGCCCGGGCGGTGATGCTCTGCGGCATTCCCTCCAGTTTGCGCAACGACCTGGTAAAATACTGCATTGACCACAGCATTGAGGCCTATGTCCGGCCCAACATCGGGGACTTTCTGATCAAGGGTGCCAAGTCATTGCAGCTGGACAACCTGCCGGTGCTGCTGTGTCAGCGCAGCAGCCCTGCCATCTGGTATCTGGCGGTGAAGCGGGTCATGGACATTGTGCTGAGCCTCCTGGCCCTGGTGGTGTTCAGCCCCTTTATGCTGGTGACGGCCATTGCCATCAAGTGCTATGACGGCGGCCCCATCCTCTACAAGCAGCGGCGGCTGACCAAGGACCGGAAGGAGTTTTACGTCTACAAATTCCGCAGTATGCGGGTGGACGCGGAAAAGGACGGAGTGGCACGGCTGGCCCAGACCAATGACGACCGGATCACCCCTGTGGGAAAAATCATCCGGATGCTCCGCATTGACGAAATGCCCCAGCTGTTCTGCATTCTCTCCGGGGAGATGTCCATCGTTGGCCCCCGGCCGGAGCGGCCGGAGATCGCCCGGGAATACGAAAAGGAAATGCCGGAGTTTGCCTTGCGGCTCCAGGCCAAGGCCGGTCTTACGGGTCTTGCCCAGGTCTACGGCAAGTACAATACCACCCCTTACAACAAGCTCCAAATGGATTTGCAGTACATCGGCTCCATGGGTATTGTGACCGATGTGAAGCTGATGTTTGCCACGGTGAAAATCCTCTTTATGCCGGAATCCACCGAGGGCATCAGCCAGGGGCAGACCACCGCTTCCAAAAACGAGGAAAAATAATCCCTCGCCCTGAGGGCCGGGAGAAAAGGACGGATGAATATGGCAGGAAAATATATGATCCTGTGTGTGGCGGGCCAGTCCAACGCCGTGGGCTTTGATGAATCCCCGGTGGACAAGGACTATATGGGAAAATTCCACACCCGGCGGCTGTGGCAGTTGGGACTCTGGGGGGAGGACAATTTGCAAATCGTCCCCCTACAGGCCTGCGCCCAGAATTTCCAGGATATGCGGCCCTACGGAAACCCCGAAAGCATTCCCGGTCAGCCGGGAACCAAGGGGATGCAGCTGCCTCTGGGAGATTTGCTGCTGGACCGTATTCCGGAGGACTATGACATTCTGGTGCTGCCCTGTGCCTACGGCGGCGTGGGCTTTACCGTGGGGGAGACCGGCACCTATGACCCCCGGACCCGGCGGCCCTCAGAGGGACGGCTCCGCTGGGGGGTGCAATCGCCCTACTATCTGGCTCTCAAGGACCGGCTGCGCTTTGTGTTGGACCAGAACCCGGAAAACAAGTTTTTGGGGGTGGTATGGCTCCAGGGCGAGTTTGACTTTGAAGACGGCAACGGCAACATCCGGGGCTTTACGGAAATGACCCAGGATTTCCTGGCTACGTTCTCCCAGGAGTATCCCGGACGGGTCTACCGGGGGGACTGGAACCGGGACATCTGGTACAACGTGGAGACCACATATTATTGGTATACCCAGGGGGACTGCCCCATGATTTGGGCGCACTACAAAACCTGGAATCCCACAACCTATGTGGAGATCCCCCGGGATACGGATACCAATGCCGTAAACGGCACCGGCGTGACCACCGCCATTCGCCCCGCCCACTTTGGAAACGATGCGTTCTACCGGGTGATCGCCCCGGCGGTGGCGGCGAAGATGGAAAGCCGCTTTCATAAGAAATGACCCACTACAGCTCTCCGGACCGCTCTTCCTGCGGCCCGGAGGTTCTTTTTAACTCAGAGAGACGAAAAATAGACTTTTGTCGCCTTATTCCGGCAGTTTCCCTGTCCGCTCCGTTGACATTCCTGTGGCACCGTGGTATAATCAGGGCATCTGAAATGAATATGAAAGCAGCGCACAGGTGCCGCCTACGGGCGGTGAAAAGGGAACCCGGTGAAAATCCGGGACGATGCAGTCACTGTAATGGGGAGTGTTTTCTTCATGCCACTGGGAAACCGGGAAGGCGAAAGCGCACGGAACCGAGTCAGGAGACCTGCCTGGGCGTGGAATCTCCGATTTGCTGTCTACAAATCGACCTTCCAGCATGTTTTTCTTCGGGATGCGGGTTCCGGAGAAAATTGTTGTTGCCAGGAAGTGCGGCTGCCGGAGATGCAGCCGCTTTTATATTTTGTCAGATGGTGTTTTGAGGAAAACCCCGGAACACAAAATATTCGAAAGAAGGATTAGAAATGAAAAAGCTGATTGCTCTGCTGCTGATGGGCTGCATGGTTCTGTCCATGGCTGCCTGCGGCGGTAATGCTGCTGCTACCACCGAAGCCACTACCGAGGCTGCCACGGAAGCTACCACCGAAGCTGCTACCGAGGCCACCCAGTCTCAGGAAGAAATCGACCAGGCCGCTGCCGATGAAGTTGCCGCGCTGATCGATGCCATTTATGTTCAGACCCGCAATGAAAACACCGATGCCCAGTGCCAGGAAGCCAAGGCCGCTTGGGACGCTCTGACCGATGCCCAGAAAGAACTGGTAGAGGGCGAAGAAGCCAGCCCCGAGTACTTTGGTCTGGATACCGGTGATGCCAAACTGGATGATCCTCGGAACCAGGACGAAATTGGTGAGAAAGAACTGCTGGTCGTTTCTTTCGGCACCTCTTTCAATGACAGCCGTGCCACCGACATCAAGGGCATTGAGGACGCTCTGGCCGAGGCCTTCCCTGATTGGTCCGTCCGCCGTGCTTTTACCGCTCAGATCATCATCAACCATGTCCAGGCCCGTGACGGCGAGAAGATCGACAACATGGACCAGGCTCTGGAGCGTGCCGTTGCCAACGGGGTCAAGACCCTGGTGGTGCAGCCCACCCATCTGATGCACGGTGCCGAGTACGACGAAATGTGCGAGGCCCTGGATGCCTATAAGGATAAGATCGAGAACATTGTCATCGCGGAGCCTCTGCTGGGCGAGGTGGGCAACGATGCCACCGTCATCAACGCCGACAAGGAAGCCGTTGCCAAGGCCGTTGTTGCCGCTGCAGAGGCTGACGGCAACTTTGAGAGCATGGCCAAGGCCGCTGAGGAAGGCACCGCGCTGGTGCTGATGGGCCACGGCACTGCCCACGTTGCCAAGGTCACCTACAGCCAGATGCAGACCCAGATGAATGAGCTGGGCTACAAGAACGTCTTCATCGGCACCGTAGAGGGTGAGCCTGAGGAGACCTCCTGCGAGTCCGTCATCGAGGCTGTAAAGGCTGCCGGTTACACCAAGGTCGTGCTGCGTCCTCTGATGGTCGTTGCCGGTGACCATGCCAACAACGACATGGCGGGTGCCGATGAGGATTCCTGGAAGTCCATGATGGAGGCCGCCGGTCTGACCACGGAATGCCAGATTGCCGGTCTGGGCAGAATCGATGCCGTTCAGGCTCTGTACGTTGCCCACACCCAGGCTGCCATTGACACCCTGAAGTAATTGAATCTTCCCGGGAGGCCCGCACCTCCCGGGATACCTGTGTTTTTTTATTGAAAGGGTACTGAAACGTTCGGTGCCTTTTCAACAGAAAAGTATACAAAGGGGAAAGAAACATGAAAAAATTAACTGTACTTGTTTTGGCGGCACTGTTGGTGCTGTCCATGGCAGCCTGCGGCCAAAGCACCGCTGCTACCGAAACCACTGTAGAGACGACGGTAGAGACCACCGTAGAAACCACGGCGGAAACCACCGAGGAAACCGTTCCGGAGACCACGGAGGCAGCTGCTCCCGCTCTGGCAGACGGCGTGTATCTGGCGGAGTTCAATACCGACAGCACCATGTTCCACGCCAACGAGGCCTGTGACGGCAAGGGAACCCTGACTGTCAAGGACGGCAAAATGACCATCCATGTGAGCCTGGCTTCCACCTCCATCGTGAACCTCTATCCCGGTCTTGCGGAAGATGCCCAGAAAGAGGGTGCGGAGCTTTTGCAGCCCACCAAGGACGAGGTGACCTATCCCGACGGCCTGAAAGACACCGTGAGCGGCTTTGATATTCCCGTCCCCGTTCTGGACGAGGAGTTTGACCTGGCCCTGATCGGCAAGAAGGGCAAGTGGTATGACCATAAGGTCTCCGTGACCAACCCCCAGCCCCAGGAGCAGGAGCCTCTGGCAGACGGCGAGTACACTGTAGAAGCGGTACTCTCCGGCGGTACCGGCAAGGCCAAGCTCTTAAACCCCACCGCTCTGACCGTTGCCGATGGGAAAATCACCGCCACCGTCATTTGGAGCAGCAGCAAGTATGACTACATGATCGTGGAGGGCGAAAAGTACCTGCCCATCACCACCGAGGGTGGCTCCACCTTCCAGATCCCTGTGGAGAAGTTGGGCGTGGAGATTCCCGTGACGGCGGACACCGTGGCCATGGGTACCCCCCATGAGATCGAGTACACCATCCTGCTCCAGGCGGACACCCTGACCCCCAAGGCATGAAAAAAAGACTGATTTTGATTCTGGCGGCACTGGCCCTGTTTCTGGGGGGCTGTGCCGCCCAGACTCCAATAGAGGAGTCCCAGACGGAGACCACCGCCGCCCAGGCCCTCTGCTGGTCCGACCTGGACTTTCAGCAGGAGCCTCTTTCCTATGCCCAGGAATTCACCCTGGCCCAGGACCAGGGCTATCAAAAGCTTACTGTAGGCACCGACCAGACCTTCCTGGTGGTGCCGGAGGGCAGCGCGCTTCCGGAGGGCGTCCCCCAGGACGTGACGGTACTGCGGCAGCCGCTGCAAAACATCTATATGGTGGCCAGTGCCTCCATGGATTATTTCTGCAAGCTGGATGCCCTGGATGCGGTAAAGCTCAGCAGCCAGAAAGAAACCTCCTGGTATCTCCCCCAGGCCAGACAGGCCATGGAGGAGGGGAAAATTCTCTACGCCGGAAAGTACTCCACCCCGGACTACGAAACCATTCTGGCATCCAACTGTGACCTGGCTGTGGAAAACGCCATGATTTACCACACCCCGGACGTGTTGGAGCAAATTCAGCATCTGGGCATTCCCGTGCTGGTGGACCGTTCCAGTTACGAGTCCCACCCTCTGGGCCGGATGGAGTGGATCAAGTTCTACGGTGCGTTGCTGAACCGGCAGCAGGAGGCCCGGGACTATTATGAGGGGCTTCTTACAAGCCTTGACCCCATCCTCAATGAAGCGGACACGGGGAAGACCGTGGCGTTTTTCTATATCACCGCCTCCGGGGCTGTGAATGTGCGCAAGGGGACGGACTATATTACAAAATCCATTGCCCTGGCGGGCTGTGACAGCGTCCTCTTTACCGAAGAAGAGGACACCGGGGCCACGTCCTCCCAGACCATTCAGATGGAGGCCTTTTACAATGGGGCCGTGAATGCGGATATTCTGATTTACAACAGCACCGTAGACGGAGAACTGGATTCCATGGCGGCACTCCTTGCCAAGGCCCCGCTGCTTGAAAACTTCAAGGCCGTAAAAGATGGCCAGGTTTACTGCATCTCCAAAAACTTCTACCAGGAGTCTCTGGCCCTGGGGGACTTTATTCTGGACGTGAATACCGTGGCATCCGGTGCGGACCGGACGCTGTATTTCTTAAAACAGCTGCACTAAAGGAGGCGCACCATGACCAAGAAAGGAAGATCAAGGTTTTGCCTGGACTTTTGTCTGCTGCTGGGGCTGGTGGCGGTGTTTCTGCTGTGGAACCTGAACGCAGGCTCTGTGGCCATTTCTCCCGATGAGGTCTGGAAAATTCTCCTGGGCCGAGGGGAGGATGAGACCAAGTGGAATATTATCTGCTCCATTCGGCTGCCAAGACTTCTGTCTGCCCTGATTCTGGGGGGCGCACTGTCGGTCTCCGGCTATCTGCTGCAAACCTTTTTCCATAATCCCATTGCCGGTCCTTTTGTGCTGGGTATTTCCTCCGGTGCCAAGCTGACGGTTTCCATCACCATGATTTTCCTGCTGAGCCGTGGGGCGGTTTCCAGCTCTGCCAGCCTGATTTTCTCCGCCTTTTTTGGTGCCATGATTTCCATGGGCTTTGTGCTGTTGATTTCTCAGAAGGTCAAGCAGATGAGCCTTTTGGTGGTCTGCGGCGTGATGATCGGCTATATCTGCTCGGCACTGACGGATTTCCTGGTGACCTTTGCGGATGACTCCAATATTGTGAACCTTCACAACTGGTCCGTTGGCTCCTTTTCCGGCAGGACCTGGACGGATGTCCGGGCCATGGTGCTGGTCTGCGGTGTGGCGGTGGCCCTGTCGTTCCTGCTGAGCAAGCCCATCCGGGCCTACCAGCTGGGGGAGGTCTACGCCCAGAATATGGGTGTTCACCTGAAAGCCTTTCGGGCGGCACTGATCCTGCTGTCCAGCGTGCTTTCTGCCTGTGTCACGGCCTTTGCAGGCCCCATTTCCTTTGTGGGCATTGCGGTGCCACACCTGATGAAGCGGCTCTTTGGCACGGCAGAGCCGATGCTGATGATCCCCGCCTGTTTCTTAGGGGGCGGTGCGTTCTGCCTGATGTGTGACCTGATTGCCCGGACGGCCTTTGCCCCTACGGAGGTCAGCATCAGCTCGGTGACGGCGGTGTTTGGTGCGCCCATTGTGATTTATATGATGCTCCATGGAAAGGCGGCGAGGGAATGAGCGGATTTTTGGAAACGGAAAAGCTTTCCGTAGGCTATGACGGAAAGCCGCTCATCCGGGATGTGTGCCTCCAGGTTCAGCGGGGAAAAATCGTGACCCTCATCGGTCCCAACGGCTCCGGCAAGTCTACCATTCTCAAAACCATCGTGGGCCAGTTGTCCAAGGTCTCCGGTACGGTGCTGCTGGACAA
Organism: uncultured Oscillospiraceae bacterium; assembly: GCA_934593275.1. Classification (GTDB taxonomy): domain Bacteria; phylum Bacillota; class Clostridia; order Oscillospirales; family Oscillospiraceae; genus Faecousia. Next base: position 5,291 of record CAKTQE010000042.1, on the reverse strand, counting down.
TACCCCCATGGAGCGATGCAGCCAAAAAGACATTGCCAAGCGCATGGCCATTCTGATGACCGAGCGCATCCACCCGGAGCTGATGACTTGCTACGATGTGGTCAGCACCGGCCGCTACCCCTACACCGGGGCCTTGGGGCTTCTGGGAAAGGAAGACAAGCGCATTGTGGAGGAGTCCCTGAAACTGGTTCATGGCCTGGATATGGCGGACCGCCCCTTTGATGCCATCAGTGACGGCCAGCGGCAGCGGATACTCCTGGCCCGGGCGTTGTGCCAGACCCCGGAGCTCATCGTGCTGGATGAACCCACAAGCTATTTGGACATTCGCTACAAGCTGGAACTTTTGACCATCCTCAAAACCATGGTCCGGGAAAAGAATCTGGCGGTGCTGGTGTCCCTCCATGAGCTGGACCTGGCCCAGCGGGTCTCGGACACGGTGGTCTGCGTGGCCGGGGACCGCATTGACCGTATGGGACCTCCTGAGGAGATTTTCTCCAATGACTACATTGCCAAGCTCTACCACATGGAGCCGGGGAAGTATGACCCCTGTTTTGATACCTTAGAGTATGTCCCCAGGTAAATACAAGAGAGAAAAACGGCTCCGTTTGTACACGGGGCCGTTTTTGATGAAAAGCTTTCCTTGACCTTTCCGGGGGAAGAGAGTATAATAAGCATACATTTATTACATAGACGAGGAGCGTTTGTCCATGGTTTATCATATGACTGTAGCAGGCCTTGAGCGGGACCTGCCCATTTGCCCTGTCAACGAGAACCTTTCCATTGCCGGTTTCGTCATTTTCGGTGACCAGGAGCTGACGGTGGCCTGCGCCCGGGAGCTGCTTAAAAAGGCCCCGGAGTATGACTACCTGATCACTGCTGAGGCCAAGGGTATTCCTCTGGCCCACGAAATGGCCCGTCAGGCCGGTGACGACAAGTATTTTGTGGCCCGAAAGGGTTCCAAGCTCTACATGCGGGATACTTTCGGCGTGGCGGTCCGTTCCATCACCACCGACCGGGAGCAGCACCTGTATTTGGACGGCAACGATGCCAAGCTGATGAAAGGCAAGCGGATTCTTCTGCTGGACGATGTGATTTCCACCGGCGAGAGCCTGACCGCCCTGGAAGCCCTGGTTGAGAAGGCCGGCGGCATCATCTGTGGCCGTATGGCCATTCTGGCCGAGGGTGAAGCCAAGGACCGGGAGGATATTCTGTATCTGGAGCCCCTGCCCCTGTTTAACGCTGACGGTACCCCCAAGGCATAAACCCGATTTTTCAGACCCGCGCGGTTTTGCGTGGGCCTGATTTTTTTGACCGGGAGGGGCGAGAACCGTCAAAAATGCTTGAGTTTCTTATGGGAAGGTGCTAAAATAAACACAATACGACCTCCGGTAGGAGCAGGAAAGGATGGGGCGGTAACATGATCCAGTTTGGAACCGGCGGATGGCGGGCCATCATTGCCGATGGATTTACCAAGGAAAATATTCGCCTGGTGGCGGCGGGCCTTTGCGGTCTGATGAAAGAGGAGGGCCTGGAGGAATGCCCTGTCTGCGTGGGCTATGACCGGCGATTCCTTTCCAAAGAGTCCTGCCATTGGCTGGCAGAGGTGCTGGCAGGCTATGGCCACAAAACCATGGTGGTAAACCGCTCTGCGCCCACACCCCTGATCATGTTTACGGTGAAGCAGTTGGGCCTCCACTACGGCATGGCGGTGACGGCCAGTCACAACCCGGCCATCTACAATGGCATCAAGGTCTTTACCGCCGGGGGCCGGGACGCAGACCAGATTGTCACCGGGAAAATCGAGGAGCAAATCCGAAAAATTGAGGGAACGCCCATTCCCTCTGTGGACTATGATGTGGCCCTGGAACAGGGGCTTGTTCAGGAAATCTACCCCTTTAATGAATACATTGACAGCATTTTAAAGGTGCTGGATGTGAAAAAAATCAAAGAGGCCCGGCTGCGCATTGCCATTGACCCCATGTACGGTGTGAGCCAGAGCAGTCTGCGGACCATTTTGCTCACCTGCCGGTGTGACGTAGACGTGATTCACGAGCAGCACGATACCCTCTTTGGAGGCCGGATGCCCGCCCCCAGTGCCGAGGCTTTGCGGCTGCTGAGTAACTATGTGATTGAAAACCGGTGCAGTCTGGGCCTTGCCACCGATGGGGACGCGGACCGGCTGGGAGTCATTGACGAGCTGGGCAACTTCCTCCACCCCAATACCTTGCTGGTGCTGCTGTACTACTATCTGGTGAAATACCGGGGCTGGACCGGACCCTGTGTCCGCAACAATTCCACCACCCATTTGTTGGACCGGGTGGCGGCGGACTTTGGCCAGGAGTGTTATGAGGTGCCGGTGGGATTTAAGCATATCTCTGCCAAAATGGCCCAGACCGATGCCATTATCGGCGGCGAGTCCTCCGGCGGTCTGGCGGTCCGGGGCCATATTGCGGGAAAGGACGGCATTTACGCCGCGGCACTGCTGGTGGAGATGTTGGCGATAACAGGGAAAAGCGTCTCGGAACTCTACCGGGAGATCACGGACCGGTACGGACAGTTCTACTATGAGGACGGGGCCTTTACCATGAAGCCCGCCCGGAAGCAGGAACTGCAAAAGCTGCTGTTTGAGGATTTGGAAGTGCCGGACTTTGGAAAACCTGTGGACCACATCAGCCGGGAGGACGGCTGCAAGGTCTATTTTGCCGATGGCAGCTGGGTCATCTGCCGGTTCTCCGGCACGGAACCGCTGCTGCGGATGGCTGCCGAGGCCGGAAGCAGGGGTCAGGCTCTGGAATATCTGCACACCTGGAAAAAAGCACTGGATTTGTAAAGGGGCAGGGCAATGGATAAATGGTTTTCTCCCGATGCCCCTTTGAGCCAGGGCCTTGGTCGTCTGGCAGACCTGGTGATGCTCAATGTGGTGTTTTTATTGACTTGTCTCCCCTTGTTTACCGTGGGGGCGGCGGTAACGGCCCTGTACGCCGTGTGCTATCCCATGTCCCAGGACCGGGAGGGAAAGCTCTTTGCCGCCTACTTCCGCGCTTTCCGGCGGAACTTTGCTCAGGGGACGGTGCTGTGGCTGCTGTGTCTGGCTTTCTGCGGAGGGAATTTTGCCTGCGTGGTGCTGCTGAGAAACCAGCCCGGGGCATTGGGGTATCTGTCGGTACTCTTTGGGGTACTGTTCGTTGTGTCCCTGGTGGCCTTTGGCTACGTGTTCCCCCTGCTCAGCCAGTTCCAGAATGACAGCCTGACCACCCTTAAAAACGGGCTGCTGCTGGGGCTGGGGTATCTTCCCAGGTCCCTTATCATGGCGGCGCTGAATCTCTTCCCCTGGGCCATGCTTCTCATAATGCCCCAGGCGTTTCTGGGCCTGGGGATCCTGTGGTTCAGTCTTTGGTTTGCCGGGGCAGCTTACATCAACTGCCTGCTTTTGAAAAAGGTCTTCGCCCCCTATTTTGAAAAGGAAGCGTAAAAAGAAACAGCTGTCACCGGGCCTCATACCCGATGACAGCTGTTTTTTCTTTTACACGGCAAAGAGTACCACGCACAAAAAGTGCAAAAGGCTTCCCAGGTCTACAAAAATGTGGAATACAGAGTGCATCCATTTTTTCTTGCTGCCAATGCCGTAGAGTACCGCCCCGATGGTGTAGGCAATGCCGCCGGAGAGCAGCAGCCAGAAGCCCGCGGGACTAAGCACCTGCCACACCACCTTGGCAAAAGGGATAATGGCCCAGCCCATGCCGATGTAGCAGATCATGGAAAACACCCGGTAGGCCCGCAGATCGATGGCCGTCAGGATGGTGGCAATCAGTGCCATGGCCCACTCAAAGCCAAAGAGCCACCAGCCAAGTTTGGGGTAGACGGGGCGAATGGCTGACAGGGCAATGACGGTATAGGTTCCGCAGATGAGGAAGTAAATGGTGCAGTGGTCAATGACCTGCATGACCTTTTTCCCCATGCCGGGCTTTAGCCCATGGTACACGCTGGACACGCTGTAGAGTGCCACCATGCAGAAGCCGTAAATGGCGGAGCAGACAATGCCGTATATATTCCGGTGGAGGGCCGAGAAAGCCACACACAGGCTCAGGGCCGACACGCCCATGGCACCGCCGATAATATGTGTGACTGTATTCATAATTTCCTCGCCCACAGAGTAATTGGGGAGGGCGCGGTCAGCAAGCTTTGTTCGTTTCATCGCTTTATTCCCTTGGGAAGCCGGGGCTTCCGTCCTTTCTTCTTTTCTACCAGTATAGCACCGTCTCCGGGAAAAAAGTACCTACAACAGGAAATTCTACCCTCTCCTGCCGGGAGAGCGGCCTTTCTCCTGGGGGTAGAGTTGTAGAAACGCAAAAATTACTCTGAAATTGTCCTATATTATGAAAAACTGCCCCCACCGGCCATCACATGACCGGCGGGGGCGTAAACCTGGGGCTATTGTGCAGATTCCATAAAAACGGCACTGATTATTTCGTTATTTCATGTTGGGTTCGTCAATAATTGTTCATGCTTTTTTGGCCCTGCCGTGCTATAATATAGTAGCGGTAGGAAAAGACCCCTTGCCGCGGAAAAGGAGAAGGTCATGAACAATATCTTGTTTTTTCTGCTGCCCAAGGCGATGTGCGCATACCTATATGATGACGCCACCATCCGACAAGCCATAGAGAAAATGGAAGCGGCGGGATATTCGTCCATTCCCATTCTCAACAAACAGGGGGAGTATCGGGGAACCCTTACAGAGGGAGACCTGCTGTGGGCGTTGCGGTGCCTGTGCGATATGGACATGCGCCAAGCGGAAGCCCACCGCATCAGTGAGATTTCACGGCGAAAAGACAACGTACCCGTCCGGGTCACCACCTCCATGCACGACCTTATTGACCGGGCTTCCACCCAGAATTTTGTCCCCGTGGTGGACGACAAGGAAGCCTTTATCGGCATCGTCACCAGACGCTCCATCATCCAGTATTGCAAACAGACCCTATTCCCCGAGGATTAGAAGCAGGGCTTCGAAGTACATAAACCACGCCTCAGACCGGGGCGTGGTTTTTGCTGTTAGGGAGATGTAGTTGACAGTTATTTTCGGAATTGACAATTGACAATTATTGGGGAGACCAACGTTGCTCAGGTGGGGGGCCGCCGCTACATTGGGGGGGTACCATGTTTCGGGTGGTACCATTCACCCCCGCAGGTTATACATCCAACGTGGCGGGCGGCAGATTGCCGCCCCTACTAGAGTGTTAACATAAAAACTTTACTTTTTTAAATTCATGTGCTATAATATAAATACAATCAAA
>CAKTQE010000041.1 GCA_934593275.1 uncultured Oscillospiraceae bacterium | reverse complement strand
CCGGAGGAGGAACGGACATGATCTCCACCAGAGGACGCTATGCCCTGCGGATGATGCTGGACCTGGCCCAGCACCAGGGGGAGGGGGTCACGGCCCTCAAGGACATTGCCGCCCGACAGGACATTTCCAAAAAGTATTTGGAGCAGATCATCCCCCTGCTCTCCCGGGCAGGGCTGCTGCAAACCACCCGGGGGGTTCACGGGGGCTACCGGCTGACCCGGGAACCAAAGGACTACACCCTGGGGGAGATTTTAAGAGCCACGGAAACGGGCCTGGCCGCCGTGGCCTGTATGGAAGAAAACGCCCCCCAATGCCCCAGAGCCGGGGACTGCCTCACAAGACCCGTATGGAAAGAACTGGACCGGGTGGTGGGGACGTTTCTGGACGGGGTGACGTTGGAGGACGTGCTGGACGGGAAGGTTCCGGGGGGACGACGAGTTGACAGTTGACAGTGGACAGTTGACGGTTATGCCAAAATTGACAATTGACAATGGACAATTGACAATTATTGTATTTGTTACAGATACCGTATATTCAACGAATCTAATGCCGGTTTTACGTGCGAAAAATGCGAAAACGTGGTACGTTACCGTAGGGGCGGCAATCTGCCGCCCACCACGTGGCAATTACAACCTGTGGGGTTGAATGGTACCCCCCAATACACGGAACAATGTAGCGGCGTTGACCCAACGCCATCCAGCCCCGTCAGGGGCTGGCACCGTGGGATGCTACGGATACGAACGTCCAACGAGTGGCCTTACGGCCAATGGCGGCAGATTGCCGCCCCTACATTGCGTGGTACCTTTGCGCCCATTGTTTTTGGAACGTTTCACGCTGCCCCGCCCCTCATCAGTCTCGGCTGCGCCGAGCCAGCTTCCCCGGAGGGGAAGCTCTTGTTCTGTGCTTTCGGGTGGCTGGTATTTTCGGAAACAGTTCCGCTGCATGACAATAAGAACGCTCTTGAATCGTACTATGTGGTGCGATTCAAGAGCGTTTTTTTGCATTTTAAAACCGTCCCGCAGGGACACAACAATTGTCAATTGTCAATTGTTCATTGTCAATTCAATCCCAACTGTCAACTGTCCACTGTCAACTGTCAACTAAAAATACAGTTCCGACGCCAGATTCCCATGGACGTACCAGCATACGGCTTTTTGCATGAAGTCTTCCGTGACGCCGAAGTAGTCGGCCAGGTCCCAGAGTTCGGTGTGGCCTTGGGCGATGGCGTCGTCCAGGCGGTCTACGGGGATGAGGGTTTCGATGGCCCATTTGTCGGCGTGGTTTTCGTGGCGTTGGCGGCAGTCGATGGCGGCGTAGAGGTTGTAGAAGCTGCCCGTTAAGCAGTGGCCCAGTTCGTGGCTCAGGTGCATCCGCTCCTGGATGCCGCCGTCCAGCACCCGGTCATCCACGCCGATGTAGCATTTCCCGTCCGGCTCCATTAAGGACATAGAGCCGATTTCTTTCATCGGGTACCGGAGAACGGGGATATTCTGCCTGGCAGCCAGGGCATACAGTTCCGGTACCTGCGTCATGGCTACTCCTTTTTGTTCCGCTCTTTTTTGGCCCGTCTGGCTTCCCGCTGGCGGACGTAGGCGGCGAAGCTCATGACCTCATCATACATTTCATCGGTGATCTCGCAGTTGCCCCCAAAAAGGGCGAACTTGAGGTCCTGGGTGGTGACCAGGTGGTGGACCGCTTCCGGGTCCTCGTCTTCCTGGGTACCCAAAAGCTCCGACACGCTGATGTCAAAATAGTTGCACAGCTTGGTGATCACATTGCCGGAGGGCTTGGTGTTGGGGTCTTTTTTCCATTTGGTAACAGTGGATTTGCTAAGGCCGGCATCAATAGCGGCCTTGGAGGTGCTGACACCCCGCTGTTTGCACAGCAGGACAAACCGTTCGTAGAACATACTAAGGACACCCTTTCCTTAGGAACCCCTGAATAAAGTGTTGTCTCTAACCGATTTTTCAGAGCTTCCTGGTCTTCCTCGGAAATGATTGAAAAAAGTAAACTACCCCAACTTGACAAGTTCAAACAAATGTACTATAATGCGGATAGTTGAAATAAAAGAACACTTCCGGAGCCATACGGCAGCGAATCCAGTATCTGGATGCACTGTGGCTGCTTTAGGTGGCTATATACTAGCATATTTGTTTCTATTTTTCAACTACCGTCCAGACGATTCTTTGCAAATTCGTCATTTAATTTTTGCAAGATGAAGTATACAAAAATTTATGTCCATTAAAACGGACTAATTTGAAGAGGAGGAGAACATTGGAGGGGCAGGGGAAAGGATTTGGAAGATACGGGAAAAAACCGGGGCTTTCAGGGCGTATGAGGTGGAAGAGATGACAGAACCCTGGGTATTGGAGCAGCGGCGGCAGGACCGTTGGGATAAAATTCTTGCCCGCCGTCCCCGGTGCTGCCTGTGCCTGGAGCCGATTTTGCAGGATGAAGCCTTGGTTCTGGCAGGAAACTACTATTGTGACCGGTGTCTGGACCGGCGCAGACAGGAGGTGGAGCCGGGGTGACGCCGGACTGGAAAGCGATCCGGGAGGACTACGCCCGGGGGGAAACTTTCGGGGCTTTGGAGCGAAAATACGCCGTGGCCCGGTCTACGATCCGGGGCCGGGCCAACCGGGAGGGCTGGAAACGCCAGGGTGACGGGGTGGAAGAAGTTCAAAATTTAGAACTTTCTAAAACCCGGATGGATCGGGTGGCGGCCCTGGCGGATGCTCTGCTTGGCTGCCTGGAACGGGCGGTGGAGGAGCTGGATACCGTGACGGAATCCGTCCGGGAAAAGGTGAAAAAAGAGGACGGCGGGGAGGTCACCACCGACTTTCAGCGGCTGCTGCCCCAGGAACAGGGCATTATTGACCGGGGCGGTCTCAAACAGCTGACCGGGGTCTTAAAAGATCTGAAAGAGGTGCTGGTGCTGCGCTCCGAGGGGGACACCCGGGAGCAGGAGGCCCGGATCGCCAAGCTTCAGCGGGATTTAAGCCCGGAGACCCAGAAATCCTTGACGGTATTGTTGGAAGGAGCGTGTCAGGACTATGCCGAGTAAGACCCTGGCCATGCCCCGGCCCAATGAAAAACAGGTACTGGCCCTGGGGGAGCGGCACCGGTATGTGGGCTACGGCGGGGCCAGAGGCGGGGGCAAAAGCTGGTTCGTCCGGTGGAAAGCGGTGCTGCTGAGCCTGCGCTACCCCGGCATCAAGATTTTGATCACCCGCCGCACCTACAAAGAACTCTTTAACAACCACATTGCCCCCTTGCAGCAGCTGCTGGCCGGGGCGGCAGAATACAAGGCTACGGACAAGCTTTTTAAGTTTCCCAACGGCAGCACCATTTCCTTTGGCTACTGCGCCGATGAGGGGGACCTGGGCCAGTACCAGGGGGCGGAGTATGACGTGTGGTTTGCCGACGAGGCGGGGCAGTTTCAGGAGGGGTGGCTGACCCAGATCGATGCCTGTGTCCGAGGGGTCAACGGGTTTCCCAAACGGACCTACTACACCTTAAACCCCGGCGGCCCCGCCCACGGCTATTTCAAACGGCTCTTTATTGACCGGAATTTTACCCCGGAGGAACACCCGGAGGACTACGCCTTTATCCAGGCCCTCTGCACCGACAACAAAGCCCTGATGGCTTCTCAGCCGGAATATCTGCGGGCCTTGGAAAAGCTGCCCCCCAAGCTGCGGCAAGCCTGGCTTTATGGCCGATGGGATGTATACGAGGGCCAGTTTTTCGAGGAATTCCGGGATGACCCCCGGCACTATCAGGACAGGCGTTTCACCCATGTGATCGAACCCTTTGAGATCCCCAGGGACTGGCCCATTTACAGAAGCTTCGACTGGGGCTATCACCGGCCCTTTTCCTGCGGCTGGTGGGCCATGGACCGGGAGGGGGTGGCCTACCGCATTTTGGAGCTTTACGGCTGCCGGGGAGAACCCAACGAGGGGGTGCGGTGGCCCCCGGATCAGGTTTTTGAAAAAATCCGCTCCATTGAGCGGGAACACCGGTTCCTGGCAGGGAAACGGATCATCGGCATTGCCGACCCTGCCATCTGGGATGCCTCCACCGGCGAGAGCATTGCGGATACCGCCGCCAAGCACCAGGTCTTCTTCTCCCCCGGGGACAACAAGCGGATCCCCGGCTGGATGCAGCTGCACTACCGGCTGTGGTTTGACGGCCAGGGCATGGCAAAGCTTTATGTATTTAAAAACTGCAAGCATTTTATAAGGACATTGCCCTTATTACAGTATGACAGCGTGAATTCCGAGGATTTAGACACGGAGGGAGAGGACCACGCGGCGGACGAGGCCCGGTATTTCTGCATGGCCCGGCCCATTCCCGCCAGAGCGGCCCCGGAGGTACGGGAAAAAACCGGCGCGGAACTGTTTTTGGACATCGAGGAACAATGGACGGCCTACGTCAGGCCGGGAATGGAGATTCTACATGGAAAAGAAGAATGTGATCGGCCCGGAGGAACTGCGGAACGCCCGGCAGACCCTGAACCGGTACCGCCAGGGCAAGGCCAATCTGGAACGGCGGGTCATTGAAAATGAGCAGTGGTACCGGATGCGGCACTGGGAATGTATGCGCAGAAGCGCAAAAGAACAGGTGGAACCGGCTTCCGGCTGGCTCTTCAACGCCATTGCCAACAAGCACGCCGAGGCCATGGACAATTTTCCCAGGCCCAATGTGCTGCCCCGGGAGGAAGACGACGAGGCCCTGGCCCAGGCTCTGGGCAGCATCCTGCCGGTGATTTTGCAGCAGGAGGACTTTGAGGAGGTCTACGACCGGGTGATGGATGACAAGCTCAAAGGCGGTACCGGCATTTATGGGGTCTTCTGGGACCCGGAAAAGCAGGGCGGCCTGGGAGACATTGCCCTGAGCCGGGTGGATGTGCTGAACCTTTACTGGGAAAGCGGCATTACGGACTTACAGCAGTCCCGGAATCTGTTTTATCTGCGGATGGAGGACAATGACAGGCTTTTGGAAGCCTACCCCCAGTTGGAGGGAAAGCTGACGGGGGAAGCGGACGCGGGGCAGAAACCCCAGACCGAGGACCGGGTGGACACCACGGATAAAACCACCGTCATCGACTGGTACTACAAAAAGACGCAGCAGGGAAAACAGGTGCTGCACTACTGCAAATTCGTAGGGGACACGGTGCTGTTTGCCACGGAAAACAGGCCAGAGTACCGACAGCGGGGGTGGTATGACCATGGGCTGTACCCCTTTATCATGGACCCCCTTTTTCGCACGGCGGGAAGCCCCTGCGGTTTTGGGTATATTGACGTTGCCAAGTCCGCCCAGGAATATGTGGACCGGGGCAACCAGGCCATTTTGCAGAACATGCTCTCCTCTGCCCGCCCCCGGTATTTTATCCGGGTGGACGGGGCGGTCAACGAGGAGGAATACGCCGATTTGAGCCGGGATTTCATTCACGTAGACGGCAATCTGGGAGACGACAGCATCAAGCCTGTGGGAAGCAAGGGCCTCAGCGACATCTACCTGTCTGTGGTCAACGGGAAAATCAACGAACTCAAAGAGGTTACGGGCAACCGGGATGTCTCCAACGGCGGTACGGTTTCCGGCGTGGTGGCGGCTTCGGCCATTGCGGCCATGCAGGAGGCGGGTTCCAAACTCAGCCGGGACAGCGGCATGGCCTCCTACCGGGCGTTCCGGAAAGTGTGTCTCATGATGGTGGAGCTGATCCGGCAGTTTTATGAACTGCCCCGGTGCTTCCGGATTTTGGGCAAGCGGGGCAGTCAGGAATTTATCAGCTTTTCCAACGCCGGGATGAAGCCCCGGCCCCGGGGCATGGAGCTGGGGGTGGAGCTGGGAAGCCACACGCCCCTATTTGATGTGGAAATCGGGGCGGAAAAGCAAAGCCCCTATTCCCGGCTCAGCCAGAACGAAATGGCCATGCAGTTCTACACCGCCGGACTTTTTGACCCCGCCCGGTGGGACCAGGCGGTGGGGGCCTTGGAAATGATGGATTTTGACGGGAAAAGCAAGGTGCTGCAATACGTCCGGGACAACGGCGGCAAATACCTGGCCCGGCAGCAGGGAGAAATGCTCCGGCTGCGAAACGAAAACAATCTGCGCCAGAGAATGGCTGTGGCCAACGCCACAAGCCCAGTATAAGGAGGAAGAACAATGATCCATACTCATTTTTTCAGAGACGGGGACAAGGGAACCGTGGAAATGGAAATGCAGGGCCACGCCAAAACCGCCCCAAAGGGCCAGGACCTGGTCTGCGCGGCGGCCACCATGCTGGCCTATACCCTGGCCCAGGCGGTGCAGTTTTTGTATGAGCAGGGCCGGTTCCTGGAAAAGCCCCATATCCAGCTGGTGGATGGCTACGCCAAAATCGTGGTGCGGCCCAAGCCCAGTGCCATGGCCGAGACCATGATGGCCTACTGGGTGACCCAGGCCGGGGCGTTCGTATTGGAGCGGAACTACCCCGGTGCCGTCAGCCTCATGTCCATGGAGGTCTGAGATGAACGATTACGTTGTAAACTACCGGGCCTTGCAGCTGTTCGCGGAAGCGGCAGGACCGGAGTCGGGCGTAAGCGAGGCCAACGCCCAGCCTCAAGCCGAACCCTCCCAGGGCCGGGAGGACTTCGAGAAACTGATTCAAGGCCCATACAAAGAGGCCTACGATGCCAGGGTCCAGAGCATTCTGCGGCAGCGGCTTAAAAACAGCCGGGAAACGGCGGAGCAATTCGCCGCGGCACAGCCGGTGCTAGAGTATATGCGCAAAGCCCTGGGCATGGAGGGCCAGGACTACGGGGCTATGGAAAAGGCCCTGCGAGAGCGTTTGCCGGAACAGCCGGAGCCTGCCGAGCAGCAGCGGCAGACCCAGGAGATTCAGGCAGGGGCAGAGCAAATGCTTGCCCAGTGGCACAGCCAGGCCCGGACCATCCGGGAGACCTATCCGGAATTCGATTTGGAAAAGGAAATGCTGGACCCGGAGTTTCGTCAGCTGCTTCGCGCCCGTGTGGATATGCAGACGGCCTATGAGATCCGCCACAAGCAGGAGATCATACCCGCTGCCATGGCCTACGCGGCCCAAAGGGTGGAGCGGCACCTGACGGAAAAGCTTCGGGAAACCAGCCCCCGTCCCCCGGAAAACGGTCTGACCCCCTCCGGCACGGCTCCCCTGGGAAACCGGGTGGAAAAGCTGAGCCGAAAGGAACTGGCGGAGCTGTGCCGCCGGGTGGAGCGAGGAGAGAAAATTAGTTTCGCTTAGGGAAACTTTGACCCGACCGCCTGCGGCTGGACAGCGGATCTTTTGCTCCCATGCTGCGGTTTCCAAAGTGGGAAATACACAAAGTATTCCTCCACTTTTGAAACCTTGCCTGGAAGCAAAATCTCTCGCTGCCAGCTCTTGTCGATCGGCTCAAAGCTTCCCGAGAAAACAAAAAATCACAGAAAATCAAAAAGGAGAAGTCTATGGAAATGAACTTTTTGCAGCTGTTTGCGGAGAACCCTCAGGTCAACGTGACCACGGATCCGGGTCTTTCCGCGGAAAACAAGACCTTTTATGACCGGGCATTGATTGAAGAGGCGGGACCCAACCTGATTCACGGCCAGTTTGGCCAGAAGCGGCCCATTCCCAAAAACGGGGGCAAGCGCATCCAGTTCCGCCGGTACGCGGGACTGCCCAAGGCCCTGAAGCCCCTGACCGAGGGCGTGACCCCTGAGGGCCGGAAGCTCAGTGCCACCGCCGTGGAGGCAGAGGTGAACCAGTACGGCGATTTCGTGTGTCTTTCCGATGTGCTGGATTTGACGGCCATTGACAACAATGTGCTGGAAGCCACCAAGGCCGTGGGCCGTCAGGCGGGCATGACCCTGGACACCATTACCCGGAACGTCTTGCAGTCCGGCACCAATGTGTACTACTGCCCCAAGGTGGATGCCGCCGGCAAGCAGACCCCTGTGGCGGACCGCTCCGGCTTGGACAAGACCTGCACCCTGACGGTGGATACCGTCAAAAAGGTGGCCGCCATGCTGAAAGCCGCCAACGCCCCCAAAATCGCCGGGGACTATGTGTGCGTGCTTCATCCCTATGTGGCCTATGACATCATGTCCGACCCCCGTTGGGAGGAAATGCACAAGTACGCCACCCCCGACAACATGTATGAGGGAGAAATTGGCCGCATTGCCGGTGTCCGCTTTGTGGAGACCTCCGAGGCGGCGGTGTACAAGGGTACGGAAAACGACTGCCCCCAGGGTCTGGCGGTGTTCGGCTGCCTGTTCCTGGCAGATGGGGCCTACGGCGTGACGGAAGTCACCGGCGGGGGCCTGACCACCATCATCAAGCAGCTGGGTTCCGCCGGTACCGCTGACCCCCTGGATCAGCGCAGCACCGTGGGCTGGAAAGCCCTGCAGACGGCGGAGATCCTCATGGAGCCTTACCTCATCCGGGTAGAGTGCTGCTCCGCGTTCTCCCCCACGGCAGAAGCCAACTAAGGATAGAAGCCCAAATTCCCCAGGCCATGGGCCTGGGGAACAGAAGAAAGGAATGTGTTCTATGGAAGAAAAAGTGACCATTCGGATGCCCCTGACCCGGGAAAAGCGGGAGGATGTATTTGTGGGCATCAACGGCAAAACCTGGCTGATCCAGCGGGGGGTAGCGGTGGAGGTCCCCTGGAATGTGGCCAAGGTTCTGGCCCGCCGGGAAAAGAGTCTGGCCCAGGCCATGGCCTTTGAAGCCCAGGCGGCCCAGCCCCTGCAGAGCCTGGAGGGCCGATAAATGACGGTGCGGGAGGTCATGGAGGCCACGGACCGGCGGCGGCCCAACCTGTACAGCCGGGAGGAAAAGCTGCGTTGGCTGGAAGAGGCAGAGGCCATGGTCTGGGGGGCTTTGGAAGCCTTTCACGCCGTATCCGGCCCCTATCCCGGACTGCACCAGGAGGACTGGCCGGGGAAAAAGCTGATGCTGCCCCAGGCCTTTACGGGGCTGTATTTCCTGTGGCTGGAGGGTTCCATCTACTACGCCGACCAGGAATTTTCCCTATACAACAATGCCATGAGCCGGTTCAACGCCTTGTGGAAAGAGTTTTTCGCCTGGTGCTGCCGGACCATTCCCCAGCCGGGAAAGGCCCTGCGGTATCTGTAAAGGAAAGGGGGAGTGGGCGGTGGAAATGCCCATGCTGAAACGGGTCTGGAGCCGCCGCCATACGGTGGATGCTTTCGGCGGCCTGGACCGGGGGGCCAGAATCGGGGACGGGGCCTTTTCCCGGATGGAAAACCTCTGTGCCGACTTTTACCCGGCCCTTGGCCCTCGGCCCGGCCGGGTGCGGCGGGCGCAGAAGAACGTCACGGCCCTGGAGGCGGGAGAGGGGCTGTGCTATACCCAGGGAAAATACCTGGTGCTGCCGGAGCGGAAAGTGGATTTGGGCCTTACGGAAGATGGCCCTAAAAAGCTTGTGAACATGGGGGCCTATGTGTTGGTGTTCCCGGATAAAAAATACGCCAGTACCGTAGACCCTCTGGACTTTGGGGCATTGGAAGCCTGTTTCCCTGGGGAAGTGGCCGTGACCCTGACCCCCTGCAGTTTGGAGGGGGCGGACCGGCTGCCGGACTATGTGCAGTCTGTGGAGCCAAAGGAGCCTGTCAACAAGGCATTGTGGCTGGACACCTCCGATGAACCCCAGGTATTAAAGGAGTGGTCCGCTTCCTCCGGCCTTTGGATCCTGGTGCAGACCCCCTATGTCCGGCTTTCGGCTCCCGGCATCGGCAAGGACTTCCGGATTTATGACGGCGTGACCCTGACGGGGGCCGGGGAGCTGGACGGGGGCAATGTCCTCTGGCTTGTTACGGAAGACAGCCTGGTGGTTTCCGGTGTTCTGGGGAAGAAAATCACCGTCAAGGAGGGCTTGCAGGTACGGCGGGATGTGCCGGAAATGGACTATGTTACGGAGTGCGGCAACCGGCTGTGGGGCTGCCGATTTGGACCCGGCCCTGATGGGAAAACGGTCAATGAACTCTATGCCTCCAAGCTGGGGGATTTCCGGAACTGGAATTGCTTTATGGGCCTGTCTACCGACAGCTACACCGTGGGCGTGGGCAGTCAAGGCCCCTTTACCGGGGCGGTGACCTACCTGGGTACGCCTGTTTTCTTCAAGGAGGACTGCTTGTATAAAGTCTACGGCAGCTACCCCGGGGCCTTTCGGGTTCAGAGTACCGTCTGCCCCGGCGTCCAGCAGGGCTGCGGGGAGAGTCTGGCCATTGTGGGCAATTCCCTATTTTACAAGGCCCCCATGGGAGTCTGCGTCTACGATGGCTCCCTGCCCGGGGAGGTGGGCAAGGCCCTGGGCAATCCGGAGAGCCAGGGGGCCGTGGGGGCCGGGTTCGGAGACCGGTATTTCCTGAGTCTCTTAGAGGGAACGGAAGAATCCCTCTACGTGCTGGACACCCGCCTGGGCCAGTGGCACCGGGAAGAGGGGCTGCACCTGCGGCAGCTGCGGTTCTGCCAGGGCAAGCTCTACGGCCTGGACCGGGCGGGGGATCTCTGGGTTCTCCGGGGAGAAGAGAGTGAGGAATCCGTGGCCTGGTCCGCCCAAACCGGGCGTATTTCCGGCTGGGACGGGAAAAGCCAGATTTTGACGGGGCTGGAATTGCAGATGATGCTCTCCCGCCATGCCCACGCCCGGGTGCTGGTGCGCTATGACGATGCCGGGGCCTGGGAGACCGTGGGAACCATGACCGGTACGGACCGGCGGTTTTTCCTGCCGGTGCGGCCCAGGCCCTGCGGACATCTGGAACTGCGGCTGGAGGGCCGGGGGGATATGCGGCTGTTCTCCATCACCAGGGTCTACCGCCAGGGAAGGAGCGGCCAATGATGGGGGCGGAATGGCTGCGGCTGCCCAGCATTCAGGAGGGGACTCCGGAAGAGCAGCTCCGGGCCATCCGGAACTACCTGTTTCAGCTCTCCGAGCAGCTGCAATACGCCCTATCCCACGGGGAGACCCAGGCCGAGCCGGACCGGGAGGCACTGCTCCGGACGCTCCTCAATTCCGGGGAGCTGATGGGCAGCTTTACGGCCCTGATGGGAAAACGCCTGGAAAACCGATACGTCAGCGGGGACAGCTGGGAAGCAGACAGACGCAGACTATCGGAAGAACAGGCAAAGGTTTTATGCCGCCTGGGGGCCTTGGAAGATGGGGCCGCCCAGTCCGAACCGGCCCAAAGTGGCTTCTGCGTTCCGGGAACGCCGGGGGTGCAGACCCAGCAGGGGGACCGGGTGACCTTTACGGCCCTGCCCCATCCGGCAAGCCCCCTGCAACAGATGCCCGACGGACATTGGCGGGTGTAAGGAGGAAGAATGGAAGAAAAGAAACGAAGGGAGTATACCCCTACAGACCAGGTGGAACAGGCCCGGCAGGAGGCCCAGGCCAGTGACCGGAATCAGCCCGGAGCCTATGTTTCCCAGTGGCAGAAGCAGCTGGATGCGGCCATGGAGAAAATCTTAAACCGGGAGGCCTTTTCCTATCAGCTAAACGGGGATGCCCTCTACCGGCAGTATAAAGACCAGGCGGTGCAGTCCGGACGTCTGGCCATGCAGGACACCTTAGGCCAGGCAGCGGCCATGACCGGGGGTTACGGCAGCTCCTACGGCCAGACCGCGGCCCAGCAGTCCTACCGGCGGCATATGGAGGATTTGTCCGACAAGGCCACCCAGCTGTATGACAAGGCCCGGGCAGATTATGACCGCCAGGGTCAGGCGGACAAGGAAAAATACGCGCTGCTCTTGCAGCGGGAAAACAGCAGTCAAAACCAGTACAAGCAAGCCCTGGCCGCCTGGCAGGCGGAAAACCAGCGGCTCTGGGACCGGTATGACCGGGAGCGGGGTGCCGATTACCAGTCCTACCGGGACCAGGTGTCGGACAGCCGTTGGCAGCAGGAATTTGAGGCGGCCCAGCGGCAGTTCTATGACCAGCTGGTAAGAAGATTCGGCTGGTAAGGAGCGACCATGATTTTATCGACCTTGAACCGGCCCTTGCAGGTGTCCGGGGACCTGCTGGGAAGCCCCCTGACCCTGACCCTTTCCGTAGGCGGAAGCCCCCTGACCGTTGCCTACCGCTGCGGCAACCGGCAGGGGGTGGTGGTGGAAAAGACCCGGAAGACCAGCATCACCTGGGTTCCCCCGGTGGAACTGGCGGCAGAATACCCGGCCTTGCAGCGGATCCCGGTGGAACTGACCCTGACACTGTACCGGGGAAACCAGCCTGCGGAGACCCGGCAGGAGTATTTGCTCCTGGGGCTTCCTCCCACGGAAATCCCCCAGGGCAAGCTGGTCATCACCGATGACACCGGCACCCAGGAACGCTGCGGGGGCTTTGTCCAGGGGGTTTCCCAGGCCCGCATTTCGGTGGAGGCCCAGGGCAGTGCCGGTGCGCCCATTGCCCGGTGCCGCATTTGCTGCGGCGAACTCCGGGGAGAGGGGCGGGCCGTCTGTTTCCCGCTGCCCCGAAGCGGCCAGATTCCGGTGCGGGCGGAACTGCTGGACACCAGAGGAAGAGCGGCAACGCTGGAAGCGACCCTTTCCGTACTACCCAGAACGCCGCCCCAGGGGGCTATTTTGTCCCTGGAAGAGTGGACGGAAACCGAAGAAACGCCCCAGGCCGGGGGCAGCTGGCGAGTCCACGTCCTGGGAAAGGTCACGGCCCTGCCCGGACTAAAGCCGGTGTTTACCCTGAAAGGAAAAAATGAGAACGGGGAGGACGCGGCCTGGGACTTGGGGGAGAAGACCCCCATGGATACCGTCTTGGTGATCCCCAAGGTCCGGGAACTGACGCTTCTGGTGGGGGACGGCCTGGAAACCCTGGAATTCCCCTGGGGAAACGGCCCTTTGCTGGATTTGGACATTGCCCACCGGTCCCTGGGCCTGGGCTGCCGGGGGGAGACGGCCCAGACCGTGACCCTGGGAATGCCAG
Source organism: uncultured Oscillospiraceae bacterium (assembly GCA_934593275.1). Classification (GTDB taxonomy): domain Bacteria; phylum Bacillota; class Clostridia; order Oscillospirales; family Oscillospiraceae; genus Faecousia. The sequence continues at coordinate 7,614 of CAKTQE010000041.1, read as the reverse complement.
TGGATTTCCGGGGAAACCGGCTGCAAGGCTTGCCCCCGGCCCAGAATGAGGGAGAACCCCTGCCCTTGGGTCAGGCCCAGGAGGAATATGTAAGTCCCCGGCTTCTCTGGGAGAATCCCAGCCCCCAAGAGTCCTTTCTCCCCGGGGAAATCCAGGCCCAGGGGGCGTTGTTTGCCATAGAATTTATGGAAACGGCGGGAGGGGCCAGATTCTGGGAAATCGTGGGGGCCTTTGGCTTTCTCCGGGGCAGGGCTTCGGGCCGGGAAGTAATACTCAAATCCGGCAGGCTGGCCTTTGGCCCCGGAGAGCCGGACAACAGCCATGCAGTGCCTTTGAAAATACTCCGGCTGCTGCCGGGAAAGGAGGGCCTATGAGCGCGACGGTGGCGGCTTCTCTCATTACGGGGCTATTGTCCCTGGCGGGGGTCATGCTCAGCAATTTACTCTCCGAGCGGCGGCGGGAAAACGTCCTGCGCACCGCCCAGGCGGTGACGGATGCGCAGCTGCGGGAGCTGACCCGGGAGGTCCGGGAACACAACCATTTCGCCCGGCGGATGCCGGTGGTAGAAGAACAGATCAAGGTCATCAATCACCGATTGGAGGACCTGGAAAAAGGAGGAGCATAATACATGATCAACTGGAAAGTGCGCTTTAAAAACCGGAATTTCTGGCTGGCCCTGGTTCCGGCCCTGCTGTTGCTGCTGCAAAGTGCCGCGGCTCTGGGCGGGGTGGAGCTGGAACTGGGAGCCTTGCAGGGGCGGCTATTGGATTTTGTCAACGCCGCCTTTGGCCTGTTGGCGATTCTGGGCATTGTCAATGACCCCACCACCCAGGGCCTGACGGACAGCCCCCGGGCCATGGGCTACCGGAAACCGCAATAAAAAGTAGCCCACCGCCCCCGGAACGGGCCGTCTCCGGAAAAAATTTTTCCTGCCCCTTTCTTTTTTCAATCATTTGTGCTATAATCAGGAAAAACAACCTGGAGGTGGCCTTATGCCCAGAACCAGCAACAAAGCCGAGAAAATCGTGGAGTTTGTCAATGCGTTTATTGCGGAAAATGGGTATTCCCCCTCTGTCCGGGAAATCGGGGAAGCGGTGGGCCTGCGCTCGACCGCCTCGGTGAGCTACCATTTGCAGGCCTTGCAGGAAAAGGGCGTGTTTCAGGCCCCGGATGGAAAGGGCCGGAAACGGGCCTTGATGACGGGAGCCAGACCGGGGCAGATTCCGGTCATCGGCGTGGTTACGGCGGGGCTTCCCATTCTGGCCCTGGAAAATCAGGAGGGCACCATTCCCTGGGAGGACCCCAGCTGCTTTGCCCTGCGGGTCCGGGGAGACAGCATGGTAAACGCCGGCATCCTCAGCGGCGACAAGGTGATTGTCCGGCCCCAGTCCACGGCGGATGACGGCCAGATCGTGGTGGCCATGATCGAAGACGAGGCCACGGTGAAGCGGCTGCGCCGGAGAAACGGGGAAATCTGGCTCATGCCGGAAAATGAGAACTACAGCCCCATTGACGGCACCCACGCCCAGATTCTGGGCCTTGTGAAAGGCGTTGTCCGTGAATATTAAAAAATCCACCCGTCGCGGAAAAAAGTTCTTGACAAACGCACAAATTGGTGGTATAACCAAACCAACTTCAAAAGACAAACCTATGAAGCGGAAGTAAAGCTGTAAGCGCATCCACAGAGAGTCCCGGGGGCTGAGAGCGGGGCGAAAAGCGGAGCAGCAAATGGGCCGCCGAGGGCAGAGAGAACGGGGTATCCTAGTATCTTCTGACGCAATGCCAGCGTTATGGGGCAGACGGTGTGTTGGCATCGTGCTGAGCGGTCGAATTTTTTCGGCAAACAAGGTGGTACCGCAGAATTTATCATTTCTGTCCTTGTTCCCCCCTAGGGGGAACAGGGGCTTTTTTAATTTTCAGGAGGGACATTGCTATGAAAAATCCAGGGAGACGATGGTGAAATCAGGAAGAACCCCATCAAACCATCCTAAATTTTAATTTTTCAAAAAGGAGTACCAATTATGAAAAAGCTTCTGTCCGCGCTGTGCGCCCTGTCTCTCGTGACCCTGTCTTTTACCGGCTGCGCTTCCAATGCCGCCCCCAAGGGCAATGCCGATACGGAAAAAACCAGCTTCAAAGTGGCCATTGTCCAGCAGCTGGACCACAGCTCTTTGGATGAAATTCGTCTGGCCATGGAAAAGGAACTGGATGCCAAGGCCGCCGAAAAGAACATCACCATCACCTACAAGGAATTCAACGGCCAGAATGATGCCTCTGTCTTAAACCAGATCGGGGCGCAGGTGGTCTCCGATGGCTATGACGCCATTCTCCCCATTGCCACCCTGGCCGCCACCACCATGGCCACCGCCACCGAGGAGACCAAGACTCCCGTGATCTACGCCGCCATCTCTGACCCCGCTTCTTCGGAGCTTACCGGCATTGCCAACGTCACCGGCACTTCCGATGCCCTGAACACCCAGCAGATCATGGATATGCTCTTTGCCGTCCAGCCGGAAGTGGAAACCGTGGGCCTGCTGTACTCCAACAGCGAAATCAACTCCGCCACCCCCATTGCCCAGGCCAAGGAATACTTAGATGCCAAGGGCATTGCCTACATTGAAAAGACCGGTAACTCCACCGATGAAATCCTCACCGCTGCCAGTGCTTTGGTAGGCCGTGTCCAGGCGGTGTTCACCCCCACGGACAATACGGTCATGGCTGCCGCCGGTGCCGTGGCAGAAATCCTCAATGAGGCTGGCATTCCGTTCTATACCGGTGCCGACTCCTTCGTCACCGCCGGAGCCTTTACCACCTGCGGCGTGAACTACAGCGAGTTGGGTGCCTACACCGCCGATATGGCCGTAGACATTTTGCTGGGCGGCAATATCCCTGAATACCACGTCATGGACGGCGGCATCATCACCGTGAACACCGACACCGCCAAGGCTTTAAATCTTGACTACAGCGTCTTCTCCTCCATGGCCGGAACAGTCAAGGAAGTCACCACGGAGTAAAATACAAAGGGGGGTCCCCAGGGACCCCCTATTGAACATGTAAAGGAGTCCACCATGATTTCAACTGCCCTGATATTCAGTGCCTTGGAGCTGGGCTGCATTTATGCCCTGGTCGCCCTGGCCCTGTTTTTGAGCTACAAAACCTTGAACATTGCGGATATGACCACCGATGGGGCCTTTACCCTGGGCTGTGCCGTGTCTGCCACCGTGGCCGTGGCGGGCCATCCGTTCCTGGCCATCCCTCTGGCCATGATGGCCGGAGCCGCCGCGGGCTTCATCACCGCCTTTTTGCAGACCAGAATGCGCATCCCCTCCATCTTAGCCGGTATCATCACCAATACGGGGCTGTATACCGTGAATCTGGCGGTCATGGGCTTTTCCTCCAACGTCAGCATGCTCAAAGCCCCCACGGTGTTTACGGTGCTGAAACCCTTTTTAGCTAGCTACTACCGGCTGCTGCCCGCGGCGGTACTGGCGGTGCTGGTTGCGGGGGGGCTTGTGCTGTTTTTAAAGACCCGGCTGGGCCTTTCCATCCGGGCCACGGGAGACAACCCGGATATGGTGCGGGCAAGTTCCATCAACACGGCCTTTACCGTCACCGTGGGCCTGTGCATGGCCAACGCCCTGACGGCCCTGTCCGGTGCGCTGCTGGCTCAGTATCAGAAAACCGCGGATATCAACCTGGGTACCGGCATGGTCATCATTGGTCTTGCCTCCCTCATCATCGGGGAGACCTTGACCAGAAAGGGCAGCATTGGGAAAAAGGCCTTTGGAGCCGTCCTGGGCAGCATTCTCTACCGGTTCATCATCGCCATTGCCCTGCGGCTGGATTTGCCCAGCGAGTGCCTGAAGCTGATTTCCGCCGTGATCGTGGCCCTGGCCATTGGCATCCCGGCCCTGCGGGCGGAAAAGAAAGGAGGGGTATAAAATGCTGACCCTGACCAATTTGGAAAAAACCTTTGGAAAAGGCACCGTCAATGAAAAAAAGGCCCTGCAAGGGGTGAACCTCCACCTGGATGCCGGGGATTTTGTCACGGTGCTTGGCTCCAACGGCGCGGGAAAATCCACCCTCTTTGGTGCCATTGCCGGTTCGTTCCCCTTAGACCGGGGCAGCGTCGTTTTAGACGGCCAGGACATCACCCAGATGCCGGACTACAAGCGGGGCAAGTTCATCGGCAGACTTTTTCAGGACCCCCTGCGGGGTACCGCCCCCAATATGACCATTGAGGAAAACCTGGCCCTGGCCTACCTCCGGGCCAGCCACAGCCGTTCCCCCTTTTCCACCATTACCAAAAAAGACCGGTCCGAATTCCGGGACCGGCTCTCCATGCTGGGCCTGGGCCTGGAAGACCGGATGAACCACCCCGTAGGCCTCCTGTCCGGCGGCCAACGCCAGGCTCTGACCCTGCTGATGGCCACCCTGGTGACCCCCAAGCTTCTGCTCCTGGACGAACACACCGCCGCCTTAGACCCGGCCACAGCGGAAAAGGTGCTGGAACTGACCAAAAAAATCGTGGCAGACCACCACATCACCTGCCTGATGATCACCCACAACATCCCCTCTGCCTTAGGGCTGGGCAACCGCACCATGATGATGAAAGACGGCCAAGTCCTCCTGGAACTGACCGGCACCCAACGGGCCGAAATGACCCCGGAAGATTTGCTGAAAGCCTTCCAGGTGGAGTCGGACAGGATGCTGTTCAGCGCAGGGGGAGAGAGTTGACAGTTGACAGTTGACAGTTTTTCCGGAATTGACAATGGACAATGGACAATTGACAATTATTGTGTCGGGAGGGTGATACCGTTCATCCGCACAGGTTGTAATCGATACGTGGCGGGCGGCAGGTTGGATGTGTAACCTGTGGGGGTGAATGGTACCACCCGAAAAATGGTACACCTCACTGTAGCGGCGGCAATCTGCCGCCAACCGGCCCCCAGGGCCGGAATCGTGGTACGTTTGTATCTGCATCAATCAAACCAGAAACGCTGTCATTCCGACCGGAGCGTCAGCGGAGTGGAGGAATCCACTACGTAATAGAAAGTACCAACGCAAGGTAAAATCTGCAACTTGGGTGGATTCCTCGACTCACTACGTTCGCTCGGAATGACATGTCGGGGGTGGTTCCGTTCAACAAAACAGGTTGTATTTGCAACGGGGCCAGCCCCTCGTCGGGGCTGGATGGCGTTGGGTCAACGCCGCTACATTGTTCCGTGTATGGGGTGGTACCATTCAACCCTACAGGTTGTAATTGCCACGTGGCGGGCGGCAGGTTGCCGCCCCTACGGTAATGTACCATGTTTTTTATATTTTACGGACGTAAAACGATGATAGACACGTAAAATATACGGTAATACGAAACAAATGTATTGTAGGGGCGGCAATCTGCCGCCCGCGGCGTTTCGATACCTGATCCGTATCGCCCAACCGGTATTCCCTTGGGCGATACGGCTTTTTCTGCATTGACACGGTTATAGGGCTTTGCTATAATGTTAAAAGAATTTTTATGCCTATCGTGGAGAAACGGGGGAAACGCTATGGGAAATGTGCTGCGGTATCTGGAAGAAAGCTATGGCCGGTATCCGGAAAAATGTGCCGTGACCGATGACTGCCGGAGCTATACCTACCGGGAGTTTTATGCCCTCAGCCGCCGGGTGGGTTCGGCCCTGGCAAGGATCACCGGGCGGGGCCAGGCAGTTGGAATTTATATGGAGAAAAACGCCCAGGCGGTGGCGGCCTTTTTTGGGGTGCAGTGGGCCGGGTGCTTTTACTCGGTGCTGAACACGGAACTGCCCGCCTCCCGGCTGCAACAGATCGTGGAGCAGCTGGACCCGCCGGTGATCATCACCACTCGGGAACTGCTGCCCCAGGCCCAGGAGATTTTTACGGGCCGGAACCTGTGCTGCTTTGAAGACCTATCTCAGCAGGAGGAAGACGGGGCCGCCCTGGCGGCCATCCAGGCCCGGGCCATTGATACGGACCCCCTCTATGTAAACTTCACCTCCGGCTCCACCGGTGTTCCCAAGGGCATTGTGGTGTGCAGCCGCAGTGTGTTGGACTTTATCGACTGCTTTACAGAGCTGTTCCACATCACCCAGGCCGACGTCATCGCCAACCAGGCTCCTTTTGACTTTGACGTGTCGGTAAAAGACATTTACTCTGCCATGAAAGTAGGTGCCACCCTGGCGGTGGTACCCCGGGCGTTGTTCTCCCGGCCTACGGAACTGATCGATTTCCTGTGCCAGAAGAACGCCACCACGCTGATTTGGGCGGTGTCTGCCCTGTGTCTCATCACCGGCTTCCACGCCCTGGACTACAAAACCCCGGAAACCATTGAAAAAATCCTGTTCTCCGGGGAAGTCATGCCTCTGAAAGCCCTGAAAGAATTTAGAAAGCATCTGCCCCAGGCTCTGTATGTGAACCTCTACGGCCCCACGGAGATCACCTGCAACTGCACCTATCACATCTTAGACCCCCAGGCGGACTACGCCGCCGGCATCCCCATCGGCATTCCGTTCCCCAATGAGCATGTGTTCCTGCTGGACGGGGAAAACCGGGAGGTGACGGAGCAGGGCCAGGAGGGCGAAATCTGCGTCCGGGGTACGGCCCTGGCCCTGGGCTATTACCGCTGCCCGGAGCAAAACGCCGCCCACTTTACCCAGAACCCCTTAAATCCCAACTACCCGGAGCGCATTTACCGCACCGGCGACCTGGGCAGGTACAACGAGCAGGGAGAACTGGTTTTCTCCGGACGGAAAGACTTCCAGATCAAGTATATGGGCCACCGCATCGAGCTGGAAGAAATCGAGCGGGAAATGAACGCCATTGCCGGAGTGGAGCGGGCCTGCTGCCTCTTTGATGAAAAGCGCAGCCGCCTGAAAGGCTTCTACACCGGCACCGTTGAAAAAGAGGAACTCCACGCCATTATGAAGCAGAATTTACCGGGCTTTATGGTTCCCGGCATCCTGCGGCAGGTGGAGGCCATGCCCCTGAATAAAAACGGCAAGATCGACCGCAAGGCTCTGGCCGCCCTGGTAGGAGGCCGATGATGGAACAGTTACAAGATACCGCCTATTATATTTTTGACTACGGCATTCTGGCCCAAAGGATTGCCCATCTCCGGAGTCTGCTGGGGGAAAAGCTCGCCCTGGCCTATGCCATCAAGGCAAACCCCTTTCTGGTGCAAGGCACCCTGGGGAAAGTGGAGCGGTTGGAAATCTGCTCTCCGGGGGAGAGTGAAATCTGTGATGCCCTGGGGGTAGACCCCAAGATCACCGTGATCTCCGGCATCAACAAAACCCCCGCCTTTATTGAAAAGCTGGTAGCCCAGACCGATGGCAGAATTTACACCGTGGAGTCCCTGACCCAGTTTGATTTGCTGGACCGGCTCTCCCGGAAGTATAACAAAAAACTCACCATCCTCCTGCGGCTGACCAACGACAGCCAGTTTGGCATCAACCGCCAGGAAATCGAGGAACTGATCAAGAATCGGGAGCAGTATCCCGGCCTGGAATTCCGGGGGATCCAGTTCTTTTCCGGCACCCAGAAAACCTCTCTTAAAAAGCTCCGCCGGGAAATTTTGCAGCTGGATGACCTGCTGGG
>CAKTQE010000040.1 GCA_934593275.1 uncultured Oscillospiraceae bacterium | reverse complement strand
CGACCTATATCCCCAAGGAGGGCTTTGAAAAATCAGAGGGAACCTATGGTGGACGTCCCGCCCTCCGCTGGGAATATGGGGAAAACCGGAACGTCTGGTTTTCGGTGGTGCCGCTGGATACCACAAGCTTTAACGAGGCCATCCAATGGGGCCTTTCCGCGGGAGGTCCCGGCGATACCCTCATCGAGGGCAAAAACGGCGGTATTTGCGGCCAGAGTACAGACGGCAGCCTTTTTTGGGCGATCACTTTCCATGAAAAGGACTTTAAGGGCATTTACGCGGTGATCTGCCATTACCCCGTGGCCCAAACCGATAATCTGGCCGCTTATGTGAAACTCATGGCCGATGAATTCCAGGCAGAGTAGCACAAGTGCTTATACAGCCAAATTCTCCGAGAACGCCGAATTATTTACGAATATATTGCCAATTTACGTTCGCAAAATATGAAAAACGTGGTAAGTTGACGTGGGGGTGGCAAATATAACCTGTGCCGATGAATGGTATAACCCAATACACGGAACAATGTAGCGGCGTTGATCCAACGCCACTCCAGCCCCGGCGAGGGGCTGGCCCCGTGGGATGCTACGGATACGAACGTCCAACGAGTGGCCTTACGGCCAATGGCGGCAGATTGCCGCCGCTACAGTGGGGGGTACCACCCGATACATGGTACAAAAGCTTCCCCGCCGGGGAAGCTGGCAGGGCGTAGCCCTGACTGATGAGGCCGCGGGACGGCGTAAAATATTCCAGAAACTGTAGGCGAATCCGTAGAAACGTCCCCCCTATGTCATTCCGACCGCAGCGTAAGCGGAGTGGAGGAATCCACCACGTGGGAGAAAGAACTACCACAAGATAAAACAGGCCACTCGGGAAGATTCCTCGACGCACTTCGTTCGCTCGGAATGACATATCCGGGGGGGTGGTTCTGTTTTATCCGCACGGGTTGTATTCGCCACGCAGCGGAACGGCACATAGGCCGTTCCCTACATACTTTACCGGACGGATACAACGGAACAACGTGATTTCCCCGGGCCGATCAGAACAGGTCCACCAGTTTTTTCTGAATGCGGGTGGAAACCTCCAGATAGTATTTTAACTCCTCTGAGGTCATGTTGCTGGAATCCCAGGCTTTGAAAGCGGTATCGATTTCTTCCAGCTTGGAGAGCATGGACATGTATTTTGTCAAAATGGAGAAATCCGTGGGATTGGCCTTGTATTGGTTCAGAAGGTCTACGTACTCGTTATAGAAGGACTCATAGCTGTCCATGGCCTGCTTGAATTCCGGGCGAAGACCGTCAGCGGTTGTTTCTTCCGTGGGGGCTTCCGTCTGGGGTGCGGTCTCTTCTGTGACGACCGGTTCGGTGGCTTTGGTGGTTTCCGGAACGGTAGTGGTTTCCGGGACGGTGGTCTCCTGCCGCTGGACCGTTGGCAGGGTGACCACCTCGGACTCCTTTTTGCAGCCGGTGAAACCCAGGCTGCAGAAAAGGGCCATGGCCATCAGCGCGGCGCGGCGAAAGTCGGTTTTTGAGGGCCTCTTTTCAGCGTTTTTTCCTGCTGGAATGGCCTTTCGCCTGAGAATCGATACTTGTGTCTGCTTTTTCATTTTTAGAACCTCCATAATAGTCTTTGAGAGAGCGGCGGCTCTGCCGGTTTGTTTATTTGGCGGGTACTTCATTGGATTTTTCCTGGGACATGAATTGCCGGATCCTTCTGTCCGAGTATCCAAAGAGAACGGACAGCTGCCGGACGGTATACTTTCCCTCATTCTCCCGAACAAAGGCACGTACATATTCCTGGTCATACAGCCGCTGGGGAAAGACCACCGTTTGTCCCCGGAACAACCGGTAAATCATTTCGGCCGTTTCACTGCCCATCTGTGCGGCAACCTCTCCATAAATCCCGGCATAGGCATCTGGCTTCACAATGGGTATCCCTCCTTTTGTGGGCGGTTTTTCATAAATTGTTCAAATACAAGTATAACGGAATCTCCTTTCTCATTTCTAATGAATTATTCCTCTGAAAAATACCACGGAAATTTTCAAGCATTTTCCCGCCGTCCTCTCATGGTACAAACGGTAATTTTTGCGAGGTGTTTCCGTATACTGTACCCACCGCACAAAAAGACATGTACAGGCTGGACTTTCGGCATAGTATACGATTATTCTGCCCAATTCTTGTGGATAATGCCTATTTGCTCAAACGGCATGATTTGTGGTATCCTAATGAAAAAGGAACAAAGGAGCAATCACTATGAAAGAATATGAAATTCTCATCGAAACCATCAACCCCTGCGGCGGAGAGGGACATGCCAGCAAGGAGATCGTGGAGGTGGAGTGCGAAAGTCCGGAAGTCTATGTAAAGGCCAACGCCCCTTTCCCTGTCATGGACCGGGCGGAGACCCCCGATGGGGATACCCTGATCATTACCGGTGACGGAAAGGGAAACATGGTCCGCTACACCTTTACGGAGTTCTAAGAAAACGCTGAATAAATCATCGGGCTGTCTCATGGAAGCGCGTGAGACAGCCCGATTTTTGATCCGATGTACCACGTTCTATGGAAAAAGGTGGAAGAGAACGAGAAGTACGGCGGGGTATAGACTTTTTAAAAGGGAAATGCTATAATAAGCCGCATGACATTGCTTATATAGGGAAACTCTGAATAAATCGTCTGCGGCTGGACAGCGGATCTTTTGCTTCCATGCTGCGGCTTGAAAAATGGGAAATACATACAGTATTCCCTCATTTTCCAAACCTTGCCTGGAAACAAAATCTCTCGCTGCCAGCTCTTGCCGATTTAATCAGAGCTTCCATAGAAAATCAAACCGGAAAGGACAGACCTTGGCATGGAGCGGATCAACAAAGACACCCTCAAGCGCAGTTTTCTGTATACGTTTATTCTGGGCTTTTTGGCCCATGGGTATGGGTTCTTGCATTTTCAGCCCTCCCATGATTCCCTGGTGGAGGCGGTTTCCAATGGAAGCTACTGGAAATGGAAAATACAGTTGGGCGGTATTTAAAGCCGCTGTATGATTTCTTTCTCGGCAGGTTTACCAGCTTTCCCTGGGTCAACGGGATCGTGGCACTCATTTGGCTTTCTCTGGCTGTGTACCTTGTGGCGGAAATGCTGGAAATGCGGAAAAAGAGCCATATCGCCATTATTTCCGGAATTCTGACGACCAATGTTACTGTAACTGCCACAGCCGCCACATACACACCGGATTTGGGAAGCAATATGTTAGCCTTGGCCCTGGCGATGCTGGGGGCCTATATCTGGAAAGAATGCAGCGATCATGGCCCCTTTCTAAAGAAAAGCACCGTTGCCATTTGCGGAATGGCCATTGGTGTCTGCATTGCCGCGTCCCTTGCGTTGTACCAGACATTTGTATTCTCTTTCGTTACGATGGTGCTGGTGGTATCTGTTTTGAGATGTCTGCAAAACCCGGAGTATCCGCTGAAAAAGCTGTGGATATCCGATTTTCTGGCCGCCGGGGCGGCAATCATAGGCGGTATTCTTTACTACATTGGATTGAAGATGGTCACATCCGTTACCGGTGTTTCCATTGCCCAGGATGACTATAATAGTCTTTCCAACGCATGGTCAAGCACGGAATCCATCAAGGACCGGGTGGCGGATTGCTGGGAGATGTTCAAAACCGCCTTTGCGGAAATGCCCGGCTATGTCTATCCGTCTCAGCTGCCACGGCTGATCAATCTGTTGCTGCTGCTGGTGGTGGTCGTTTGTCTGGTAGGAAGCGCGATCCGGCTGTCTAAGAAAAAGCATTCTGCAGCCAGAATTCTGTCGCTGGTGGCGTTTGTCGCATTGCTGCCTTTTTCCATGAACGGCGTGCGGCTGCTCAATCCCTTCGTACATGTGCTGATGGTCTATTCCTACTGGCTGGCCTATGTGTTTGTGTTCTGCGTTGCCGTTACATTTGTGGAATCCCGGAAATCCAAGTGGGTGGAGCGGGTGGCGGCGGCATTGCTGTGCGGCATCCTGCTGATCAACATTCAAACCGCCAACGCCAGTTATGTGAAAAAGACCATGGAGCAGGAGGCCACGCTGTCTTTGATGACCCGGGTTGTTGACCGGGTTGAGAGTCTGGAGGGCTACGAGGCGGGGTATACCCCGGTACTATTTGTAGGAATGCCTTACAACTATTTAAATAGTTTTGCAGCCTTTGATGAAATTGAAACACTCACAGGGTTAATGGGAAGTACGGCAATCACCTATCCCCGTGGGTATAGCCAGTATTTTCAAATGATTATGCGGGTCAATGTGAATGTAGTAGACAATGTGACGGACTACGGCATGGATGCGGAAGTAATTTGCAAGGATATGCCGAACTTCCCGGCAAAAGACAGTGTTCAGATGAAAAACGGCGTGGTGATCGTAAAGTTTGCGGATTGGAGTTAACTTACGGCATAAAATCATAGAAAAAGCCGCTGTCCCGGTCAATTCGGGGCAGCGGTTTTTTGCTTACTGCTTCTGCGCCAGTTCGCAGAACAGGTCGATTTGTTTGGCGGCGATTTCCAGGGCACCACGCCAGAAAGACTTGTCGGTCAGGTCGATGCCGGCGACCTTGGCGGTGTCTTCCGCGGAGGAGACGGTGGTGGCGGCCAGGAGCTTTTTGTATTTGGGGACAAAGGCGGCTCCCTCGGTTTCGTACTGGGCATAGAGGCCCCGGGCGAACAGGGCACCGAAGGCATAGGGGAAATTATAGAAGGTGGAGCCGTAGTAGTGGCTCTTGCACACCCACATATAGGGGTGCAGGAATTCATGGTCAAGGCCGTCGCCGTAGCTGGCCTTTTGGGCGCGGAGCATGATGTCGCAGAGGGTTTCGGCGTTCAGGAACTCCTGCTCCCGGCGGGCGAAGACCTCGGTTTCAAAGCGGTAGCGGGAATAAATGTCACAGATGACCTGGGTCAGGTCGGAGAGCTGGGCTTCAATGAGGCTCAGCTTTTCCTGGTCGCTTTCGGCGTCGGCAATGGCAGAGGCCATGACCACGCACTCATTGAACGTCGAGGCGGTTTCTGCCAGGGGCATGGAGTAGTCCTTGTTGAGGGGGCGGTGGCTGCGGATGTTCCGGTTGTGGAAAGCGTGGCCCAGTTCGTGGGCCAAAGTGACCACATCCCCCATCTGGCCGTCAAAATTGGTCAGGATGCGGCTTTCCCCAATGGAATCCACACCGGCGCAGAAAGCCCCCCCGGCCTTGCCGTCTCTGGGGAAGAAATCGATCCAGCCTCCGTCAAAAGCCTGGGCGATCATCTGGGCCTCGTCGCTGTCAAACCGGGAGAACAGCTCTACCAGATAGTCCCGGGCCTCCTGGGTGGTAAAGGTTCGGGAGGATTTCCCTACAGGGGCAAAGAGGTCATACCAGGGAAGCCCCTTTTCGTGGCCCAGCAGCTGGCCTTTGACCCGGAGGTACTGCCAGAATTTGGGTAGATACTCGTCCATGGCTTCCAGCATGGCGTCCAGGGTCTCCCGGCCCATGTCCGCTCCCTCCAGAGTCATGGCCAGGGGGGAGGCATAGCCCCGGAGTTGGGCCATGGTGATGGTTTTCAGCTTCAGGGCGTTGAGGGCAAAGGCCACCGGGTCCTGGATGGCCTTGTAGCAGCCAAGCTCTGCCTCATAGGCATCTTTCCGGACCTTGGCATCGGAGGAATAGGCCAGATTCCGGATGGAGGAGAGGTTGGTGGTGGTGTCGCCGTATTGGACGGCCACGGTGCTGGTGAGGTGCTGGTGCAGTTCTGCCCAGGCATCGGACCGGGAGAGCTTGGCCACCACTTCTTCACCGATGCCGGGAAGCTGGTGGACACGGTTTTTGTGAATACGGCTCAGCAGGTATCGGTATTCTTCCAGCACCGGGCTGGCATTTACCAGAGACTCCAAATCCTCCAGGCTGCCCACCCACTGGCGGATGGCGGCCAGAGGAGCTGCGGCTTCGGCATCCAGGGCCAGGACTCTACCAAAGGCGGACATGGCCTCATTGTCCCGGGTGTTGGCGGACTGCCGCAGCTCCGCGTAGGTGGCCAGCTTTTGCAGAAGCTGTGTAAAGGTTTCTTCCAGCCCCAGGGCTTCTTCCAGGGCTTCTTCCAGGGCTTCTTCCAGGGCTTCTTTCCGGCCCGCTCTGGGAAGTCCGGCGGCAAAGGCAGTGAGGTCCTGGATGCAGTCCTTGGCCGCGGCAAAATCGGCGGCAAATTCCGGAGCATCGAAGCCTGTGTAAATGGGATTTAAGTCCCAACGCGCATTCATGGCGGTTCCTCCTTGTAAAGGTTGATAGTACCCTTATTATACTGGACACCGGCACAAATCGCAAGAGGGGAATGGGGGGCGGCCAACTTGACAAGGGTGTGGCGGTGTGCTATAAACGGGTTAAAGTGACAAAAGGAAAGCGGGGAACCGGGAATGAAGAACAGAGCCTTTCGCCCAAACCGGGTGGCGGACTATTTTCTTAAGGAGTGGCGGGTGCTGCTGGCGGTGAGCCTGTCCGGTATTGTATACAATGTGGGCCTGATTGCCACGCCCTGGTTTGAGGGTGCCATGACCGGGAAACTGGTGGAAATTCTGACCCAGGACAGCGGGCTAAAACCCATGCTTCCCCTGGCCCTGGGCTATGGGCTGGTGACACTGATCGTCCAGGGCAGTCGGTTTTTGAAGCGGTTTTATGTCCGCCGCTTTGCCAACAATGTGAACCGCCGGATGAAGACCCTGCTCTTTGGCAGCCTGGTCCGCAGGACCCGGGGGCCCTTGGCAGAGGTTGGGGTGGGAGACGTGATGACCCGGGCATTGGGGGATGTGGACGACTGCGTGGAGGGAATGCGGAAATTCACCACGGAGCTGTTTGATACCGGGGTGGCCCTTTTGGCTTACAGTGTCATGCTGCTGGTCTACGACTGGCGGCTGGCCCTGTGCTGCATGATTTTCCCGCCTATCAGTTATTACGCCGCGGAAAAACTCAAGGTTTCCGTCCAGCGTTCCGGGGCGGCACTGAAAGTCCAGAACGGCAAACTCAACGCTGAAACCCTGGACCGGGGCCGGAATGCCGTGACCTACCGGGTCTATGGCCGGGAGGAGGCCCGGCGGGCAGATTACGAGAAGACCCTGGGAGACTATGAGTCCGCCGCGGTCCGGGCGGGGGTGTGGAAAGAGATGATGCCGCCCCTTTACCGGGTGCTATCCGGGGCGGGGGTACTGTTTGTATTCTGGTTCGGCCAGAAAAATGTATTGGGTAGTGGTTGGAGATGCTGGGATGTAGGGGCTTTTACCACTTTTTTGTCCTGCTTTTTAAGACTTTCCACCAAGTCTGCCAGTGCCGGAAAGCTGTTTAACGCCGTGCAAAAGGCCCAGGTATCCTGGCAGCGTTTAAAACCAGTCCTGCCGTCTGAAATTCAGCAGCAGGAGCCGGTTTCTACTGGGGAGCCTGGGGAACTGCGGGTGGAGGATTTGCGGTTTGGCTATGGGGAAAAGCCGATTTTAGACGGTATTTGTTTCTCCCTCCGGCCCGGTCAAATCATGGGCATCACCGGAGAGGTGGCCAGCGGAAAATCCACCCTGGGAAAAGTGTTTTTGGGGGAGCATCCCTATGACGGTTCCATAACCCTGGGCGGGCAGGAACTGGGGCAGCTGTGTCCTGGGGAACTGTACGCCCGGGTCGGCTATCTGGGCCATGATCCGGAGCTATTTGGCTGCGGCATTGGGGAGAATGTGACATTGGGCGGGGAAAAAGACCCAATGCCCTATTTGAAAGCGGTATGTCTGGATAAGGAGATTGCGGAAATGGAAGCGGGGCTGGCCACCCTGGTGGGCAGCGGCGGCGTGGGGCTTTCCGGCGGTCAGGCCCAACGGCTGGCCCTGGCCCGGACGCTGTACCACAGCCGCCCGCTGCTGATCCTGGACGACCCCTTTTCTGCCCTGGACCGGCAGACCGAGGAGCAGATTTTTGAAAATCTGGGAAAGATGACCACGAATTCAGGGGTGATCCTGCTCTCCCACCGGCTGTATCTGTTCCCGAAGCTTTCCCAGGTGGGGTATTTGGACCGGGGAAAGCTGACAGTGGGAACCCATCAGGAGCTTTTGGAACGCTGCCCCGGCTACCGGGCCAGGTTTGAAGAACAGCAGGGAGGGGAACACCGTGGGGCATAAAACCGTAAAAACCGTCATACTGGAAACGGTAAAGACCCATTTGGGCCTGTCTCTATTGATTCTCCTGGCGGTGCTGGGGGCAGTGGGGGCCGGACTGCTGCCGCCGCTGCTGCTGGGAAAAATCGTAGACGGTCTGTCCCAGGGAAGCCCTGCCCCTTGGGGGGAAATTCTGGGCTATTTTGGCCTGACGGTTCTGGCGGGGGTGCTGGAATCCGGACGGGAGGTGCTGCTGACGGTGTTTGGCCAGAAAATTACCCGAAGTCTGCGGCAAAGCCTGATGGAAAAATTCACCCATCTTACCACCCAGGGCCTGACCCGGTTGGAGCCGGGAAGTCTGGCGGCCCGGCTGGTGGGGGATGTGGACACGGTGGAGGAGCTGTTTTCCACAGGGGTTGTGAGTATGTTTGCGGACCTGTGCAAAATCCTCAGCATTCTGGCGGTGATCTGGTTCCGGAACCGGGGGCTGAGTCTGCTGCTGCTTCCGGTGCTTCCGGGGCTTTACTGGTTTACCCGGCGGGTTCAGAAAAAGACCCTGGCGGCCCAGCTGGAAAACCGTCAGGCGGTGAGCCGGGCGGCAGGACTGGTACCCCAGACCCTGCACAATATCCGCACGGTTCACTGCCTGGGGAAAGAAGACTATATGGTGGGCCAATACGGCAAGGCTATTGAAAAAAGCTATGCCGCCATGGAGCGGACCAATTTTTACGATGCCATCTATTCTCCTGTGGTATTGGGCATCAACGCGGTGGTGGTGGCGGTGGTGATGCTGCTGTCCGCCTCCGGAAACCCCCAGGTGCTGACGTTGTTCGGCATGAGTGCGGGAACAGCGGTGGCGGTGATGCATTACATCGGCCAGATTTTTGCCCCTGTGGAAAGCCTGGGCATGGAAATCCAGACCATCCAGTCCGCCGCCGCGGGCATCCGGCGCATCAATGAGTTTTTCGCTTGGCCGGAACGGACACCGGCGGAAGATACCCCGGAAATCCCCGGCGCGCCCTGTGTAGAACTGCGGCAGGTGACCTTTGGATACGGGGAGGAGCCGGTACTGCGGGAGGTATCCATGACGGTGGAAACCGGCGAACAGGTGACCATCCAGGGCCGCACCGGGGCGGGGAAAAGCACAGTCATGAAGCTGCTGCTGGGGCTATACCCCCCGGATCAGGGCGAAGTGCTGTTCCACGGGGCCAAATCTATCCCCGAAAGCCAGCGGCGGCAGCATGTGGGTTATGTGGAGCAGAGCTTTCACATGGTCCCGGGAACGGTGGCCGACCAGATCACCCTTTGGGATGACCAGATCACCCGGGAACAGACCGAAAAAGCCGCAGCCCTGGTAGGACTCCACCGGGCCATTCTGGCCCTGCCAAAGGGCTATGACACCCCCTGCACCCCGGAACTCTTTTCCCAGGGCCAGTGGCAGCTGTTGTCCATTGCCCGGGCGGTGGTATTGGAGCCGGAGCTTCTGCTGCTGGACGAAATCACCGCCAACCTGGACTCCGAAACGGAACGCCAGGTCCTGGAAGCCCTCAACGCCGCCGCCCAAAACCGCACCGTCATCTCCATCTCCCACCGCCCCCAGGCCAAAACAGGCCGGGTCATTTGGCTGTGACGGGGCAATGATTCTTCGTTGATCATTCATCTCTCATTTCATCTATCACGTTGACTTGCAAAATGATAGATGAACGGGTATAATTCACGGGGAGGGATCACCTATGTACAATAAAAAACCGCCTTTTGAAGTGACCCCGGCCATGCTGGACCGAATCACGGAGATCGGTGAACTGGTGGGGGCCATTACAGCTGCCCCAGAGCTGAAAACAAACCCGGTTTTGCGGCGCAGCAACCGTATCCGTTCTATTTATTCCTCTCTGGCCATTGAACAAAACACCCTGAGTCTGGAACAGGTGACGGCGGTATTGAATGGAAAACGCGTTCTTGCCCCACCAAAGGACATCGCAGAGGTCCAGAACGCCTATGAGATTTACGAAATGCTGGACATGCTGAATCCCTATTCGGTGGAGGACTTGCTGGATGCCCACGGTGTTATGACCCGGGGGTTGGTGAGAGAATCCGGCTGTTTCCGCACAAGGCCTGTGGGGGTCGTGGATAAAGAGGGGAATATTCTCCACTTTGGGACACTTCCGGACTATGTGCCGGGGGCGGTAGCAGAGCTGCTTGAATGGGTGAGGGACTGCGAGATCCACATGCTGATCAAAAGCTGTGTATTTCACTATGAGTTTGAGATCATCCACCCCTTTGCTGACGGAAACGGACGGATGGGGCGGTTGTGGCATACGCTGCTGCTGGCACAGTGGAAGCCGATTTTTGCCTGGCTTCCGGTGGAATCCATCATCCATGACCGGCAGGAGGCATATTATGCAGCCATCAACCGCTCCAACTTTGACGGAGAATCCACCGCATTCCTGGAATTTATGTTGACAGCCATCCGGGATGCCCTGGGCGAGGCAGCCCGAACGGCCGGAATGACCGAGCCGCAGAAGACAGAGGACGATCGGTGGAAAGAAATTTCCAATTTTCTGGAGGAAAACGGCACCGTTACCAATGAAAATGTGCGAAATCTCTTCGGCGTGTCCGCGGCCACAGCCAGCCGGATCCTTGGAAAGCTTGTATCCCAGGGAAAAATCAAAAAAATACGCCTGGGGAAAACCTGGGGATATATACGGTAAACACAGAACACAGGGACGGCATCAAACACCGTCCCTGTATATTTTTGAAAAGGTGGCTGCGTTGGGTCAGGGCCAAACGGGCATTTGACGGTGGACTTCCGGAAATTTTAAATTGCTGTTGCTTTTGAAATCAGGTCAATCAGGAAGCGTTCTGCCTGTGTGAGATAGCGGTGTTTGGAGTAGCTGCAATAGAGCAGGCGTACAAAGGAATATCCGCTTAATTGGCAGTAAACGCTCGGTGCGGTGTCTCTGAAAAAGCCATGGACCGTTAAATATGGGATAAAGGAAAACCCTTTGTTCAACTGCACAAGTGTATTCGCAATGTGAATGTTTTCTGTTTCAATGATTTCACTGGGCGTGATTTGATACTGTAAAAATAGCCGCTCTGCATCCTCTCGCATTCCACGGCCCTTTTTTAGAAGCACGATGGGCTGACCGTTCAACTCGGAGGGTTCAATGGAAGGATTGTCTATACCGGGGCGGAAGCACCCTTTCTTTTCAGAATAGAACGGCGGGACCTGAACGTAAATCGGGTTTTCCATCACCAGTTTGTAGCTCAAATCAGGATCAACAGGTTTGCGCACAATTGCAATGTCGGCCTTGCCATTTTTTACCGCCTCGTCCAGAAATCGCATCCGATCCTCAATAAAATCCAATTTGACATTCGGATAGGCGGCTTCAAATGCGCTCAGTATACGGGGAAACAAGAATTCACCAGTCAGAGCGGTAACAGCCAGCGTGATTTTTCCCTGGCGGCAGCTGATCAAATCAGAGATTTCCCGTTGTACAGAATTATGAATTGCCAATACCTGACGGCACCCTCGCAGATAGACCGCTCCTGCTTGCGTCAACCGCAATGCGCTGCGGTCACGAATAAAAAGAGGTGTTCCGATTTCTTGCTCCACATCAAGGATCATCCGACTGAGTGCGGGCTGCGAGATGTAGAGCTTTTTTGCGGCCATTGTGATGTTCTGCTCCTGGGCAACGGCCAACAAATACTGGATCCGCTTATCGTTTATCATAATGCCCTCCTGCAAGTTGATAAGCATAACACGTATGTTATGTTGGAATGACAAATAATGTATTTTACATTATTATAACAGGCGAATATAATGAATTCAAGAAGAAAACCGAAGAAAGAACAGCGAATTTGCAAATAGGAGGAAAAGTATGAAAAGCGTAAAAGTATTCGTTCCGTATGGTGCGGTTGGTCTGAACTGCACCGAAGAAGCCTTTGAAGCGGGCCTTGCCATGAAGCCGGACATCATTTCCAGTGATGCTGGTTCCACGGACTCCGGTCCCTATTATCTGGGGTCCGGCCACGGTAAATATTCTATCCGGGATGTGAAGCGGGACTTGAAGCGGATGGTGTTGGGTGCCCATAAGCTGGGCATTCCTATGACCATTGGTTCTGCCGGAACCTGCGGCTCGGATGAAGGTGTGGATATGGCCTACAAACTGATTTGTGAAATCTGTGAGGAGGCTGGTATTCACAAAAAAATCGCCCGCATCTACTCACAGCAGAAAGCAGAGGTGATGAAAGAAAAATATCGCAAGGGGAAAATTACCGCCCTCCACGGTGCGCCGGAGATTTCCGAAAAGACCTTTGATGAGTGCAGTACTATTGTGGCACTGCTGGGTGCGGAAGCTTACGAGGAAGCCTTCAGAAACGGTGCTGACATTATTATCGGTGGACGCTCTACCGACACTGCCGTTATGGCCGCTTTCCCTCTGATGCAGGGCTGCGACCCTGCCTCCTGCTGGCACGCCGCAAAGACAGTGGAATGCGGCGGCGTCTGTACCAGTGCTGGACTGCCGGGGGGTGCTTTTATGGAACTGGACGACAAGGGCTTTACAATCAAAGCTGTCCAGCCGGGTGCAACGGTTTCCCCTTACTCTGTTTCCGCACACCTGATTTACGAGAATGCAAATCCCATTCAGCTTACGGAACCGGGGGTGCGTATTGACACAACCAATTCCACCTATACAGCCCTTTCTGATAGGGAAGTCCGGGTGGAAGGCACAACGATTGAATATTTTCCTTACACGATGAAGCTGGAAGGGTCCGGACCGGTGGGCTACCAAAGTGTCAGCATGGTGGGCATCCGTGAGCGCAAGGTGATGCAAGATCCCGAAAAGTGGGTCAAGCTCGTCTCCGCCGCAGGGGTGGAAAAGTTGGAAAAGGCCGGTATTCCCCGAGACAGCTACGATTTCTGGCTTCGTCCTTACGGCTACAACGGTGTTTCTGGGATGCCTGTGCCGGAGGGGTATGTTCCCAATGAAGTGCTGATGCTGCTGACTGTCACTGCGGATACCCAGGAAAAGGCGACACAAATCACCAAGGCGTTCAATCCGCTGCTGCTGCACCACAATATTTTTGAAGGCAAGCAGATGCCGTCCTATGGATTCCTGTTTTCCCCTGCTGAAATGGAGCGTGGTGCCATCTATGAGTTCAAACTGTACCACACCGTTTCACTGGATGACCCGCTGGAACTGGTTCGCTTTGCTTACAATGAGATTTGAGGAGGATGGATGTATGAATACCGTTGAATCGACTGTCAGGTATATTCGCAGCAAAAATGCCGGTCCCTTCTGGCTGACCATCGATGCCTTCTGCAACAGTGTTGAGGATACTGAAAAGGTGTCGGCAGCCTTTGAACGCAGCCGCAAGGCCATTGCTGATGACTTCCAAGTCAAGGCGCAAGACCTGCAAATCTACTGCCTTAAAAATATCTGTGTAGCAAAAATCAGTCTGCCCCGTGTTCCTGTGGAGGGCAGCCGCAACGAGCGGGATATGCACGGTGGACAGCAGTATGTAAGTTTGTTGGATATTGAAGTTTGAAGAAAGTGAGGTACTGAAATGAAATTGAAGTTAAAGACATTCAGTCTGCCCTGGTGGTTGGCAGGGAGTGTAGCTGTTATCGCCATTGCTGCCGCGGCCACAGGCGCACTGTCTACGGATCTTGCGGGTTGCTTTGTTCTGATGCTGTCCATCGGCCTGATTTGCAACGAAATTGGGGAACGCATTCCGTTCTGGAACAGCTATATCGGCGGCGGCCTCGTTCTGACTTTCCTGGTTTCAGCGTGCCTGTTTACCTATCAGATCATTCCTCAGAAATATGCGGATGCCATGACTATGATTATGGATGATGCGGATTTTCTCTCTTTCTTTATTATTTTTCTGATCACCGGTTCACTCCTTTCGCTGGACCGCAAGTTGATGCTGCGCTCCTTTGCGGGCTATATCCCGGCTATTTTCGGCGGAATCATCGGGGCTGCTCTTTTGGGCGTCGGTGCCGGCTTGATTTTTGGCGTTGGACCTGTTGACATTCTCATCAAGTATGTTCTGCCAATCATGGGTGGCGGCAACGGTGCGGGTGCTGTGCCTCTGAGCCAGATTTACGAGACGGTTACAGGAGATGCCGCGGCAAACTACTATTCTTTCGCCATTACAATTTTGACCATTGCCAATATTTTCGCTATTCTCACTGCCGCTCTGCTGAAAAAGCTGGGTGAGATGAAGCCCACACTCACCGGCAACGGTGCGGAACTGATGCGCCGAGGCAGCGACCTCAAATCCGAGGATAAAAAGGTTGATGCCACGATGAAGGATATTGGCGGCGCATTCTTCCTTGCACTGGGATTTTTCGCACTGGGCCGCCTGTTTGCGAAGGTACTCCTGCCACGGGTTTTTGGTACCCCCATCCATCAGTTTGCTTACATGATTATTTTCGTTGCCCTTGCGGCAATTTGCGGTATCGTTCCTGATAATATCCGTGCCGGGGCAAAGAAATTACAGAGCTTCTTCACGGCAAATCTCATCCTGGTCATCATGGTCGGTGTCGGTGTAGATACAAACATTATTGAGTTGGCCAAGGCAATCACCCTGGGCAATGTGGTCATCGCATTTGCAATCGTTGTAGGTGCCATTCTGGGTTCCGCCATCGTTGGTTATCTTGTTGGATTCTACCCCATCGATTCTGCAATCACCGCTGGTCTGTGCATGGCAAACCGTGGCGGTTCCGGAGACCTGGCTGTTTTGGGCGCATCTAAACGCATGAACCTGATGGCCTACGCACAGTTGTCCTCCCGTCTGGGTGGCGGTATCATTTTGATCATCGGCTCCATCCTGTTTGGTGCTTTCCTGAAATAAATCGGATTCTGTTTCTATTTGAAAATCGCTCCTGACAGATAAAGTCCCCGCCCTCTCTATGTGGCAACACGTAGAAAGGGCGGGGGCGACGTTTATTTGGCCCGGATGCTCCGGACGTTGTTCCCTGACGGTTATCCGTGATCGGCCAGGCTTTCGAGCAGTGCGGCGAATTTTCTGGCGGCAGGGCCGGGGAGGCGTTCTTGTTTTTTGAGCAGACAGATGCGCCGCTCCGGCAGGGGGACCGTCAGGGGGATGGGGCGGATGCCCTGGGTTTCGGCTGTGAGAAAGTCCTCCGGCACAAAGCCGATGCCCAGATCGTTTTGCACCAGGGGCAAAATCTGGTCGGCAGTGGCGGCCTCAATGTCCGGGCGGAAAGGCAGACCGTTTTCCAGAAACCACTGCTCATACAGCCGGTAGGTCATGGTGTTCCGGCCCAGGCTGACCAGGGGGTATTGGGAAAGCTCCTCCGGGGAGATGGGCCTGGCAGGGAAGAGTCCCAAGCCGGGGCTGCAAACGGCGGTCTCCCGGATGCTGCGCAGCTCCACCAGGGTAATGCCTTTTCCCGGCTCCACCGGGGTGGTGACCACCGCCAGATCTACCAGACCGTCTTCCAGCGCGCTGACGGCCTGGGGGGTGGAAAAGTTGCTGACCCGCACCTGAATATCCGGGTATTCCAGCCGGAATTGCCGCAAAATCGGCAGCAGCAGACACCGCAGGGCCACTTCGCTGGCCCCGATGGAAATGCTGCCCATGCGCAGCTGGGTTTGCAGCTTCAGCTCCTCCTCTGCCCGGTGCAGATGCTCCACGGCGGGGGCCACATGGGCATAGAGTAGCGTCCCCTCAGGAGTCAGCTGCACCCCCTTGTTGGTCCGCACAAAGAGGGTGCAGCCCAGCTGCCGCTCCAGCTCTTTGACGGTATGGGTCACATTGGGCTGGCTGCTGTAAAGGGCCGCGGCGGCCTGGGTGATGTTTTTGCACCGGGCCACCTGGTAAAAAACAAAATAACGATCCAACGAACCGGTCATAGGCTTCTCCATAAACGAAATTGATGGCGAATATAATGAATATCTATTTTACATATCCTATTGGCAGAATTATACTATAGGTGTTTGAGAAAGTCAACGGGCCTGAAAGCCATAGAAAGGTGAAGAATATGGATAAGAATTATACCATTTGCATTGGCAGAAAATACGGCAGCGGTGGCCGGGAAGTAGGGGAACTGGTGGCAAGAAAACTGGGTGTCACCTGCTATGACAAACTGCTGATCCAGGAGGCCGCCAGAAAAAGCGGCATGAGTGCCGGATATCTGGAACGGCACGATGAAACCATGAAAGACATCCTGCTGCCTGTCAGCGGAAACTGGTTTGCGGATACCGCCGATATGTCCGGCATGTTCTACTTTGCCGGGGATCAGGCTTATAATGCCCAGAAACAGACCATTCTATCCATTGCGGACCGGGAGTCCTCTGTGATCATTGGCCGGTGTGCCTCTGCCATTCTGGAGGGCAAGACCAATGTGCTGTCCATCTTCCTCTACGGAAATGATGAGGACTGCGTGGCCCGCATCGGTTCCCGGAACGGCCTGGGGGAAAAGGCTGCCCGGGAGCGGATGGAAAAGGTGAACCGGATGCGCCGCCGGTACTTTAATTTCTACGCCATGACCGAGTGGGGCAAGCCCGAAAGCTACGATGCCATGCTCTCCACCAGCACTCTGGGGACCCAGGGCTGCGCCGATGCCATTGTGTATCTGCTGGAAAAGAAGCTGGGGGTTAAGAGCCATGAATAAGGACCTGACCGTGGGGAAACCCGAGTCGGTGCTGTGGAAATTCTGTCTACCCCTTTTTGGCAGCATTATTTTCCAGCAGCTTTACAACCTGGCAGACAGCTTTGTGGCCGGTAAATTCGTAGGTGAAAACGCCCTGGCCGCCGTAGGCAACAGCTATGAGATCACCCTGATTTTCATCGCCTTTGCCTTTGGCTGCAACATCGGCTGCTCGGTCATCGTCTCCCAGCTTTTTGGAGCCAGACGGATGGCGGACCTGAAAACCGCCGTGTATACGACCCTCATCGCCAGCGGTGTGGTCTGCGGTCTGCTGATGATTTTTGGTACCTTGTTCTGCACGGACCTGCTGCACCTGATCCACACCCCGGAGGACATTCTGGCGGATTCCCGGCTGTATATGGATATTTACATTCTGGGTCTGCCCTTTGTGTTCTATTATAATGTGGCCACTGGTATTTTTTCTGCTCTGGGGGACTCCAAGACCCCTTTCTATTTCCTGGCGGCCTCCTCTATTTCCAACATCGCTGTGGATATTCTCTTTGTCACCGCTTTCAATATGGGGGTTGCCGGTGTGGCCTGGGCCACCTTCCTGTGCCAGGGTGTCAGCTGCATTCTGGCTGTGGTGGTGGTGTTCCGCCGGTTCCGGACCATTGAGACCCAGGAGAAGCCGAAGATCTTCTCGTTCCATCTGCTGAAAAAAATTGCCGTTGTGGCAGTCCCCAGCATTTTGCAGCAGAGCTTTATTTCCGTGGGCAATATCATCATCCAGGGTGTGATCAATTCTTTCGGCTCCAGTGTCATTGCGGGCTATGCCGCCTCGGTGAAGCTCAACAACCTGGTCATTACCTCCTTTACCACCCTTGGCAACGGCATTTCCAACTATACGGCCCAGAACATGGGGGCGGAAAAGCCGGAGCGTGTCCGTCAGGGCTTCCGGGCGGGGCTGAAACTGGTGTGGATGCTGAGCATCCCCTTGACCCTCCTCTATTTTATAGCCGGAAAGCAGCTGCTCTACATCTTCCTGGATAACCCCACAGGCACAGCCATGCAGGTGGGCATCCAGTTCCTCCGGGTGCTGGCCCCGTTCTATGTGCTGATTTCTGCCAAGCTGGTGGCTGACGGCATTCTCCGGGGCGCAGGGCTGATGCGCCAGTTTATGATTGGTACCTTTACAGACCTGATCCTTCGGGTGGCCCTGGCCAAAATCCTCTCCATCCCCTTTGGCCCCCTGGGCATCTGGTGCGCCTGGCCCATCGGCTGGGTCACCGCCATGGTCCTATCCCTCCTGTTCTACGCCAACGGACCCTGGAACAAGAGCCGCAAGGAGGAGCCAAATACTCAAAACGGATGACAAACCCATCACCTGTCATCCCCATAGATGCCACATACAAGGGGCTGCCGCAAAAAACCACTTTGCGGCAGCCCCAATTCTATCGATATTACAGCGTTCCCAACAACTCCTCCGCGATTTCCCGGCTTTCCAGGCGCATAATGTTGTCCTCCACATCATCCCGGGAGAGCAGATTCATGCTGCCGTACCAGAGGACGGTTTCGTCAATCACCGCAAAATGCTGGCAATTGTCCTGGGCGAAACGGACTTCACAGCCCCCTGTGTCAAGAGCTTCTGCATTTTTACGATTTCAATTTATACACACGGTTTCGGTTTCCACCCTCAGAGGAAACCGTTCCATCCTCTACCATTTCGCTAAGGATTCGTCTCGCTCTTGCATCTTTCACGCCAAGCATCGACGCAATATCTACGCATTTCGCCAACGCATGATCCGTCAAATATTCCAGGATGGCGGCTTTCTGGCTGGCAGTTTTGAGTTGCCGAATTTTATTACTGCTTTTTGTCGCTACTTTATTATCGCTACTTTTTTTCTTTAGTAGCGATAACGATAACGTAATACGATCCGGCTCAGCAGATTCCTTAATAACAGGCTCCGGCCATCCCCGCTCTCGCCAAACTCGAAAAATATTGGGGATACCGCTTCCGGCACGTTCTCCAATATCGATCATGTTAAACATTTTCAGCATGGTTCCATTGCGTGGATCAGATACGCCGCCGCTTTTTGCCGCATCAATTTCAATACGGAAGCTGCCTGGATTGGATATGGTAATTTGGTCTCGCTTCTTGATAATGACAAGG
This sequence comes from uncultured Oscillospiraceae bacterium, assembly GCA_934593275.1. Lineage (GTDB taxonomy): Bacteria > Bacillota > Clostridia > Oscillospirales > Oscillospiraceae > Faecousia. The sequence continues at coordinate 1,663 of CAKTQE010000040.1, read as the reverse complement.
CCCTGCCGCCCATAATAATCCGCATTAACCAGACAATTCGCCAATGCCTCCCGAAGGGCTTGGTGGACTGCTGTGTCATCCACACGAGTGCCGCCCTCCATTTTAAATGGCACCTTAATGTCCTGGGTCAATTTGTTATAGACCCGAAAATAGAAATCGTATACATTGCCGCTCCAGTCACCGGAAGATGAAATAATTCGGTCTGTCCACCGGGTATCAGAGTCATATTGCTCCTGATAGTCCAGGAAATAGGAATTGAACTCCCGCACAATATCATACTCATTACCAAACATCAGAAGCCCGGCAGACGTTGGATGTTTCTTCCCATCTGATCCAATTCCTACAGCACCCAATTTCAGCAGGAAGTCTTCATCCTCCAGTGCTTCCCACACATGGCCCGGACGTGACAGCCGCATTCTTTGGCGATAACTTCGGATGCTTTCCCTGTTAAACACCGCCATATCCATCTCGTTCAACACCAGCATATCCTGGGTTTTCACAGAAGCATCCCGAACCATCGCTTGGTATTCTTCCTTGGTGCAGCGATAATCACCTTCTCCATTGCGGCGATAGGTGCATAGGGGATTTCCGTCTACATAGACAGGTCGGTATGAACGCTCCGCCCGAGGGACGTTAATGACTACGATATGGTTTCCATCCACATCTTGAACAAAAACATCCTTGGAAGAAAGCACATTTACACTGGTTTTGTTTGGATTATTCACAATATTCCAAAATTCTTTTATAAGCCTGTCGGGATCGGGTAAATCAACTGAGCGCAAAGATTTATCAGGCAATTCCTCAACGCCTAATAAAATAATTCCGCCGTAAGTATTGGCAAAGGCAGAATACGTTTCCCAAATGCTCTTTGGTAGACCACCCAATGCCTTTTTCGCTTCAATACGGTTGTTCTCCCGATACTGCCCTATTTTAGAAAAGTCAATCATGCGGCTCCCCTCCATTGGTTTCCTGCTTCCACAAAACTTATCTTTGTTTTCTCTTGACTGAATGCGGCTGATTTTATGTAATTACACCTGTATCAATACTTTACCACACTCCGAAAGCAATGTCCATTCTGAAATCCCTTTTCTTTTTTATACATTCCACTCTTTTCTATGCTCTGCTCCATGCCCTCCTGGGATTCGTTATTTCTTACACATCCGCCCGGTTCTACAGTATGATTATATCCCGGTGGAGTATCAGTTTATCTCCGGGATATTGTTCGCAGAATGTATCATTCTCTCAAATGGCAAAAATGATAGAATCGCACTTGCGGAATGCTATTGGTTGCATTAGAATCAAAATTCTCTTACAGCAGGATTTCTGGCTGCAAAGGAAAAGAATAGCTGTTTTAGGAATCACAGGGTGACAAATTGACCTGTCCAGAGTAAAAGAAAACAATATGGGAACACAGAAAAAATTTGCTCCAGATGTTTGAAAGCCAGCCCATCCGCTTCAATTTCCATTCTCCCCCATCTTTTCCGCAAAATAACTGACATTTCCCCGGATTTTCCGGTGATACTAGGACTGCGGAGAAACCGCGAAACCATTCGGAAAGAAGGAGAAACACTATGAAGAACAGCAACCAGATCAACGTTCCCCAGGCCCGGGAGGCTATGGACAAGTTTAAGATGCAGGCCGCTCAGGAGATGGGTGTCAACCT
>CAKTQE010000039.1 GCA_934593275.1 uncultured Oscillospiraceae bacterium | reverse complement strand
CCAATTCCCGGCACGGCCCCGCACAGAGCTTTGCTACAAGCTGCTGATGTTTACCGCCGCCATTACCGGCATGGCCCTGCTTTCGTCCTTCTACCCCATCTGGGGAAACGTCCCCTTTATTGTGATCCCATCCATTTTGACCATTCTCTTTGCCAAGCCTGTCTTTTTTGAAAAGATGAAGCTCACCACCCTGGTGGTCATGCGGCTGCTGGTGGTAGCGGCGGCTCTGCGGCTTTTTGACCCCAACATCTATGTGGACCTGATTCTGGTGGCCCTCATTGTGAACATTCTGGAAGCCACCTTTACGGACCTGTTCCGGTACAAGAAAATCTTTAACGGCATTTCAGGCCTTGCCCTGGCCCTGGGCGTTTTTGCCCTCCACGGCTCCTGGATCCCCGACGGCTCCGCCCCCTTTGGTATGGACTATTACCTGGTAGGCGGCCCCGGCGCGGTGACGGTGCTTTACATCATCGGCTACACCCTCTGGAACTGGATTTTCGTCACCGATGAATTCTCCCCCTCCGTCTCTTTGATGCACGTGGGCTTCCTGTCCGCCCCCATCATCGGCTGCATCTGCACCCTGGGCATGGGTCCCATGGGCGGCTTTACCATGTGGCTGCTGCTGCGGGCCTGCACATTGTCCATTGGCGGCTGGCTGCAAATCGGCATCAAGGGCTGGTTTGAAAAGGAGTTCTACAGCGAAAAAATGGCCAGATTCATTGACTTTGTCCATACCACCCCGGTGCAGGTGGTATGCATGATCATCAACGTGGGCCTGATGGCAGCGGCTCTTCTGATCGCTTTCCAGCAGGGTACTCTGGGTACCACGTTCATGCACCTTTTCGGTTAAAGAAACCCTGAATTTCGGAAAAACAGAAAGGAACTCGACATATGGAACAACTGCGCCCTAAAATCGTAAAGCTGGCAAAAATGGTAGGAGGGCTGGCGGGTGTCGTCAATAAAATTGAAAAAGACTCCCCGGAATACATGGCCTTAAACTGCGTGGTCAGCGACGAACAGGCGGACGTGGCTCTGACCATGGGCCTGAGAAAGCCCCGCACCGCCGAATATGTATCCCAGAAGTGTGGGAAATCCCTGGAAGAAACCCATAAAATTCTCATGGAACTGGCAGACATCGGCGTGTGCAAGGTCTGGCATGAGGACGGCCAGGAGCTGTTCTGGGTGAACATCTTTGTCCCCGGTATGCTGGAAATGATGGTCAACAACCGCGCCCAGCTGGAAGCCCATCCGGAAATCGGCTACGCCTTTGAAAAATACACCCGGGAGCGGTTCGCCCCCATGACCCCCATGCTGCCCCAGGGCATGGCCATGATGCGGGTGGTGCCGGTGGAATCCGCTATCAAGGATTTGCCGGACGTGGAGCCTTGGGAAAAGCTCTCCTATTATCTGGATAAATACGACACTTTCTCCGTCTCTCCCTGCTCCTGCCGGGCCACCCGGCGGCACATGGAGGAGGGCTGCGGCCACTTGGAGCAGGATATGTGCATCCAGCTGGGTTCCGGCGCGGAGTATTACATCAAAACCGGCCGTGGCCGGGAAATCACCCGGGAAGAAGCCCGGGAGATCATCCGCAAGGCCGAGGAAAACGGCCTGATGCACGAAATGCCCCACACCGAGGAGCGAGGCGAGGCTTTTGCCATCTGCAATTGCTGCGGCTGCTCCTGCTTCTCCCTGCGGATTGCGGAAATGTTCAAGACCCCCGATGCCATCCGCTCCAACTTTGGGGCAGAGGTGGATGCGGAAAAATGCGTGGCCTGCGGACAGTGTGTGGAAAACTGCCCGGTAAACGCCTTGCAGCTGGGTAAAAAGCTCTGCTCCAAGGCCCCTGTAGAGGTAAAGCCCCAGCGCACCGCCCGGGATCACACCTGGAGCCAGAAAGACTGGAACAAGGAATACCGGGAAAACCGGAAAGACGTTACCGATGAGGGTACCTCCCCCTGTAAGACTGCCTGCCCGGCCCATATTGCCGTGCAGGGCTATATCCGTCTGGCAAGCCAGGGCAAATACCGGGAGGCCCTGGAACTCATTAAGAAAGAGAATCCTTTCCCTGCGGTCTGTGGCCGTATCTGCCCCCACGGCTGCGAAAGCGAATGTACCCGTGGTGACATTGACCAGCCCATCGCCATTGACGAAATCAAGAAGTTCATTGCCGACAAGGAACTGGACGGCAGCTGCCGATTCATCCCCGAAAAGCGGCATGATTACTCTGATAAGCATATCGCCGTCATCGGTGCCGGCCCCGGCGGCCTGTCCTGCGCCTATTTCCTGGCGGTGGAGGGCTACAGTGTCACGGTCTTTGAAAAGCAGGAAAAGCTGGGCGGCATGATGACCCTGGGCATTCCCTCTTTCCGCCTGGAAAAGAATGTGGTGGAAGCGGAAATCGACGTGCTCCGGGGCCTGGGTGTGGAATTCCGCACCGGCGTGGAAGTAGGCAAGGACGTGACCCTGAACGAGCTGCGCAGCCAGGGCTACAAGGCCTTCTATCTGGCCATCGGTGCCCAGGGTGGCAGAGCATTGGGCATTGAGGGCGAGGACGCCCTGGGTGTGGTACCCGGTGTCACCTTCCTGCGGGATGTGAACCTGGGCAAGGACGTAAAGCTCACCGGCAAGACCCTGGTCATCGGCGGCGGCAACGTTGCCATTGACGTGGCCCGTACCGCTCTGCGGGTAGGCGGCGAAAACGTCACCATGTTCTGCCTGGAAGGCCGGGAAGAAATGCCCGCACTGGCCGAGGAGATCGGCGAGACCCTCCACGAGGGCATTGCCATTGAAAACGGCTGGGGACCCAAGCGCATTCTCACGGAAAACGGCAAGGTCACCGGGGTGGAATTCCGGAAATGCACCCGGGTCTTTGACGAAAATCACAGATTCAGCCCTCAGTATGACGACAACAACACCCTGGTGGTGGAGGCGGAGAATGTGCTGCTGGCCATCGGTCAGTCCATCGTCTGGGGCGGCCTATTGGAGGGCAGTAAGGTCGTTCTCAACCGCAACGCCACCGCCCAGGGAGATGCCTTCACCTATCAGACCGCAGAGCCGGACATCTTTGTAGGCGGCGATGCCTTTACCGGCCCCAAGTTCGCCATCAACGCCATTGCCGCAGGCAAGCAGGGTGCCGTCTCCATCCACCGGTATGTCCAGCCCGGTCAGAGCCTGACCCTGGGCAGAGACCGCCGGGAGTACCACGCCTTTGACAAGTCCAACATCGTGGTAGAGGGCTTTGACAACACCCCCAGACAGCAGATCGGCCACAATCCCCAGGCGGCCCGCTCCTTCCGGGATGACCGTGTGACCTTTACCGAGGAGCAGATGAAAAAGGAGACCCAGCGTTGCCTGGGCTGCGGTGCCGTTCAGGTCAACGAGTATATGTGCCTGGGCTGCGGCCAGTGTACCACCAAGTGCAAGTTCGATGCCATCCACCTGGTCCGCAAATACAATACCGTTCCCGATTCCTACGAGAAGCTGCCCATGAAGATGGCCGCCAACGCCATCAAGCGGGTGGGCAAGATCGTCGCCACCGGTGTCAAAGAAATGGGCCAGAAAGACTGACAAAACAACACCCATGGGGATTTTTCCCCATGGGTGCGTTTCAAAGGAGAGTGAATTATGCACGAGCTCGGTGTGATCAGTGCCATGGTCAAAACCATTGAGGGCATTGTCAAAGAACAGGGTCTCACCCAGGTACACAAGCTGGTGTTGGAGGTGGGAGAGCTTTCCGGCGTTGTTCCCAGCTACATGGAAGCCTGCTACCCCGCCGCGGTGTACAAAACCTTTATGGAAAACTGCGTTCTGGAAATGGAAACCATTCCCGGCATCGTCCGCTGCAAAGCCTGCGGACGGGAATTCAACGCCACCGCCCAGGATTTTAAGTGTCCGGAATGCGGAAGCCAGGATATGGAAATTCTATCCGGAAACGATGTTCTGATACGGGAAATCCAATGCTCCTAGCCGAACGGAAGTCGGGAACGGCCAGTGTGCCGTTCCCCTGCCCGGATACCGAGCCGTTGGCGGTCCAACATGGTACAAAAACGCAATAGTAAAAAAGCAATGCTGAACCTTTCCGGATTGGGAAGGTTTTTTTCTGTCTTGATTCCTTTCCTCTTGACATTTCCTGTGGCCGGGTGTATAATCCTCCAGAATTGAATAGTTCAAAATTGAATCAATAAAGGAGGCGCACCCTTGCAGCCCGGTATTGAAATTCCTCAGAAAATCTTCCTGGCCTACAGTGCCATGTGCAAGCCTTTGTGCCGGGAGTTGGACATTCCCCAGACGGCCTTTGACATTCTGATGTTCCTGGGCAACAACCCGGCCTATAAAACCGCCCGGGATGTTGTGGAACTGCGGCACATCAAGGCCAACCTGGTGTCTGTCAATGTGGACCGGCTGGTGCGGGAGGGGTATCTGCTGCGAACCCAGCCCCCAGGAGACCGGCGAAAAACCGAGCTTTTCTGCACGGAAAAGGCCCAGCCCATTCTGGAACGGGGCAGACGCTTGCAAGCCGATTTTCTTCGGCAGCTGCTTGCCAATACGGACGAGGAAGCCCGGGAGACCTTTTTCCAGGTCCTGCGGGTCATCGGAGAGAATTCAGATCAGATTTTAAAGGAGCATCCGTAGAGTTATGAACCTGCTTGTTATCATTCTAGTCACCTTTTTTGCCGGTATGGGTGCCGGTCTGGGTACGGGCTTTGCGGGTATGAGTGCCGCCGCCGTCATCAGCCCCATGCTCATCACCTTTCTGGACATTGACCCCTATCTGGCCGTGGGTATTGCCCTGTCCTCGGACGTACTGGCCAGTGCGGTTTCCGCATACACCTACTACCGGAACAAGAACCTGGACATTAAAAATGGCCTGATCATGATGTTCAGCGTCCTGGTATTCACCGTGGTAGGCAGCTATGTTTCCAGTCTGGTTCCCTCCACCACCATGGGTGGCTTCTCCGTGTTTATGACCTTCCTCTTGGGCATCAAGTTTATTGTCCGGCCCGTCATGACCACCAAAGAGTCCATGGCCGGGGTATCTGCCCGGAAGCGGGCCATCCAGTCTGTGGTCTGCGGGGTGCTGATTGGCTTTATCTGCGGCTTCGTGGGGGCCGGCGGCGGCATGATGATGCTGCTGATCCTTACAAGCGTCCTGGGCTACGAGCTGAAAACCGCCGTGGGTACCAGCGTGTTTATTATGACCTTTACCGCCCTGACAGGGGCTGTTTCCCACTTTGCCATCGGCGGGATGCCGGACCCCCTGGTGTGGGTGCTGTGCATCGTCTTCACCTTGCTGTGGGCGCGGATCGCCGCGGTATTTGCCAACCGCGCCCAGCCCAAGACCCTGAACCGTGCCACCGGTATCATCCTCGTGATTCTGGGTGGGGTGATCATGGGCTTTAACCTGCTTGCCTGACCGCTCTTTCATGCGCTGCCGCTGCCTTTGTTCAGGCGGCGGCAGTGTTTTTACAATGTCCTGCGGTTTTTGTAGGAACTCTACAAAATCCCGGCGGGGGTTACCGATTGCGTTTTTGGGAAAAAATCTATTGACGGCCTCCCTAAAAAGCAATATAATAAAACTCCGACTTTATCCCACAGAAAAGAGAATCACTATGAATTGGAACGAATTTACCCTTGGCGTCCGCCGGGGGATGCCGGTTGGTGTAGGCTATCTGTCCGTAAGCTTTGGCTTTGGGACCCTGGCCGCCGCCCAGGGTATCCGGGTGCTGGACGCTTTTTTGATTTCCGCCACCAATGTGACCAGTGCCGGACAGTTTGCGGGCCTGACCCTGATCGTCGCCTGTTCCGGACTGTGGGAGGTCATTCTGACCCAAATCATTATCAACAGCCGCTATGCCCTGATGAGTCTGGCACTGAGCCAGCGGATGGGGGAAAAGGTGGGGCTGCTGCCCCGGTTTTTCATTGCCTTTATGAATACGGATGAGATTTTCGCCCTGGCCATGTCCCGAACAGAACCCCTGACAGTGCCTTTTATGCTGGGTCTGGGACTGCTGCCCTACCTGGGCTGGACACTGGGAACCCTGCTGGGGGCCTTGGCCGGGTCCGTTTTACCGGAAGCCATTCGGACAGCCCTGGGCATCATCCTCTACGGCATGTTTACTGCCCTCATCGTTCCCCCGGCCAGACAGAACCGGCCTATTTGCATTGCGGTAATACTGGCCCTGGTGTGCAGCTGTGTGTTGGCCTGGGTGCCGGTGTTTAAAACCATTTCCGCAGGCATTTCCATTGTGATTTGCACGGTTCTGGCTTCCACCGTTTGCGCCCTGCTGTTTCCTGTGGAGGAGAAATCGGAAAAGGAGGTACAGGCTTGAACATCTATATCTATATCGCCGCCATGGCCATTACCACCTACCTGATCCGCATTCTGCCCATGACCCTCTTTCGCAAGCCCATCAAAAACCGGTTTATCAGGTCTTTTCTGCACTATGTACCCTACGCCTGTCTTACGTCCATGGCATTCCCCTCGGTGCTGACCAGTGCCGGGTCACTGGCTGCGGCCATCTGCGCCCTGACCGTTGCCATCACCCTGTCCTGGCTGGGGAAAAGCCTGGTTGTGGTGGCCCTCAGCAGCAGTGCCGTGGTGTATCTGGTCAACCTGATGCTGACTTTATTTTAACATTATAGAGGAGTAAACAATGGGATTTTTCGAACTTTTTATTCTGGCCCTGGGACTGAGCATGGATGCTTTCGCCGTATCCGTATGCAAGGGTCTTGCCACCAAACAGCCGGGGTTCAAGCCCTCGCTGGTCTGCGGCCTTTGGTTCGGCAGCTTTCAGGCGTTGATGCCTCTGATTGGATTCTACCTGGGGAGTCTGTTTTTAGACGCCATTTCCTCCATTGACCATTGGGTGGCCTTTGGACTGTTGGTCCTCATCGGGGTGAACATGCTCCGGGAGGCCCTGAGCCAGGAGGAGGAGACCGCCGATGATGACCTGTCCGTAAAAACCATGTTCATTATGGCAGTGGCCACTTCCATTGACGCGTTGGCCGTGGGCCTGTCCCTGGCCATGGCAGGGGTGACCAACATCTATTCCGCGGTGCTGCTCATTGGCCTGACCACCTTTGTGCTGTCGGCCCTGGGGGTCAAGGTGGGCAGTGTGTTCGGCAGCCGCTATGAAAAGAAAGCGGAAATTGCCGGAGGTGTGATTTTGATTTTGCTGGGCATCAAAATCCTGTTGGAGCATTTGGGAGTTCTGGGATGAAAAAACGCCGTATTGTCTACCTGGTGCTGACCGCCGCCATGCTCTGCTTCATCTGGGGCAACTCCTCCATGTCCGGTGCCGACTCCGGTGAACTCAGCGGAGAAGTTCTCAAATTGGTGGCCCCCCTCCTTGCCCCCTTTGGCAGCAAGGCCGAGTTTGTTCTGCGGAAGCTGGCCCATTTTTCCGAGTTCTCCCTGCTGGGCTTCCTGCTGGCAGGGCTTACCCGCCCGGAAACACCTCGGTTCTGGCTGACCCGGCCCCTGTTTTTAGGGTTGGCCGCCGCCTGTATGGATGAGACCATTCAAATCTATTCCCCAGGAAGAGCTTCCAGCCTGATGGATGTCTGGCTCGACTTTTCCGGTGTCACCCTGGGGGTGCTGGTGTCCCTCCTGGTGTACGCCCTACTTTCCAGGAAAAAGTAAAAAAACGCGGCTCCCTTGTGTCTTTTCCAAGGGAGCCGCTTTTTATACGTTGGAACAGTATTACGCCAAGCTGTGGATCCAGCTGCCTTTTTTCAGCATGGCCCAGCCCAGAATGCACTTGACCGCTTCCGGTACCTGGCACAGGGCAAACAGGGGCAGGATGGGCAGAGCCGTATACCGGCTGAGTACAAAGCCCAGGGAGACACAACAGGTCCACATGAACACGCTGTCAAACAGGAACGTGATAAAGGTCTTGCCCCCGGAGCGGAGGGTAAAGTAGGTGGCGTTGGCAAAGGACTGGAAGGGCATGACCATGGCACTGATCAGAATCAAATCCTGGGCCAGCATCCGTACCGCCGGGGTGGTGTTGTAAATGCCTGGGAAAGCACCGGAACCCAGGGCCATCAGCAGGCCAAAGCCCGTACCGGAGGCCACGGAGAACGCAACGAGCTTCCGGTTGGTATCCCGCAGTTCCTCCTCCGGACGCTGGGCGCCCAGCATCTGGCCCATAAGAATGCCCACACTGACACCCAGAGACTGGTAAACCACACCGGCCAGGTTCCCCAGCGTGGAAGTGATGTTCATGGCGGGTACCACATCTAGGCCGCAGGTGGAGTAGCACTGGTTCATGGTGGCCACACCCATGGACCACAGCAGTTCATTGGCAAGCAGGGGCATACCGGTAATGATGATGTTTTTCAGCAGCGGTGCGGGAATGGCCATAGACCGGAACGCGCCCCGAATAAAAGGATGCTTGGCCCCATGGCCATGCGTCCAGCCCGCTACCAGCAAGAGTTCTGCGTACCGGGAGATCACCGTGGCGATGGCAGCGCCCCGAACGCCCATGGCCGGCGCGCCAAAGTGGCCGAAAATCAGAACATAGTTAAGAATCAGATTGATGGCCACTGCCGCCACACCGGCGGCCATGGGTACAAAGGTCTCCCCGCATTCCTTTAAGGTGCCGGCATAGGCGGTACAAAGCCCAAAGGGCAGCAGCCCCCAGAGCATAACCAGCAGATAATCCCAGCCAAAGGCCAACACCTGGGCGGCATCCGCCCCGTCTCCCTCACCCGTGAGGTACAGGCCGATGAGGTTTTTTCCATAGGCGGCAAAAAGCGTCCCTACAATCAGGGACAGGGCCGTGCAGATCAGCAGCTTGAACCGGAAGGTATGCCGTACACCCTCTGAATCCTGGCTGCCGTGGAACTGGGCCGTGAAAATACCCGCCCCGGAACTGGCACCGAAAATACACAGGTTGAATACAAAAATCAGCTGATTGACGATGGAAACACCGCTCATAGGCAGGGTCCCCACCTGGCCCACCATGATGTTATCCAGCAGGGATACAAAGTTGGTGATTCCGTTCTGAATGATGATGGGAACTGCTACCGCCAGCACCCGCTTGTAAAATGCCCGGTCCCCAATGAACTTGCGATACATAGATTCTCCTTTTTTAGGGAAACTCCTAACAAATCGCCTGTGGCCGGACAGCGGCTCTTGTGGCTTTGCCCAGAGCTTCCCTGATGATTTTTACGTAAAAAAGAACGCATTGCGGGGACCCGCCCAGGCGTGCTTTCCCGGGCAGGTCATGATCCCGCAATGACGTTTCGGTTTCTTCTTACAGCTTCTGACCGGCCAGGTAGACCTCCATGGAGGAGTAGTCCGGCGCGCAGACCAGGAAGTCCGCAACCTTGCCCTCCTCAATGGTGCCAACCACCTTGTCCGCGCCAATGGCACAGGCGGGGTTGTAGGTAGCCGCCCGAACCGCGTCTTCTTCCCGGATGCCCCAGGAAAGGACGTTTTGCAGGCAGGTCCACATATTGGTGGCGGAACAGGCAATGGTGCCGTCAGCCAGCTTGGCAACGCCCCCACGCAGCCAGCAGTCCTGGCCGCCCAGCTGGAACTGGGTCCCCTCAGGCATACCGGCGCAGCGGCCGGAGTCAGAAATTAGGCACATCCGGTCACCGCCGAACATGGAGAACGCCAGACGCACAGAGGCAGGATGGACATGGTAGCCGTCACAAATCAGCTCGGCCCGTACATTCTTGTTTTCCACCGCGGCGGGGATCACGCCGGGCGTCCGGTGGGAAATGGCAGGCATGGCGTTATACAGATGGGTCAGGTGGGTGGCACCGGCATCGAATACCGCCTTGGCATGGTCATAGTCAGAATCCGTATGGGCAACGGACACGGTGCAGAACTGGGACGCTTTCTTGGCAAAGTCCTCGGCACCCTCCAACTCCGGGGCCAGGTCCACGATTTTTATCAGGCCCTGGCAGCCCTCCCACAGTGCTTTGAAGCCCTCAAAATCCGGCAGCTTCAGGTAATCCGGGTTCTGTGCGCCCCGCTTCTTATAGGAGAAGTAGGGTCCCTCCATCTGGATGCCCCGCAGAACGCTGAGGCCCTGGGGCTGCTCCTTGGAAAACCGCACTGCCGTGGCAAAGGCCTTTTCCAGCACATCGTAGGGCAGGGTCATGGAGGCGGGAGCAAAGGAGGTGACACCGCACTTTGCGTAGAAAGCCGCCATCTTTTTAAGGCCTTCGTAATCGCCGTCAGAGAAGTCGGCACCGGAGTTGCCGTGGCTGTGAATTTCCACCATGCCGGGGATCACCGTGGCCCCATGGAGGTCTACCGCGTCCTCCGGCACATTCTCCGGCAGAACCTTGCCGAACACACCGTTTTCTACCTGGAAAGCACCGGTGTGAAATTGAAAATCAGAGCAAAAAATCCGTGCGTTTTTGTAAAACATATGGTTTCTCCTCTCAGAATAAAAAATTTTTCGGTAAATCCATAGTACCATTTTCCGGCAAGGAATGCAACAGTATTTTTTGATTATTTTGCGCCCGCCGCCCGGGCCATGAGAATACCACCGTTGGCTTTCAGCCATTGCAAATCTTTTTTGTAGTCCGGCTTTGCCTGGGCCACCTCCTGCCAGAACGCGGCGGAGTGGTTCATCTGCTTCCGGTGGGCCAGTTCGTGAACCACCACATACTCCAATACTGACCGGGGGGCCAGGGCCAGCAGACAGTTAAAATTGAGATTGCCTTTGGAAGAGCAGCTGCCCCACCGGCTTTTCTGGCACCGGAGGGTCACATTCCCATAATTCACCCCCAGGACGGGGGCGTATTTTTGCAGACTCTCCTGAATCGGTTCCCAGGCCAGCTCTTTCAGGGTCTCCAAATGTTCTTTGGTCAGAGGATGTTCCTGGCCCTGGCGGTTTTGGGTCAGCACCTGCTGCCGATGCTCCTGGATCCATTCCCGCTTTTCTTCCAGAAAGCGGTCTATTTCCCGTCTGGGCAGACCCAAAGGCGCACGGACATCCAAGTCACCTGTGGGGGTAATGCGCACCGACAAGGTTTTCCGGCGGCTTCTGGTCAGCTTAATCTCCATAGACAAAACGCTGCCGCACCTCCTGGGTACCACGGTCTAAAACGGCTTCCCAGTCAGCCCCCAGAATCTCCCGCATCAGGGTATATTCCGTATCCCCGCCATGGGGTACCGCCCAGGCCCCCGCATCACTGCCCGGGGCCAGAATGCCGCCAAGGGCGGCAAAGACGCGCACATTTTCCATGGCACTTTCCAGTATCTGTTCCACCGCGTCCTCCCGGAACCGGCCCTTGCCCCGGAGATTTCCAATGGTGGAAAGGGTCGGCACCCAAATTGTTCCCCGCTCTGCCATGGCTTCCAGGGCTTCCCGGTTCAAGTAGGCTCCATGCTCCACAGAGTCCACCCCGGCCTCCACCGCCGCCAGTACCGTTTCCGCCCCGTTGGCGTGGGCCATGACCCGAAAGCCCTGGTCCTTGGCAATGTGAATGATTTCCCGAATGGTCTCCGGTTCCAGCCCCGGTTCTGTCAGGACCCCATAGCGGTCAAAATCCATCAGCCCGGAGATCATCACCTTGATAAAATCCGCCCCCCGGGCTTTCTGTTTTTCCACAAGGGCTGTGAATTCCCGGAGATTTTCGTAGGACTCCCCAATAAAGTGGCCGTAGTGTCCCGCCTTGCAAAGAGGGGCGCAGGGGGTCACGTATTGGATGCCAAAGTCCCTACTGCATTCTCTGGCCCGCAGCCCTACCCCCCATTTGTCGCCCCCGTCCCGGAGATACACAAACCCTTGGGACCGGTAACGCTCCAAGGCTCTGAGGATAAAGCCGTCCTCCGGCTTCTCCCGATGCCGGTCAATGGCTTCCCGCCAGTTGTGGCCGTCTAAAAGCATGTGAATATGACAGTCTGCACGTATCATTGAACTTCTACGCTCCTTTTCTGGCGAAAGCAGTTGGTAAATATGGGGTTCGAGTCCCTTCCGGTGCGTTATACCGCAGGGGAGAGAATTCTGCCCACACCCCTACGGGGTGCGTCCAGAATTCTCGGGACTCTCCCACGGGCCGCCCTTTCGAGTCCCCGTCTTATATACCGCTACGTGGTACACCGGAAGAGACTCGGTACATTATGGTTTCGCTTACGTCATGCCGCTGCGACGGAACTGCCACCGGCAGTTCCATTTAAATGGTTCGAGTCCCTTCCGGTGCAAAAAACGGGTCATCCAAATGGATGACCCGTTTTTTGGTACACCGGAAGGGACTCGAACCCCCAACCCTCGGAACCGGAATCCGATGCTCTATCCATTGAGCCACCGGTGCATTTCTCAAGTACCAAGGTATTATAGCAGATAAAGCCGTGTTTGTAAAGGGGGAAAATCAAAAAAGTTTCCCTCCGAGGGATGGCCTCGGAGGGAAATGGGGTTACTCTTCTTCTGTAATGGCGATGTGAACGTCATCCAGCTGCTTCTGCTCTACACAGCTGGGCGCGCCCATCATCAAATCCTGGGCGTTCTTGTTCATGGGGAAAGTGATTACTTCCCGAATGCTCTCCTCACCGGTCAGCAGCATGACCATGCGGTCAACGCCGGGGGCCGCACCGGCATGGGGAGGCGCGCCGTAGGTGAACGCGTTGTACATGGCCGGGAACTTGGCCTTTACGTCCTCTTCGCCCAGGCCCACCATCTGGAACGCCTTGACCATGATCTCCGGGTCATGGTTCCGGACGGCACCGGAAGCGCACTCGTAGCCGTTGCACACCAGGTCATACTGGTTGGCATTGATGGCCAGCAGCTTTTCCGTATCGCCCTCGGCATCTTCCAGGGCTTTCAGGCCGCCCTGGGGCATGGAGAAGGGGTTGTGGCAGAATTCCAGCTGGCCGGATTCCTCACCGATTTCATACATGGGGAAGTCCACGATCCAGCACAGGGCGTACTGCTCCTCGTCAAAATGGCCGGGAACACGCTTGCCCAGCATGGAGCGAATCACGCCGGCAGTCTTCTGGGCAGCACTCTTTTTACCGGCGGCCATGCACACAAAGGAGCCGGGTTTCAGGTTCAGCTTTTCCGTCAAGGCCCCGGCGCAGTCGCCCAGGAACTTGGAGATACCGCCGGTGAGGGCACCGGTGTCATCCACCTTGAACCAGCAGGCCTTGTTGCCGGTCTGGACTTCTACGTCTGCCAGGAGCTTATCGATCCACTTCCGGGCCTGGGCAAAGTCATCCACCGCCACGGCCTTGACCGTAGCACCCTCAAAGGGACCGAAGCCACAGCCCTGGACGATTTCGGAAATATCCTGGATTTCCAAATCGATCCGCAGGTCGGGCTTGTCGGAGCCGTAGCGTTCCATGGCCTCGTTATAGGCAATGTGCCGCCAAGGAGCCTGAGACACCCGCTGGTACTTGCCGAACTTCTCATAAACCGGCTGCAAGACGGTTTCCAGGGTCTCCAATACGTCCTCCTGGGAGGCGAAGGCCATTTCCATATCCAGCTGATAGAACTCGCCGGGGGTACGGTCTGCCCGGGCATCCTCATCCCGGAAGCAGGGGGCGATCTGGAAATAGCGGTCAAAGCCAGAGGTCATCAGCAGCTGCTTGAACTGCTGGGGAGCCTGGGGCAGGGCGTAGAACTTGCCGGGATGGTTCCGGGCGGGAACCAGATAGTCTCTGGCGCCCTCAGGGCTGGAAGAAGTCAGGATGGGGGTGGTCATTTCCAGGAAGCCCTGCTCGGTCATCAGCCGCCGCAGCTCCGCCACCACCTGGCAGCGCAGGACAATGTTGGACTTCACCGCGGGATTCCGCAGGTCCAGGAACCGGTATTTGAGACGGGTATTCTCGTCGGCCTCCCGGCTCTTGTTGATTTCAAAGGGCAGCTGGTTGTGAATGCACTTGCCCAGCACCTCGATGCGCTCCGGGACCACTTCAATGTCGCCGGTGGGCAGCTTGGCATTCTTGCTCTCCCGCTCCCGGACGGTGCCGGTGACGGAGATGGTGGACTCCTTGTTGATGCCCTTGACCACTTTCATCATTTCCTCGGTCTCTACCACCACCTGCGTGGTGCCGTAAAAGTCCCGCAAAACCAGGAAAGCAAAGTTGGAACCCACTTCACGTACATTTTCCAGCCAGCCTACAATGGTCACGTTTTTTCCCACGTCCGCAAGCCGCAGCTCGCCGCAGGTATTCGTTCTGGATTGCTTCATTTCAAAAGCCTCTCTCGTTTCTAAATTTACCGGGATATTTTCTCACATTTGACCGGAAAAGTCAATATCTCTCAGAAAATCCTCCATGCTGTTATAGGGCGGCTCCCGATGCTCCATGGTCTTTGCGGAATCCTGGAAGTTCCCCACCAGTTCCATTTTCTCCTGCCAGCATTCCGGGAGGTTGGAAGCGTCTTTGGTAAAGAGCCAGAAAAACTCACTGAGGGCCTGTTCATCCGGCTCTTTTCCGTAACGCTGCCGGTAAGCCGTGACCAGCTCCCGGGCCTCGGAAAGCTGGGCTTGCTGCCGCTTTTGGTGGTATTCCTCCAAAGACATGATCACCCGGCAGGGATTTCCCGCCACCACACAGTTGCTTGGGATGTCCTTATTGACCAGGGAATTGGCCCCGATGATCACATTGTCCCCAATGGTCACGCCTTTTAAAACGGTGCTGTTCATGCCGAGAAACACATTGTTTCCAATGGTCACTTTCCCGGCAGAACCCAGGATTTCCCCGTAAACGCCTTTCAGCACCGACCAGTCATAGCCATGGGTCAGAACCGTCACGCCCTTGGTGATCTGCACATGTTCTCCAATGGTCAGAAGCCAGGGCCGACTTACATCCAAAAAAGTCATGGTAGGCGCGAAGGCCACCGTCCCCTGGCCGATCTCCACGCCCATGGCCCGAAGTCCGTCCAAGTAAATCTCCGATTCTGACCGGTTTCCGTACCGCAATCGCCGGTAGAGCCTGCGAAAAACCCCCATAAGCCCACTCCCCTGTTATTTTGAGCCTATTATAATCCACCTATGCCTGAAAAGCAAGCAAAAGCGGCGAAGCCACTCCTTGGCCCTTTCCGTGGGAGTAATCGCCGGAAAATTGTAATTTGTTTGCTCATACAATTGTCGGCCAGTTGCTTTTCGGCGTCAAATGGGGTATGATATAGAAGTATTCTTTTGCGATAAAGGAGGAAACGCCCATGGGAATCGAGGTCGGGCTGGACGAATATGGCCACGCTTTGAAACAGGGCAAAAAAGAAGTCGCGGAGCTGGCTTCTCAGGGGAGGTCCATCAACCCCGCGGTGCTGGATGACATCTTGCCGGATAACAGTGCCGATGTGGTGCAGGACCTGGGGCTTTTGGAAATTCCATCCAATCGGATCATCGGAGTCAAATCCGCCGGGCGGGTCACCGCCTTTTCCCCCAGCTTCCGGCCCCTGCTGGAACCCCAGTCGGAGTTTGCCAATAAGTGGGCAAATCTGTGCGTGGCCCACTTGGGAGATGTGGGCATCCGGGACCCCATTTCCTGCTTTGAATATCTGGGCAATTTCTATGTTCAGGAGGGCAACAAGCGGGTATCGGTGCTGCGGTATTTTGGTGCGCCCCGGATCCCTGCCATGGTGCGCAGAATCGTCCCCCCCAGAGACGAAACGCCCCGTATCCAAGCCTATTATGAATTCCTGGATTTCTTCAAGGCCAGCCGTCTTTACGCCGTACAGTTCCGGCGGCCCAATGACTACGCAAAGCTCCTGGCCGCCGTGGGTAAACAGCCCGGAGAGCGGTGGACCGAGGAGGAACGCCGGACTTTTAGTGCTTACTATTCCTATTTTCTGGAAGCCTTTGACCAGCTGGGCGACTTTTCTGCAGACATTCTGCCGGAGGAAGCGTTGCTTCTTTGGCTACAGCTATATACCTATCGGGATCTGGGCCGGTTCACCGTTTCGGAGATCCGCAAGACCCTGACGGCAATGCGCTATGATTTGCTGGCCGCCACCAATCCGGACTCCATCAAAGTCCAGACCACAGCAGAGCCTGGAAAGGGCGACATCATCTCCCGCATCACCACTCCGGTCTATCTGAATGTGGCCTTTGTCCACCAGATGACCACCGCCACCAGCGGCTGGGTACTGGGCCATGAACAGGGCCGGACCTACCTCACCGAGCAATTGGGCAACAAGTTGACCATCCGCAGTTATTTTAACGCCAACACCCCGGAAGAGGCCGCCCGTATTTTGGACATGGCAGTAAACGACGGGGCGCAGGTGGTCTTTACCACCGCGCCGCTGCTCCGGGCCGCCACTTTAAAAGCTGCCATCCAGTACCCCAAGGTGCAGTTTTTAAACTGCTCTGTAGACCAGCCCTATTCCAGCGTCCGCTCCTACTATGGCCGGGTCTACGAGGGCAAGTTTATTACGGGTGCCATTGCCGGTGCTTTGGCCCAGAATGACCGCATCGGTTACATTGCCTCCTACCCCATTTACGGCCAACTGGCCAACATCAATGCCTTTGCCCTGGGTGCCCAGCTGACCAACCCCCGGGCGCAGATCGAACTCAAGTGGTCCTGCGTAGAGGGCAACCCCCAGGCAGAGTTCTTTGCCGATGGCATCCGGGTGATCTCCAACCGGGACGCTCCCGGACAGAACAAAATGTACCTGGATTTTTGCAGCTACGGCACCTACCTGATGGATGACAAAGGGGACCTGGTACCCCTGGGTTCTCCCGTCTGGGTGTGGGGCAAGTTCTATGAGTATGTGCTGAACTCCATGTTCGCCGGGGCCTGGAAAAATGAAAAATCCGGCTACACGGCCCTCAATTACTGGCTGGGCATGGACAGCGGCGTGATTTCCGTCAACCTGTCGGACCGGCTGCCCACGGGGCTGCAAACCCTGGCCCACTATCTGCAAATGGGCCTGTCCACCCGGACCATCGACCCCTTCTTCCGGCGGATCGTGGCCCAGGACGGCACGGTGAAAAATGACGGCACCCATCACTTTACCCCGGATGAACTGCTGCATATGGACTGGCTGTGTGACAATGTGCTGGGGGGTCTGCCGTCACCGGACGAAATTTTGCCCATGGCCCGGGCCATGGTTGAGGAAATGGGAATTTATCAAAACGGTATTTCCCAAAAGAAAGAGGGTGCCGTTCATGAAAATTCTGCTGCTTTCCGATGAAGAATGTCCGGCACTGTGGGACTATTACGTACCGGGGCGGTTGGCGGACTACCAGCTGATCATCTCCTGCGGGGATTTAAAGCCCAGCTATTTAAGCTTTCTGGTGACCATGGCCCGGTGTCCGGTGCTGTATGTCCACGGGAACCACGATGGCCGTTACCGGGACCAGCCCCCCGAGGGCTGCGACTGCATTGACGGGAAAGTGGTGGAGTACAACGGCATCCGCATTATGGGCCTGGGGGGCTGCCGGAAATACCACCCCGGCGAACACCAGTATACGGACCGGCAGATGCGGGGCCGGATTTTAAAGCTCCGCTGGCCCCTGCGCAAGGCCCGGGGCATTGACATTCTGGTGACCCATGCCCCGGCGGAGGGCCTGGGAGATGACGAGGATGTAGCCCACTGGGGCTTTCCCTCCCTGCGGACGTTTCTGGATCGGTATCAGCCTGCCTACCATGTCCACGGTCATGTCCACATGACCTACGGCCACAACATCCCCCGGACCATGGATTATAACGGCACCACCATCATCAACGCCTATGAACGCTACACCCTGGAAATCCCGGACCGGGAGGTCCCAGCTCAGAAGCGCAACCAGCTCATCTGGATGAATGACCCACCCAGCTACGATTGAGAAAAGAAGGAATGACCCTATGTTTGAAGGCTTTACCCCGGAAACCATTGATTTTCTCTGGGGCATCCGCATGAACAATAACCGGGACTGGTTTATGTCCCACAAAAAGCAGTATACAGATAGTCTCTATGCCCCCATGAAAGCGTTGGGTGGGCTGCTGTTTGAGCCGTTTTTAGGCCGGCCCGGCAACATCCTGAAAGTATCCCGCATTTACCGGGATGCAAGGCTGCACCATCCCCTGCCCTATAAAGAAAGTCTCTGGTGCTGCATCCGGCAGGACGTGGACTGGTGGGCAGAAAATCCCTGCCTGTTCTTTGAAATCCGCCCGGAGGGGGTAAGCTACGGCTTTACCCTCTGGCGGCCCAAAACCGCCACCATGGAATCCTTTCGCCGCCAAGTCTCCGCCCAGCCAAAGGAATTTTTAAGTCTGCTTCAAACCACCGGCAAGACCACCGGTATTCCTGTAACGGCAGAACTTTACAAGCGGCCCAAGCCTATGGAAAACCCCCAAATGGAGGAATTCGGCTACTGGAAAGGAGACATCAGCTGTGTCCGCACGGAGCCGGTCGGTGAAGAACTGTTTGGCCCCCAGTTGGGCCAGCGGGCGCAGACCCTCTTCCGGCAGCTGATCCCTATTTACGAATACTTTAACCATATCACCTCCAGTCAGATGTAAAAATCCCGCACCTATAGAAAAAGGAGTATCATTATGAAACAGATCATCTTCAAAGGAATGGCCACTGCCCTGGTGACCCCCATGACAGCCCATGGCGTGGACTATGAGGCCCTGGGCCGACTCATCGATTTTCAGCTGGAAAACGGCATCAACGCCCTGGTATCCGTAGGTACCACCGGTGAAAGTGCCACCCTGTCCCCCCAGGAGCGGAAAGATGTCATTTCCTTTACCATTGACCGGGTAGCGGGCCGGGTGCCGGTGATTGCCGGTACCGGCACCAACAATACCGCCCATGCCATTGATTTTTCCGTCAGTGCCGACAAGGCCGGGGCTGATGCTTTGCTGGTGGTGACTCCCTACTACAACAAGGCCACCCAGAAAGGACTCATTGCCCACTTTACCGCCATTGCGGACAAGGTCAGCAAACCCATCATCCTCTACAACGTCCCCTCCCGCACCGGCTGCAATCTGCTGCCTGCCACGGTGGCGGAACTGGCCAAACACCCCAACATTGCGGCCATCAAGGAAGCCAGCGGCAACATGAGCCAGGTGGTGGACCTGATTGCCCGCTGCGGTGAGGACATCACCGTCTATTCCGGTGAGGACGGCCTGACGGTCCCCATTTTGTCCATGGGCGGCATGGGTACCATCAGCGTGCTGAGTAACGTGGTTCCCAAGGAGGCTGTGGCCATGACCGATGCTTTCTTTGCCGGACGCATTCAGGAGGCGGCCCAGTGGCAGTGTAGACTCCTGCCGTTGGTGGACTGCCTGTTCAGCGAGGTGAACCCCATCCCCGCCAAGGCGGCCCTCAGCGCCATGGGCTTTGGTGAAGAACATCTGCGGCTGCCCCTGACTCCCATGGAGCCGGAGAACAGAGAAAAGCTCTTTGCGCAGCTGCGGAAGCTGGGGGTACAGGTATGAGAGCCATTGTCTGCGGTGCCAACGGTGCCATGGGGCAGCTGCTCTGCGCCGCCCTGGGAGAACATTTAGTAGGAAAGGTCAGCCTGGACGGCGCAAACGGCGTGGCGAAAACCTTTGAAGAGCTGGGAAAAACGGAAGCGGATACCGTGATCGATTTTTCCCATCACAGTGCCATCGGCCAGGTGCTGGACTATGCCCTCCCCCGGGGCCTGTCTGTGGTGATCGGTACCACCGGCCATACGGAGGAAGAAAAGCAGCGCATTTTTGAAGCGGCCAAAAGCATTCCCGTATTCTTTTCCGGCAATATGAGTCTGGGCATTGCGGTGCTTTGCCGTCTGGCCGCCCAGGCAGCCAGTGCTTTCCCGGAAGCGGATATTGAAATCGTGGAGACCCACCACAACCGAAAGGTGGATGCCCCCAGCGGTACGGCCCTGATGCTGTTTCGGGCTATTCAGGGTGTCCGCCCCCAGGCGGTGGCCCGGTGTGGCCGATCCGGGGAATGCAAGCGGACGAAAGAAGAAATCGGCGTGAACTCCATTCGCATGGGCAATGTGGTGGGCATTCACGAGGTCCACATCTGCACACCCAACCAGACCCTGACCCTGCGGCATGAGGCCCACAACCGAGGCATGTTTGCCGAGGGAGCGGTGGAGGCCGCCAAGTTCTTAGAGGGCAAAGGCCCGGGACTGTACGATATGGAAGCCCTGCTGGCGGAGGCGGAGCGATGAAGGTATTTTACATGAACGGCGCGGGCAACGACTTTATGGTCATGGATGCCCGGGGCCTGTCCGCGGATTTTTCCGCCCTGGCAGTAGAACTCTGCGCCCTGCGAAAAGCCGATGGCTTTCTGGCGGTGGGAGACTCGGAACAGGCGGACTTTAAAATGATTTTCTACAATTCCGATGGCTCCCAGGGGGAAATGTGCGGCAACGGTGCCAGGTGCATCTGCCGGTTTGCCCACGACCGGGGGCTCGTGGGGGACCACATGGTCTTTGAGACCCTGGCGGGGCTGGTTTCCGGCTGGCGTTTGGACGAAAACACCTACCGGGTGGCCCTGAACCTGCCCACGGTGCTGGAACCAAACCGCATTGGAGATGTTTCCTATGTGGAGCTGGGAAACCCCGGCATTCCCCATGCCGTCCGGCCTTTCTCCGGCGACCTGTTCGGAGAGAAAGACCGGCTGCGGGAGGAAATGCGGACACTGCGGTTTGACAAAGCTTTTCCCAAGGGGGCCAACGTCAACTATTACCGTTTGAGCGGTCCCGGTCAGGCGGATGTGCTGACCTTTGAGCGGGGGGTGGAGGACTTCACCCTGGCCTGCGGCACCGGCTGCGGCTCCACCGCCT
>CAKTQE010000038.1 GCA_934593275.1 uncultured Oscillospiraceae bacterium | reverse complement strand
CAAATCTGTAAACCATGTGATTGCACAATCTGTAAAGTATGTTACTGCACTATACAAATCTGCCGCCAACCGGCCCAGAGGGCCGGAGTCTTGGTACGTTTGTGTTTGTATCGTCCGACGGAGCCAGCCCCTCGCCGGGGCTGGAGTGGCGATGAATCATCGCCGCTACATTGTACCGTATATCGGGTCATACCATTCAACCGAACAGGTTATAATCGATACGTGGCGGGCGGCAGGTTGCCGCCCCTACGTTAATGTACATCGTTTTCCATATTTTTTAGAACGTAAAACCGTCATTAGATACGTTCTATATAAGGTGTTTGTAACAATTTTGATGTAGGGGCGGCAATCTGCCGCCCGCCACATTTCGGGTATTGAGTCGTATCAATATAAATAGAAACATAAAACAAAGCCCACACTAGACGCCCCTTTGGAGGGCGGTGGTGTGGGCTTTTTGTCAGGCGTATGGGGTCATGCGCCTTTTATGTTTTTGCTTACTTGAGACCGGCCTGTTCCAGCAGGGCGGGGACCTTGGACTCCCAGCCCAGGCTCATGATGTGGACACCCTGGCAGTAGGGCTTGCACTCCCGGATGATCCGGGCGGCGATCTCAACACCGGTGATACCGGCCTTGGTCTTTTCCTTGTCGGCCTGCAGCTCCTCGATGAGGGCATCGGGGATGTGGACACCGGCCACGTTCTTGTTCATGAACTTGCACATACCGGCGGACTTGGGGATGATGATGCCCACCTGCACAGGCTTGCCAAACCGCTTGGCCTGCTCCATGAATTTCATGAACTTTTCAGGCTCAAAAACGGCCTGGGTCTGGAAATACTCGGCACCGGCGGCGACTTTCCGCTCCATCTTCACCAGCTGGGCATCGACGGAGTCAGAGCAGGGGGACACAACGGCACCCTTGGCAAACTTGGGAGCCTCGCCCACCAGGTCGTTGCCGCCCAGGTCCTTGCCGGTTTCCAGCAGGCTGGCGGTGTGCAGCAGGGACACGGAGTCCAAATCAAAAACGGGCTTGGCCTGGGGATGGTCACCCAGCTTGGTGTGGTCGCCGGTGAGGCACAGAATATTGTCAATGCCCAGCATAGCGGCACTCAACAGGTCAGACTGGAGGGCAATGCGGTTCCGGTCACGGCAGGTCAGCTGGAAAATGGGGTTCAGGCCCGCATCTTTCAGCACCTTACAGGTGGCCAGAGAGCCAAGACGCATAACGGAGGACTGGTTATCGGTGACGTTGACGAAGTGGACGCCGGACAGATACTCCTTGGCTTCCTCTACCATACCGTCAATATGAATTCCTTTGGGAGGGCCGACCTCGGCAGTAACTACAAATTCACCGTTATCAAACAGTTCGGTAATTCTCATAACTCTATACGCTCCTAATTATTCAGATTCTTTGGCGGCTTTGGTAGCCTCGTCTGTATTAAAGTCGTGGATCTGGGTGGCGCACTTCAGAACATCCAACCGGCCCTGGGCCTTCAGACGCTGAATGATCCGCTCCCAACCGCATTCCATATCGGGGCAAACCTCACATTTGCCGTTCTTGGTGCCGCCGCAGGGTCCGTTGACCAGGCTCTTGGAGCAAGCGGTAATGGGGCAGATGCCGCCGGTCAGGTTCAGGTAACATTCCCCGCACTGGCCGCAGTCCACTTCCAGAGGGGTAACGCCCTGGAAACCGGGCAGCTCGATAGTATCGCAGCAGGCGTAAACCGGCTTATCTTCCAGCACGGAGGAGATGGTCTGCACACCCACGCCGCAGGAGAACACCAGAACGGCATCCGCTTCCGCGATTTTCTCCATGGGGCCCCGGAGCCGCAGTGCCAGCTCATCGGGATTGCACACATAGTCGGTGGTCAGCTTGCCAACCACTTTGCCAGCGGCTTCCAGCTCTTTCTGGATGGCCTTGGCTTCTTCTTCCGGGAAACCAACTTCCTTACAGCCGTGGCAGTTGATGATAAATACCTTGCCGGAAGCCAGGGAGCTGATAACCTCATGGGATTTGAGTTTCGTCATTAACATAAGTGTTCGTCCCCCTTATTTCTTCTTCAGCAAAGGCATTACAAGGCCCTTGGCAGCATTGATCTTGGAGACCAGAGGAATCTTGGAGGAGCAGATGTACTCACAGCACTTGCAGGAGAAGCAGTCCATGACGTTCAGCTTCAGCAAGCCCTCCGCATCGCCCAGCTGGCCCAGCTTGTAGATTTCCAGAGGAGCCAGTTCCATGGGACACACGTCCACGCAGCGGCCACACTTGATACATTCCTTTTCCTCGGTGTGGTCCGCGGCAATGGCGATAATACCGTTGGAGCCTTTGATAATGGGTACATTGGTATCCTGAATGGGTGCGCCCATCATAGGTCCGCCCATCTTGAGGACTACATCGTCGCCGGTAATACCGCCGCAATGGTCGATGATCTCCTGGACGTTGGTACCCAGCTTGACCATGTAGTTGCCAGGGTTCTTGATGAATTCGCCGGTGACGGAGACAACACGCTCTACAAGAGGCATACCCTTCTGAATGGCATCAGAAACAGCCTTGGCCGTGGAAGTATTGGCAACCACACAGCCCACATCGGCGGGCAGCTTGCCGCTGGGTACATGACGGCCCATGACCTTCTTGATGAGCATCTTTTCAGCACCCTCGGGGTACTGGGTCTTGGCAGCAACCACACGGATATTGTCGTAGGGAGCAACCTTCTCTTCCATCAGTGCCACGGCATTGGGCTTGTTGTCCTCAATGAGGATCACACCCTCAGGAGCGGCTACGGCTTTCATCATGGCCCGCAGACCGTAAACGATCTCATCGGCGTACTCCAGCAGCACCCGATGGTCGGCAGTCAGATAAGGCTCACACTCGGAGCCGTTGATCAGCACGGCATCGATGGGCTTGCCGGGCTTCAGCTTGACGTAGGTGGGGAAGGTGGCACCGCCCATGCCTACAATGCCCTTTTCCTTGACGATTTCCACGATCTCGTCAGGCGTCAGTTCTTCCAGAGGCTTATTGGGCTTTACGGATTCATCCAGGGTGTTCTTGCCGTCATTCTTAATAACAACGCTCATCACGCCGGGTCCCTTATTGGGGTGGGTATGAGGTTCTACAGCCAGAACGGTACCGCTGACGCTGGAATGCACAGGCGCGCTGATAAAGCCTGCCTGCTCACCGATCAGCTGGCCTACTTTCACTGTATCACCGGCCTGGACCACAGGGTTGGCGGGAGCGCCAATGTGCATGGCCAGAGGAATGATCACGGTGTCCGGCTCAGGGAACTTCTGCAGTGCCAGATGCTCGGTGTATTCCTTATTCTCGGTGGGATGGACACCACCGTAGAAGCCCTCGTAGCGTTTGGCCCGGGCTTCCGCAACGTAAGCCTTAATGGCATCTACATTGACCTTGGAGTAATCCCGCAGCTGGATGGGCTGATTCAGGAATTCCTGGGTACGGCCCTGCTTTTCCAGACGCTGGTAGATCTTCTCCCAGGCGCAGTCCTTCTTGGGGTCGATTTCGCACTTGCCATTCTTGGCACCGCCACACTGGCCGTTGACCAGGCCCTTGGAGCAGTCCACAATGGGGCAGATACCGCCGGTGACGTTCAGATAGCACTGGGCGCAGGCACCACAGGTCTTCTGGGTCAGGGCCATGCCATGATGGCCTACATAATTCAGGGAATTGGTCGCCGTATGGACAGGCAGCTGCTCCAGCTCCGCCACAGTCTGGACACCCAGACCGCAGGAGATGACCACCACATGCTCTGTCCCCTCAGGGATGATGCCATCCAGCTTCTTTTCCGTCTGCACCATATTGCAGAGGAAATCCACCTTGGCTTCTCCGGTGATGTGTTTGCCCTGCGCCTGGGCAAGGGCGACAAACGCACCGCACTCCGGCTCTTCGGTTGTGTTGAACTCTTTGAAGCACTTGTTGCAGGCCACTACGAAGAAGTTGTCCTTCCCCGCAAGTAAGCCTTCCAACTCTTCCTTGCTCTTTAACACATACTTGGTATAATCCACCAAATATCACCTTCTTATCCTTTTTGTTACTCGTTTCGCTCCCAAACGAATATGGCAATATTATATCACATCTACGATAGAATTGTCCAGAGTTGTCTTTGGCTACGGTATAAAATTGTGGGTAAAAGTTTCCGGGAATTTTTCCCCATAAAAAGCCGCTGCCCCGTGTCAGAGGCAGCGGCCTTGTATCTGTGTTTTCAAATCGTCCCTTTGGAATGGGACTTTTACGTTCTCTGGGGCGCAGTCCTCAGTCAATGACCATGAGCCAGCCCTCAGGGGCCTCGATGGTACCCATCTGAATGCCGGTCAGGGTGTTGTAGAGCTTTTCGATGACCTGGCCCATACCGGCGTAGGTATATTCCTTGCCGTGGTCCACGATTTTGCCCACCGGGGAAATGACCGCCGCAGTGCCGCACAGCCCTGCCTCGGCAAAATCCCCCAGTTCCTCCACACCGACTACACGTTCTTCCACATCCAGCCCCAGATAATCCTTGGCCACCTGAATCAGGGAACGGCGGGTAATGGAGGGCAGAATGGTATCCGACTTAGGTACCACCAGCTTGCCCTCTTTTGTGACAAAGAGAATGTTGGCACCGCCGGTTTCCTCAATGTGCTGCCGGGTGGCGGAATCCACATACAGGTTCTCATCATAGCCCTGCTCATGGGCATCCACTATATTGAATAGGCTCATGGCATAATTCAGCCCCGCCTTGATATGCCCCGTCCCCCTGGGTGCTGCCCGGTCCAAATCCGAGACCCGCAGAACAAGTGGCCGGACACCGCCCTTAAAATAAGGGCCAACCGGGGTTCCGAATACCCGGAACTGGAATTCGTGGGCGGGCTTCACCCCGAGAATCGGGTCCATGCCGAACATGTAGGGCCGCAAATACAGACTGGCCCCAGAGCCGTAAGGTGGTACCCAGGCTATATTCGCCTTGACGTTCTGCCGAATGGCATCCAGAAAACGCTCCTTTGGAAAAACAGGCATCCGCATTCTCTGGCAGGAATCCATCATCCGCTGGGCATTCAAATCCGGACGGAAACAGACCGTTTGTCCCCCGGCGGTGGTATAGGCTTTCATGCCCTCAAAAACCGTCTGCGCATATTGCAGCACACAGGCGCACTCATTCATGGTAATGTTGGCGTCCCTTGTCAGCCCGCCCTCGTCCCATGCGCCGTCCTTAAAATTTGCAACATACCGCACATCCGTTTGCATGTAGCCGAAGCCAATATTGGCCCAGTCTATCTTTTTCTTATCCATAATCATGCAGCTCCTCTGCTTTAGGATTGCACCATGTTAGCACATTTTGCAAGAGATTTCAAGAAAAATTTCATCTGTGGTGGACATTTGTCTTTGTGCGGTATCGATTCATCGGATAATCTGTAAGAGGCGTTCCTTTTATGAAACGACACGCCTTTCTTTGAGAGAATTTCTTTCAAGCAAAACCAAATCATAAGAGATACCGATACAAACAAAGCCCTCAAGATGATTGACGCTCGCGACATTGTTTCTATCATTTGCATGTTTTTTGTGTAAAAGAAAAACGCCTCCCGATTTGGAAGGCGTTGAAATATGGCTAGGGAACTTTTTAATGAAATATCTTTCAAAAAGTTCCCTAGTATTACAGTATAATAAAAGGTGGGCAGACATGTTTTGACCTGTCAATACCCCGGTGGGGTGCTTACTTTTCGCCCAGCAGCCAATCCAGCAGATTCAGAGATTTGATTCCATTGTAGGATTTGATGAAGTTCCGATCCATGGACAAAACGATTTTTTCGTAATTGTCCGGAATCATTTGCAGGGGCCGCAGTTCCCGCTCCCGGGTTTCCGGGGAAAGCATACTTTCTGTTACCTGAATGTAAACCTTGTCCTCTGGCTTTTCCGCTACGAAGTCCACTTCGGTATCGCCTACTTTCCCGATATATACCCGGTAGTCCCGGCGAAGCAGCTCCAGATAGACGATGTTTTCCAGAATATGCCCCCGGTCCGCATCCCGGTAGCCCAGCAGCATATTCCGGAAGCCCATGTCGATGATATAGTTCTTGCCCAGGGTTTTCAGCAGCTGCTTGCCCTTCACTTCATAGCGGCCAACAGAAAAGAAAATATAAGCACTGTGGAGCATGGAGATATACTTCTCAACAGTTTTCCCCGCCACATTCCGTCCTTTCATATCGCCCTCGTTGTACAGTACATTTCCAATGCTGCTGGGAGAATTGATACTGCCAATATTGGAGCAGAGAAACAGCATGATTTTCTGAAGCATCGCCTGATCGGCACCTTCATTGCGCTGTAAAATATCACGCAGGACGACCGTGGAATAGATGCCCTCCAATGCCTGATTGCTTCGGGCTTCATTGAACTGGTACTCCCGTAGAATGGGCATACCGCCAAACTGCAAATATTTCTGGAATTTTTCTTCCAGGGTGACAGACTGGTCAAAGCTGTAGAATGTCAGGAACTCCTTGAAGGACAGGGGCAGCATCCGGATTTCCACATAACGTCCGGAAAGCAGGGTGGAAAACTCCGTGGACAGCAGATAGGCGTTGGAGCCGGTGATGTAAATATCCACATCATAATCCAGCCGGAAGGATTCAATGGCCTTTTCCCAGTGGCTTACCGCTTGCAGTTCGTCGAAAATCAGATAGGTTTTTCCGCTATCCGGAATTCTCTGGCTGACATAGTCATAGAAAGCAAGATAATCGGAAAGCGTCCGGTAGCGCAGAGACTCCAGATTCATATGAATAATGTGAGATTCCGCAACGCCCTGCTCCAGAAGATACTGATGGTACAGTTCCAGCAGGGACGATTTACCGCATCTGCGGATGCCGGTGACAATTTTTACCAAATCTACATCTCGATTTTGAATGAGCTGCCTCAGATATTCCGGGCGATCAATGAGTTCCGCCATTGCCGCATACCTCCATGGCTTTTCTTTTATTATACCCCGGAGTAACGCAATGTCAACAGTTTTGAACTTGCAAGTCGAAAACTGTTCTGAAAACGACAGTTTTCGACCTGACTATAGTCCCATCATCTCCCGCACGACCCGATCTGCCATCTTTACAGACCCTACGAAAATGAGCATATTGAAAATCCGCTCTCCGATATAGCTCCACACCATCGTAGCAGCTGCCGCTCCCGCATCCACCACAGGGGATAGCCGCATTAGCGGCGCAAGGGGGTGTAGCCACCTTGACGGAACAAAGTGACGAAACATTCTCGGTCGGGCAGTTTTCTTCTGCTGACCGGGAATGAAGCGACCCAGGGCGCACGATGCTCTCGACAGGAGCGTATAGAAGTGCGCCCTTTCGTTCCTAAAGGGATTTTATCAGTTCGACAAACTGGAATTTTCAAATTAGTCTTTGCAAATAACCTTTGAACCTTCACCATCAATTACAATTCCCTGACGGTTGTTAATTGGGCATAGATTCAAATCCGAAAATTCAGTCATTATTTTC
This sequence comes from uncultured Oscillospiraceae bacterium, assembly GCA_934593275.1. Taxonomy (GTDB): domain Bacteria; phylum Bacillota; class Clostridia; order Oscillospirales; family Oscillospiraceae; genus Faecousia. The sequence goes on along the minus strand of CAKTQE010000038.1, from coordinate 13,275 downwards.
TCGGTAACTTTCTTAAATGGTGCTGTAAGATAATGCGGAAGAACATAGAAATCAATCAAATCAAGCCCTGCATCATCTTCTTGTGAGTAGTCCTCCGGCTTTTCATCCATTTGTTCAATATATTGGATAGTTGGAGCGCATATAATCGCACCCGCCGATTCACCGATCATCAGTTTTCCTTTTGCCAATTCCTTCTTCAATAGCTCATCCGTTCCCGTTTTACGGAGCTGATCCATAAGGAAGAAAGAATTTCCACCGGTAAAATAGATCACATCCGTATCTTCAAAAACAGATTGTATCGTTGAATAAGCCTCCGTTGAAATATCAATTTCAGTTACGGCTGCTCCCAGTTTATTAAATAGCTTTCGAGCCGAGCCGACATAACCGGTGTAGCCTTCACGCAGCGATGCTGTTGGAATAAATGCGACTTTTTGTTATCAATTTCTTCTTTTATCAAACTTCCTACACTTGAAAAGTGCGAACATAAAAACAGTTTCATCCATATCCTCCTTAATAAATCTCGATTTGTTGCTCAATTTCGTGTTTAATTTATACCATAAACTTGTGAACAATTCTACCGCAGCTTTGGACTGTATGAAAAAAGTCCGAACAGTTTTCTGCCCGGACTTCCGTTTTACCAACCTATCGGGGTCCCTTTACGATAAATTATGCAAAAAATGAGCGACATGTTTACCTGTCCCATCCACGGTTTGTTATTGTATCTCACGCTTTTCATAAAAAGCGATGGCCATACGCCAGGAAAGTGCATATACTCCGACTCCGGCAGCAGCAAGTATTGCCAACACCAGGTTGGGTTTGATTTCTATCCCAAGCTGCCCCCTGAAGAAACCGGATGCCAAAACACTTGCACCGCATACAAAACCGATCATCACATAGTAAGCAGTCCTTCCTTTTTCCACGCCCAGTTTAAATATAAACGGGAGCGATATGGAGGGCGCAAGCATGGATACGACCAGCATCAACAGCATCAGGACGGCAAACTTTTCAAAAGCAAAACACCCAGTAATCATCATTTTTGTTACTTGTGCAATTCCCGTAACGAGCAGCACCGTTAGTTGAACAAGTATTCCGATTATGTATTTTTCAGAAACGATTTGTTCCTTTGTATAGGGCATTGTTCCGCTGTACTGCATCCACCCGCTGCGTTCATCATATCCAAGCAGAGTAACAGGGATCATACCGCACAGCATACAGGGATAGAATGTAAAGAACAAATTCTCACCATTTGCAAGGGATACCCCAATAAAAACAGCGGTAATGAGAATGTATGCTCTGCAATACTTCTGCATCATATACCAATCCTTCAATAGAAGTCCCCTCATATTATTTCGCCTCCTTAACCATAAATACAAACAGTTCTTCGATGCTGATGGGGCTGATACGAATATCGGAAGGAACAGCATTTCTCAGCACCATTGCTTCCACGCCGTAAGCATTTTCTTTTTTATACTTAACGGCATTGAATGGAATCGTCTGAAATTCATCAACGGAACAATGAACAAGACCATATTCTTCCAGCAATAAATCTTTTTCTTCACACAGCAAAAGCTTCCCTTTATGTAAAAATACGATATAATCGCAAAGCTTTTCCAAATCAGTGACAATGTGAGAAGACATGAGAATCGAGTGGCTTTCATCTCTTGTGAACTCGTTAAACATCTCAACAACTTCATCACGAACCACTGGGTCAAGCCCTGATGTCGCTTCATCCAGAATCAGCAGCTTACTGTTATGAGACATCGCAATGGCAATTCCCAGCTTCATCTTCATTCCGCGAGAAAATTCTTTGAACTGCTTTTTGTCCGGCAGCGCAAGTTTCTGCACCAGCCGGGAATATTCGGCATCGTTCCAGTTTTGAAAGGTATGCTTCATGACCTTTCCGACCTGATCAACGGTTAAACATTCAGGGATACCCACCTCGTCCAGCACAACGCCGATATCCTCTTTTGTAAGTTTCATATTGTCCCCGTTGTCCTTTCCAAGGATGGTAACACTGCCACTGTCTTTGTGAATCATATCAAGAATGAGCTTTATGGTGGTGCTTTTACCGGCACCATTCTCGCCAACAAGCCCCATAATACAGCCACTCGGCAATGTCAGATTGATGTTGTCGAGCGTAAAGTCGGGGTATGATTTCGTAAGGTTCTTGATTTCAAGTGCGTTCATGGTTGTTCCTCCAGGCTGAAATTGACCATTTCTATAATTTCCTGTTTGCTTAGATTGCAGGAAACAGCGAGTTTGACAATCTCATCAACATATTCTTCAATCTTTTTCAGATTTTCTTCTCGCAGCAGCTCTATGTTTTTAGGAGCCACATAGCACCCCTTCGCAGGCAACGTGTAAATAAAGCCCTCCCTTTCCAGTTCTTCATATGCACGCTTTGTCGTAATAAAGCTTATACGAAGATCCTTCGCAAGACCTCGTATCGACGGCAGCAATTCGTCCTGCTTTAGTGCGCCGCTGATAATCTGACTTTTGATCTGAGAATAGATCTGCTCGTAAATCGGTGTTCCGCTTTTATTGTCAATCAAAATATTCACGCCATCACCTCTGTTAATTCTGTATATTTTCATTATATACAGTTAAAACAGCGTTGTCAATAGCGTTTATAAAAAAGTTACAGCCGATATGATAAGATAACTTTTCTGCCCACTTCGATGATGCTCTCAACTTCATGACTTCTTGAATACTTACCGAGAAAGTCCGGGCGGAAAACTGTTCGGACTTTTCTCACATATTTCAAAGTTGCGGTAGAATTGTTTACATGTTTTATGGTATAATTTACGCAGGTAAAGCAAATGGAAAATTAGAATTTGGCAGAGGTGTTGTTATGAAAAAGTTGATAACATTCGTTTTGGCATTGGTTGGTGTTTTAGCATTGGTTAGTTGTTCAAGTAATTCGACACCAGCTAGTATTCAAGATGTTTTGAAGGGCAATCAACCGTTCTATTATGCTGCTAATGGTGGCTCTGATTTTGCTTCTGTTAATATAGCCGATATTCCATCTTTGTTTAATTCCGATGATGCCTATATGGCTATTCAAAACTATGCGGTGATTGATTTGGACGGTGACGGTAGTGAAGAAGCGGTCGTTTTTGTTTGTGGTGCGGCTGGCGATACCGGAGGATATTTAGTTCTTCATAGTCGTGATGACCATGTGTATGGCTATCGGACAGACTATCGTACATTTGAAAACCTCAAAACGGATGGCACCTTTATCTATTCCAATGATTTGGGTTCAAAGGAGGCCGTTGCGACTATCGGCTTCACGCAAGACGGCCTTGTTATAACGGATGTCTTATCTGCCACAGGGCAGGCATACACCATGGATAATTTCATGATAAACGGCAAAAAAGTCACACAAGAAGAATACAATGCCGAAAAGGAAAATCAAGACCTAAAAAGCAATGTGGAATGGCATGAGTATCCTATATCCTAAAAGCTGTATCGTGATTGAATTGCAACGTGAAATTCCAGTTTGTCGAGGAGCTAAGCGGAACAAAATCCTTTAGGAACGAAAGGGCGCACTTCTATACTCACCTGTCGGGAGTATCGTGCGCCCTTGTTCGCTTCATTCCCGGTCAGCAGAAGAAAACTGCCCGCCCGAGAATGTTTCGTCACGACCTTCCGTCAAGGGGACTGCACCCCCTTGCGCCGCTAATGCGGTTATCCCCTGTGGACTCGCCAGCAAGTTTGAACATAAAGTCTTGGAGGTACTTATTGGGACGAAAAAGTTTTATTGCTACAAATTGCGATATCTCAAATTTGCCAAAGTCAGAGAGAATTGGAGAGAGAATTATTTGTCTGCCAATACACCCGGCAATGACAAATAAAGAGAAAAAATATATCAGTCAACAATTTATCGATACTGTATATTCGCTTCAAAATGGAGATTAGAAATGGAGGTTGAAGTTATGCGGGCACCATACAATGTTTTAGTTATTCCCTACATCTCAAAATCTGAGAATCCTCTGTTTTGCATTTTTAAAAGGGCAGATATGGGAGTTTGGCAGTTTATTGCTGGAGGAGGTGAAACAGGAGAAGACGCTCTTTCTGCTGCAAGGAGAGAGGCATTTGAGGAAGCAGCTATTCGCTCGGATCACACTTACAACAAACTGGAGTCTATGTGCTATGTTTCAGTAGATAATTTCTCAGAAAAAGCCAGAAAGTCTTGGGGAAAAAGGTACGTGATTCCAGTATTTACGTTTTCCGTTAAACTTGACAGCTGTGAAATTCGCTTGTCTGACGAGCATACCACTTATTTATGGTGTACATATCAGGAAGCAAAAGAAAAACTTCATTTTGACTTAGATCAAACAGCGTTATACGAGTTAAATCAGTTGCTGCTAAATGGATAATATCTCTCACCTATTAATGGGAATAGACCCAAACGCTAAGATTATTCATCAAATCCATATTGGATACATCAATGACGTTTATTTAGTAAGGATTCAAGAAACATCTTATGTTCTAAAAGTATTTAAGAAGATTCACAGCTACCGTTGTGATGCTTCCGGTTTTCAATGGCTCACAGCTTGAATTTATCTACAGAAATGTCGATAAACCCGATCGGCTCATCTTGAAGGAACATCACCATATAGATCGGAAAGTATGTCAGCTTTCCATTCACCTTTATGTTATCGTTGGTAAAGACATAGGCTTCCTCGATTCCGTATTCACAGGCAGCCATTACGTTGTCCAGTGCCGAGTGTTTTTCATAGTCCTTTCCGCTTTTCACTTCAATGGGAAGCACCCGTCCGGCGTGTTCAATGACAAAATCCAGCTCGCCCCTTTTTTTGCTGTTGTAATAGTACAGGGGATAGCCATGGGCATGAAGTTCCTGGGCCACCACATTCTCATAGACGGCGCCTTTGTTGACATCCTTTTCCTTGCTGACAATTTTCAATTTGCAGGCTTTTCCGTATATGGTGGTGAGCAATCCCACATCTGACAAAAACAGCTTGAACAGCGTGCTTTTTTCGTTCAGCATAAGCGGCACTGTGGGTTCTGTCGTGTTAAACACGCCCAAAGCGACACCGGCTTTCCAAAGCCATGTGAAGCTGTCTTCTACCCTGTCATAGCGCAGCCCTTTCTTGATGTCCGCAATCATAAACCGCTTGTTCTTCTCATTCAATTCTGCCGGAATCAGCTCATAAATGTGTGTAATGATCAGCTTGCGGTTTTCCTCCTCATACTGCGTAAAATCCAGCTTATACTGTTCGATAATGGCTCTGTGTTCATCCATTACATCGTCAATGTTGCCGGTTGTCCGGTATTTTTCCACTGCGGCAGGCATACCGCCAATAATCAGATAGAGGTTGAACATTTCCATGATTTTACAGTGGATCATCTCGTCAACAGGTGTTTTTGTGGAAAATGCTTGCCGCAGTATTTTCAAAACAGGCTGGCCCACATTGAACACTTGCAGGAACTCCTCAAAATCCAGCGGATACATATTGAGCGTCTGCAAATAGCCGACCGGTGCAGACTTCAAATTCACGATTTCCACGCCCAGCAGGGAACCGGACAGAATGTATCGGAATCGCTGATCCTCCACGAGAAACTTTATCTTTGTAACGATTTCCTTATATTTCTGAATTTCATCAAAGAAAAAGAAAGTCTTTCCGGGGATGATTTTCTGATCACTGTACAGCGACAGCTTCAGAATCAGGTCATCTATGCTTGCCGCACCGCTCAAAATGCCCACAATTTCCGGCTGTCGGATCAGATTGAACTCAATGTAGTCGCAACCTGCCGCCCTCAGGCACTCACGGATGATAAACGTCTTCCCCGCCTGACGGACACCATAGATCAGCAGAGCTTTGTCGCTGCTGTCGATCCAGTGCATAATATCCTTTTCAATTTTTCGTTTCAGCATCATCAGTACCTCCACATCGATTCTGTGCGTTTTCCAAGGATATCATACCATCGCTTTGTCACTTTTTCAAGGGAATTAAAGGGCTTAATTGACACTTTTTCTAATAGCTTGGATTTTCAGGCAAGTATGCACAATGAACTATTTCAGTGCTTGTTATGTGCAAAAAAGCCCTGAAACCTTACGATTTCAGGACTTGGTGGAGATAAGCGGGATCGAACCGCTGACCTCTTGAATGCCATTCAAGCGCTCTCCCAGCTGAGCTATACCCCCATGTGCAGTTGTGCATTCGTTGAATGCTTCTATATTATAACATAGCCTTGCAAAAAGTCAAGATTTTTTTCTATTTCCTTTATTTTCTTTTTCATGCTTCCTTTTTTCAATAGAATCATGTATAATGAAGCTTATCAAGGAGACCGGCAGATGCCGGGGAAAAACAGGAGGTTTTCAATATGTCTTTACAAAGCCTGAAACTGGCGAAGGCACAAAAGGAAATTCTGGACCGGGGCTTTGCTGCGGCCTTTGGTGGGGTGCCGGAGCGGTATTTCTCGGCTCCCGGGCGGACGGAGATCGGCGGTAACCACACGGACCATCAGCGGGGCCGGGTGCTGGCGGCGGCGGTCAACCTGGATACCCAGGCGGCTGTGCGGGTCAACGGCACCAATACCGTTCGTATTCTCTCCAAGGGCTATCCCCTCTGCACCGTTTCTCTGGACACTCTGGTGCCTCAGGAAAGTGAGATCAACGCTACCCCCGCTCTGGTTCGGGGCGTTTGCGCCCGGTTTACGGAACTGGGCTGCAAGGTCACGGGCTTTGATGCCTACTGCGAGTCCACGGTGCTTCCCGGCTCCGGTTTAAGCTCCTCCGCGGCTTTTGAGGTGCTGATCGGCACCATTGTCAATGGGCTGTTCTTCGGCGGCAAGGTCTCCCAGCCGGAAATTGCCCAGATCGGCCAGTATGCCGAAAATGTGTTCTTCGGCAAGCCCTGCGGCCTGATGGACCAGACCGCCTCCGCCGTAGGAAACCTGGTGACCATTGACTTTTTTGACAAGGATCATCCCGTCATTGAGCCGGTGGACTTCGATTTCTCCGCCTGTGGCCATGCCCTGTGCATCATTGACAGCCAGGCCAGCCATGCAGACCTGACTGACGAATACGCCGCCATTCCCGGGGAGCTGAAGCAGGTCTGCGCTTTCTTTGGCAAGGAAGTTCTGACCCAGATCGATGAGGCGGATTTCTATGCCGCCCTGCCTCAGCTGCGGAAGGTCTGCCCGGATCGGGCGGTGCTGCGGGCCATCCACTTCTATCAGGAGAACGCCAGAGTGCCGCTGCAGGTGGCAGCCCTGCGGGAAAACAACTTCCCCCGGTTCCTGGAACTGGTCAAGCAGAGCGGTTTCTCCTCCTACATGTACCTGCAGAACGTCATTCCCGCTGGCTATGTGGAGCATCAGGATGTGGCCCTGTCTCTGGCACTGTGCGAGCATTATCTCCGGGGCCAGGGTGCCTACCGGGTTCACGGCGGTGGCTTCGCCGGTACCGTCCAGGCCTTTGTACCCTTTGAACTTCTGGAAGAATTCAAGGCCGGTATTGATGCGGTACTGGGCCAGGGGGCCTGCCATGTGCTGTCCATCCGTCCCCAGGGCGGCGTAGAAATGGTAGTGGAGGCTTAAATCATGCAAATTGAAACCTATATTGATTCTCTGGTCTCCTACGCCATGAACAAGGGTCTGGCAGAGCCTGTGGACCATCAGGTTCTGACCAACCGCATTTTGGACCTTCTTCACAAAGAGGACTATACCCCCTCCCAGGAGCCTCAGAGTGAGGATTTGGAGGAGATTTTGAAGGGTCTGCTGGACTATGCCTGCGCCCAGGGTCTGTGCGAGGACAACATTGTTGCCCGGGATATTTTTGATACCCGCATCATGGGTGCCCTGACCCCCATGCCCCGGGAAGTCATCCGCACGTTCCGGGAAAAGTACGCCCAGTCCCCCCAGGCGGCCACGGACTGGTACTATGATTTCAGCGAGAACACCGATTACATCCGCCGTTACCGCATTGCCAAGGATATGCGCTGGAAGTATGACAGCGAATACGGCCAGATGGACATCACCATCAACCTTTCCAAGCCGGAAAAAGACCCCAAGGCCATTGCCGCCGCCAAGAATGCCCCCCAGTCCGGCTATCCCAAGTGCCAGCTGTGCCGGGAAAATGAGGGCTACGCCGGTCGGATGAACCACCCCGCCCGGGCCAACCACCGGATCATCCCCATTACCATCGCGGGGGCCGACTGGTATTTGCAGTATTCCCCCTATGTATATTACAACGAACACTGCATTGTTTTCAATGGTCAGCATATCCCCATGAAAATTGACCGTTCCGCTTTTGAAAAGCTGCTGGACTTTGTGACCCTGTTCCCCCACTACTTTGTAGGCTCCAATGCCGACCTGCCCATTGTAGGCGGCTCCATCCTGAGCCACGAGCATTTCCAGGGCGGTCACTACATCTTTGCCATGGAAACCGCCCCTGTGGAAACGCCGGTGGTGTTCCGTGGGTTTGAGGATGTGCAGGCGGGTCTTGTAAAGTGGCCCATGAGCGTTATCCGTCTGGACGGCAAAGACCCCCAGCGGCTTGCCCAGCTGGCAGACAAGATTCTGACGGTCTGGCGGGCCTACTCTGACGAAAAGCGGGACATTGTGGCTTTCTCCGACGGAGAGCCTCACAACACCATTACCCCCATTGCCCGCCGCAGAGGCGACCTGTACGAGCTGGATCTGGTGCTGCGCTGCAACATCACCACCGCCGAACATCCCCTGGGCGTGTTCCACCCCCATGGGGACAAGCACCACATCAAGAAAGAGAACATCGGCCTGATCGAGGTCATGGGTCTGGCGGTGCTTCCCAGCCGCTTGAAAGGGGAATTGGCAGATCTGGCGGAGAAGATCGTTGCCGGAAACGATTTGCGGGCAGACGAGGTGCAGGCCAAACATGCCGACTGGGTGGACCAGCTGAAAAAGCAGTACACCTTCACTTCCGACAACGCCCTGGACATTCTGCTGCAGGAGACCGGCAAGGTATTCTCCCAGGTTCTGGAAGATGCCGGTGTCTACAAGCACACCGAGGACGGCAAAGCCGGATTCCTGAAATTCATTGAAGCGGTAAACGCATAATATTTGAATCCCCAGCGGCATTGCCCTTGATGGGCAGTGCCGCCCATTGAACAGCCCCAGTTCCCTACCAACGGAACTGGGGCTTTCTGAATCCTCTTTACAATAACTTCACAATTTTCCTCTTGACTTTTTAAATCAATTGTGTAAAATTAAATTAAGCAAAATCAAATAGCACTCAAGGAAAGGAGCAGCTATGGAGCGTTATGATATTGCCATCATCGGCACCGGGCCGGGAGGAATTTCGGCAGCAATCACGGCCAAGGTTCGTAGGAAACGGCTAATTCTCTTTGGTTCCCGGCATTTAAGTGAAAAGCTGGAAAAGGCCCACTCCATTCTCAATTATCCCGGGCTTTCAAATATTTCCGGCCCAGATCTGGCCCAGGCCTTTCGGGAACAGCTGGACAGCCTGGACATTCCCATTACGGAAAAACAAATCACCGCGGTCTATGCCATGGGGGACTATTTTGTCCTGCAAACTCCTGATGACATGATAGAGGCCACCACCGTCATTTTGGCGGCGGGTATGGTCACATCCAAGGCCTTGCCCGGGGAAAATGAACTGTTGGGCCGGGGCGTCAGCTACTGCGCCACCTGTGACGCCCATTTTTACCGGGGCAAAACCGTGGCGGTCCTGGGATATTCCGGCCATTCCTGCCGGGAAGCGGCGTTTCTGGCAGAGACCTGCCAAAAGGTGCTGTACTTCCCTGCTGCCCCCCACGACCTGAATTTGCCCGATTCCGTTCAGGTGGTCCGGGAAAAGCCTACCGCCATTATGGGCCAGGGACGGGTAGAGGCCCTGGGGACAGACCGAGGAGAATACCCGGTGGACGGGGTATTCGTCCTGCGGGATGCGGTAGCCCCGGACAAGTTGGTCCCCGGTATCAAAACCCAGGGCAACCACATTGAAGTAGACTTGCAAATGAAAACCAATCTTCCCGGACTCTTTGCATGTGGAGACATTACCGGGACACCCTATCAATATATAAAAGCCGCCGGTCAAGGCAATGTGGCTGCCCTCAGTGCCGTTGCCTATCTGGCAGAAAAAAAGGAGAAATAACTATGATCACCAAAATTACCAACAACGATTTGACAAAAGCCTTGAGCCAGGACCTGGCTGTGCTGGATTTTTCTGCCCAGTGGTGCGGACCCTGCAAAATGCTGGCTCCGGTGCTGGAAGCCGTTTCCGAAGACATGCCCAATGCGGGATTTTACGGCATTGACGTAGACGACAACTTTGCCCTGGCCCAGGAGTATCGGGTTTCCAGTATTCCCTGTCTGGTGGTGCTGAAAAACGGCCAGGAAGTGGGCAGAACCATTGGCTTCCAGCCTCAGATTGCCCTCCAGAAGTTCCTGGAACAGTATGTCTAAGGAAAGCTACGGGGAATTGAAGCTGGAAAACCAGCTGTGCTTTCCCCTTTACGCCTGCGCCAAAGAGGTGGTCCGGCGGTACAAGCCCTTTTTGGACCGGCTGGATCTGACCTACACCCAGTATATCGCCATGCTGGTGCTGTGGGAACACCGGTGCCTCAGTGCCAAGGAGCTGGGTACCCACCTGTATCTGGACTCCGGCACCCTGACGCCGCTGCTTAAAAAGCTGGAACAGAAGCAGTATTTGACCCGCCGCCGGGATCCGGAGGATGAACGGAATCTGCAAATCTGCCTGACCCCCCAGGGCCTGGCCCTGCGGGAACAGGCCCTGGAAATCCCCAAGCAGATGTGCGCCTGTGTGGCCCTCCCCCCGGAGGAGGCAGCCCAGCTGGGGGTGCTTCTAAGGAAGCTGCTTTCCATTATGACGGAGGAATCCGGAGCGTAAAACCGTTCTCCACAAAAATCGCCTTCGCAGGTACTTTTGGAAACGCCCCTGCCGTTGTCATCCCGAGCGAGCAAAGCGAGTCGAGGGATCTTCTCAAGTAGCAGATTTTACCTTGCGTTGGTACTTTTCTGCCACGTGGTGGATTCCTCCACTCCGCTTATCCCCTGCGGTCGGAATGACAGAACAGGTGGCCATAACGTATATCACATGTTTACAAATTCGCCATGTTTGATTTATCAAAAAGTGAACTCTGTCTATGGGCGGTGGTCCAAAACCGTGGTATAGTAATGGCATAAAAGAAAAAGGAGTGCGCTTTATGAAAGAGCTTTGGAAACGATTTCAAGTTGGTGCCGTGACAGTCAGCCTGTGTATGCTGGTGCTTGGCATTGTGATGCTGGTATGGCCAGATATTTCCGCCATGACCGTCTGTGTGATATTGGGTGTTCTCTGTGCCGTTACCGGCGTTTACAAACTGGTGCGATACTTCCGGATGGGTTTTGTAGGGCTGTTTTTCCGCTTTGATTTGGGAGCGGGCATTCTCTACATTCTGGCAGGACTCTTGCTTCTGCTGCACCCCCAGGATGCCATGACCATTTTGCCCATGGCTGCGGGCATCTACATCCTCTTTGGCAGCGTCCTGGACATTCAGATCGCCGTAGAAATGCGCCGGTTCGGCCTGCGCAACAGTACCGCTTCCCTGATTCTGGGCATTCTGGATGCCGTCCTGGGATTCTACCTGCTGTTTAACCCCTTTACAGGTGCCGCCGCCCTGATGATGGCCGTAGGCATCTGCCTGGTGATCGGCAGCATCCAGAATTTCTACTCCGTATTCTGCATCTCCAATGCCATCCGCGAAAGCAAAAAAGACCGGATCATCGATGTAGAGTGGGAATCCCTGTAAATTTAAAAACCATCTTTGCGATTTCCCGCCTGGATACGGCTAAAAGGTATCCAGGCGGGATTTGTTATACACATAATCTCCGCCATGTCATACAACGTATACGCTCCATGAAATCCAGTTGTTTGATACGGCTCAGGACGATACATTTGTTGCAAATACCGCATATTAAACGTGTTAATTATCGGTTTTTCGTTTCGAAAATGCGAAAAAATCTGTACATTACCGTAGGGGCGGCAACCTGCCGCCCGCTACGTTGGATGTATGACCTGTGCGGATAAACAAAACCATCCCCCAGCATGTCATTCCGAGCGAACGCAGTGAGTCGAGGAATCTTCCCAAGTTGCAAATTTTATCTTGTGGTGGTTCATTATCCAACGTGGTGGATTCCTCCACTCCGCTGACGCTCCGGTCGGAATGACATACGGGGGGACGTATCTGGCTTTTATCGGAAATAGTTCCGTCCTTCCGGTTGCTATCGAAACCGCACCCTTGGCTCTCCCTCTGGGAGAGCTGGCTCGGCGCAGCCGAGACTGAGAGGGCCTTGGGGCGTTTAATTAAATGAGAACGTCTATTGAAATCCTCAACGTTGACCCTCTCCGTCCGAGCTGCGCCCGGCCACCTCTCCCATAGGGAGAGGCAAGGAGGGTGCCTGCCAGGATGGGGGTAGTACCATTCAAACGCACAGGTTGTATTCGTGACGTGGCGGGCGGCTGATAGCCGCCCCTACAATACATTTGTTTCGTATTACCGTATTTTTTACGTCATTATCATCGTTTTGTGTTCGAAAAAATGTTAAAAACGTGGTACGTTGACGTAGGGGCGGTGCTTCGCGCAGCGAATCAAAATTTATTGATTGCCGGGGGCAATCACACCATAATTCCATCGGCAATCTGCCGCCCGCCACGCACCGATTACAACCTGTTAGGTTGAACGATACCACCCCAATGTAGCGGCGTTGACCCAACGCCATCCAGCCCCGCCAGGGGCTGGCCCCGTAACGAATATAACTCCTTTGGTTGAATGACATCACCCAATACAACAACAAACGTTTTTGCATTTGTTGTTAGAAATACAAACGTACCACGACTCCGGCCCTCCGGGACGGTTGGCGGCAGATTGCCGCCGCTACAGTGGGGGTACCATATTGGGGGTTGAATGGTATCACCCGCGTCACGGAAAATTGTCAATTGTCCACTGTCAAATATCAATTTCGCCAGGGTGCGAAAAAACCGCCTCGTTTTCACGAAGCGGTTTCTTATGTTGGCATTACCTATCTTCCCGGCAAGTCACCCTGCAAGTATTGTCGGCGCGGACGAGCTTAACTTCTGTGTTCGGGATGGGAACAGGTGGACCCTCGTCGCAATCAATACCAACTTGTTTTTTCCATATACCTTGAAAACTGAACACTGTGCCTCTGCAATTTCTTGAAAGCCTTCACTGAGCCTGCGCTTTGGTCAAGCTTTCGGCTTATTAGTATCAGTCAGCTCCACACGTTACC
>CAKTQE010000037.1 GCA_934593275.1 uncultured Oscillospiraceae bacterium | reverse complement strand
GCTGAGGCCACGGCCCAGGGGCTTGGCAGCTGCATTCTGGGTTGGCTGGATGATGAAAAAATCCGGAAAATCTGCGATCTGACCCAGCCCGTCCGGCTGGTCATCACCCTGGGCTATGCCCAGGAGGGCGACCCCCTGCGGCCCAAAAAGCGGAAAGACCTTTCCAATTTGACCGCCTATCGGGGGTAAGCCATGGAGTACCCCATTCTGACCACCCAGGGCGTTCTGCGGTGCCACAGTCTCCGGCTCCACCGGGGAGACGATCTGCTGCTGTCCATCCGGGAACTTGCCCGGCAGGCAGACATTCAGGCCGGTGTGGTCCTCAGTGCCGTAGGCTGCATTTCCCAGGGCCGGGTGCGGGACGCCAGCGGCGTCAACATCCGCTCCATCCCGGAAGAATGCGAAATCGTCAGCCTCAACGGAACTGTCAGCCGTCAGCGTTGCCACCTGCACATCGCCCTCTCCCGAGAAGACCTCACCACCCTAGGCGGCCACCTCTGCCCCGGCTGCCTGGTAAACACCACCTGCGAACTGGTCATCGCGGAACTCCCCGGCCAGTCCTTCGGCGTAGAACAAGACCCGGAAACCGGCTACGATGAACTGATTTTCAGACCAAAGGCTTGAACTTTCGGGTCAAAAAGCTTCGAACTTTCGTAATCATAGCCGCCAAATGCCACTGGCATTTGGCAGTGAGATGGGTTTGAGTCCCATTGCCCGCACCAATGAAAAAGGCCGCCAAAAGGCGACCTTTTTGATGTTATGGGGGACAGGACTCGAGTGCTGGTTTTGCACGGCAAAACCATATGGTTGCAACCAGTTTTTGAACTGGTTGCCGCCAAATGCCACTGGCATTTGGCATTGAGATGGGTTCGAGTCCCGTTGCCCGCACCAAGAAAAAAGGCCGCCGAAAGGCGACCTTTTTGATGTTATGGGGGACAGGACTCGAGTGCTGGTTTTGCACGGCAAAACCATATGGTTGCAACCAGTTTTTGAACTGGTTGCCGCCAAATGCCACTGGCATTTGGCATTGAGATGGGTTCGAGTCCCGTTGCCCGCACCAAGAAAAAAGGCCGCCGAAAGGCGACCTTTTTGATGTTATGGGGGACAGGACTCGAGTGCTGGTTTTGCACGGCAAAACCATATGGTTGCAACCAGTTTTTGAACTGGTTGCCGCCAAATGCCACTGGCATTTGGCATTGAGATGGGTTCGAGTCCTGTTGCCCGCACCAAGAAAAAAGGCCGCCGAAAGGCGACCTTTTTTCTTGGTGCGGGCAACAGGACTCGAACCTGCACGCGTTAGCAGTGGAACCTAAATCCACCGAGTCTACCAATTCCACCATGCCCGCGTTCGGGTTTCAATATAGCACAGGACAGGGTCTTTGTCAATGCGGTTTTCCCTGAGCTTCTTTGATTTTGACAAACAGAGCCGGGTGGTAGCGGCGGCAATCCTACATTTCCTCTATATGATATACATATTCCAGGGAGCGCAGGGCGGAAATGATGTCCTCGTGTTTTTTGTATTTTTTTAATTCCTGGCTGGCAATGGTAAAAGAGACGGAGAAAACGCTGATGCCGGAATTTAAGTAGGCGGGGTTTAACTCGATGTCGTCAATGCGGATGCCCAAGGCCCGGACGGTGGAGACGAAGTCTGGCAGGTCGCTTTTGTTTTTCAGTTCCAGGTGGACTTCAAAATGGTTGGAGCGGTCCTTGAGGCTCTTTTCCAGGGTCGGCAGGCTGGACATGCAGGCGAGCATGGTCAGGGTCAGGCCTAGGGCCACGGTGTACATACCGGCACCCAGGGCGATGCCCACCACGCCGCAGCACCACAGGCCCACGGAAGTGGTCAGGCCCTTGATCTGGCTTTTGGAGCTGAAAAGAACAGAATTGCTGCTCAATGTGGCGGTGCCGATGACCCCGGCGGCGGAGAGTACCGGCAGGGGGGCTTTGTAGAATAGCATCAGATACTGGTCAATGAGCATGGTGCCGGTTCCCACCAGGCTTACCAGAATAAAGGTCCGCAGACCGGCGGAATGGCGTTTGCTGGAACGCTCACAGCCGATAATGGCCGACAGCACCAGGCTCAGCACCAAGCGAAAAAGCACCGACCACAGATTCAGTTCACCGCTCCACTGGCCCAGCAGCCCGGAAATCCAATCTTTTTCCACAATACATTACCTCCATGTTGAAAAATAGTGCCGCTGGATCTGGCCTCTTGCCAGATGCTCCTCGGCGGCTTCCGTAAAGGCCGCTTCCTCCTCGCTCATCACCGGGTCATGCTGGGGAAGCTCCTTTTGAATTTTTTGGATACGCTCAATAAGCAGCTGTACATCGTTTTTCCGTTCTCCGGTCTCTGTGACTTCCTCCACCAGGGCCAAATCCTCCAGGCAATTGGAATAGGATTTGGAAAGGTACAGTGCCAGCTTGGCACAGCCCGGGCCGATGAGTTCATACAGCACGCTGGAAGCCAGAATGATGGTTTGCAGGTCCTCCCCCATGCTGCCGCCTAAGGTTCTGGCACCCAGAGCCGCCAGGCCGATGGCCACCCCCGCCTGGGGGATCAGGGCCAGGCCTAAGTAATTGCGCACCAGCTTTGTTTTCCCCACGGCCCAGCAGCCCAGCCAGGCCCCCAGGTATTTGCCCAGAATGCGCACCAGAAAATAGCCGCCGCCGATGACAAGCAACGGCACCCCATTCAGCGCGCCCTCCGTAGACACCAGGGCATCCAGCTGGAAAGACATGCCGGAGCGGACAAAAAACAGCAGCAAAATAGGGGGACTGAAATAGCCCAGCTGCCGAAACAGCTTGTCATTCTCCGCAATGTTGGTATAAACCGTTCCCATGGCCATGCAGCCAAGCAGGGGCGACACATCCAGCAGGGCGCAGATGCCGCAGAAGCTAAAAAGCAGGGCAATGGAAATGATCAGCTTGTTGTCTGTTGACCGGTTGCTGGGCATCAGCAGCTTCATCAGCACCCCAAAGGTGCCGCCCAGAGCCATGACCAGCAGATTCAGCAGAATGGGCCGCACCAGGGTAAACACCGTAAAGCCACCGCCCCCCAGGGAGGCCAGGGCCACGGAAATGGCCATGGAATACAGCACCAGCCCCACCACATCGTCCAGGGCCACCACTTGCAGCAAGGTATTGACGAAATCCCCCTTGGCCCCAGTCTGACGAATGGTCATCATGGTAGAAGCCGGGGCTGTGGCAGAGGCCAGAGCCGAGAGGACAATGGAGAACGCCAGTTCCAGGCCCAGCACCCAGTAGGTCAGAATAAACACCGCCACGGATGCCAGCACCGACTCCAAAATGGTGATCCACACCACTTTCATGCCGTTTTTCTTCAGCACCGACAGCTTAAAAAACTCTCCTGTGGAAAAGGCGATAAAGGCCAGGGCGATGTCCGAAAGAAAATCCGTCCCGTCAATGATGTTTTGGGGAACCAGGTTCAGGCCAAAGGGACCGATCAGGATGCCCGCCACAATGTAGGCCGTGACATTGGGCAGCCGCAGGAGCTTTGTGATCCGGGTCAGCAGAAATCCGGAAAACAGCATCAGGGCCACGGAAATGATCACGGTGGGCACCGGGGGCAGATTCAGAAGTGTATTGTGAAGCGCGGACACGGAAAAACCTCCTTCTGGAAAAATACCGTGTAAAATATATTTTACAATTTGGTTTGCTACATCATACATCCCAAAAACCCATTCGTCAATAGCAAAATGCACATGATTTTTAATTTTTTCAAATCCATAATTGGTAGAAACACATAATGCAGCAGAGAAAAAACGTATCATTGCAAAACCCTTCGGCTTTACAACGATACGTTTCTATCTTTTATATTCTTACTTTTCCAGGATCACCGGACACTGGGCATTGACGGCCTGGTGGATGACCTGGGCCGCTTCCTCAGGGTCGAGGAGCTGCTGCTCACCGGTAACCATGTTTTTGAGACTGCACAGGCCCTTTTCCAGCTCGTCTTCTCCCAGAAGCACCGCAAAGGGTACCCCCAGCTTGTTGGCGTAGGCCATTTTCTGCTTGAACTTCTTCTGCTCCGCATAGAGCTGAACCCGCAGACCGGAAGTGCGAAGCCGCTCTGCCAGGGCAATGGCCGGGGCCATATCGGCGGTCATGGGCAGCACCAGCACATCCGCGGGAGCGGAGGGCAGGGCGGGGTTCAGGAGGCCCTGCTCGTCCAGCACATAGAACAGCCGGGTCAGGCCGATGGAAATGCCCACACCGGGCAGGGGCTTGTCAATGTAGTAGCCCGCCAGATTGTCATACCGGCCACCGGAGCAGACGGAGCCGATTTCCGGATGGTCAAGGAGTGCGGTTTCGTAAACGGTGCCGGTGTAGTAATCCAGGCCCCGGGCAATGGTCAGATCTACGGCGAAGTTCCTTTCCGGCACACCGAAAGCGGAGAGGTTGGCGGTAACGGCTTTCAGCTCGGACACGCCCACGTCAAAGGTCTCATTCTTGCCCAGATACCCTTCCAGAGCCTCCAAAACCTGGGCATTGGTACCCCGGATGGAGATAAAGCGCAGAATCTCCTGGGCCTGTTCTTCCGTCAGGCCACAGTCCTCCAAAAGGATGGCCTGGACCTTCTCCGGGCCGATTTTGTCCAGCTTGTCTACCGAGCGCATGATGTCGCCGCTCTTCTCCCCCAGGCCCAGCATATCATAGAAGCCTGTGAGAATTTTCCGGTTGTTCACCCGGATCTGGAACCGGCTCAGGCCGAAGCCTGCAAAGACCTTGTAGATGATGGCGGGGATCTCCGCCTCGTTGAGAATATCCAGCTTGCCGTCACCGATGATGTCAATGTCCGCCTGGTAGAATTCCCGGAACCGGCCTCTCTGGGCCCGCTCTCCCCGGTAGACCTTGCTGATCTGATACCGGCGGAAGGGGAATGCCAGTTCGTTATAATGCAGGGCCACGTATTTGGCCAGGGGCACCGTCAAATCAAACCGCAGGGCCAGGTCGCTGTCGCCCTTGGTGAAGCGGTAGATCTGCTTTTCCGTCTCTCCGCCGCCCTTGGCCAGAAGGATCTGGGCATCTTCAATGGCGGGGGTATCCAGAGGGGCAAAGCCATAGGAGGCGTAAGTCTCCCGGAGGATTTTGGTCATCCGCTCAAACTGGATCTGCTTGTCCGGCAGCAGCTCCATAAAGCCGGAGAGGGTGCGGGGCTTGATAATATCCATAAATCTGGTCTCCTTTATCGGTAAGTGGGTTTTCGCAAAAAAGGGGCGACAAAGACTGCCGCCCTTTACAGCATTTTTAGGAATGGATGATTTAGAACTTGGTCTTGCTGTGAACCATTTCCCGCCAATCCAGATCACCCCGCTGCAGGCCCAGGATGAACATTTCCGCGCTGGCCAGGTTGGTGGCAATGGGTACATTCTGCTTGTCGCAGTGGCGAATGGTTTCGATCATCTGGCCATCGTCCCAGGGGTCGGTGGTGTTGGGGTCCGTAAAGAGCAGGACCAAATCAATTTCATTGTAGGCAATGCGGGCATTGATCTGCTGATGTCCCCCCTGCTTGTGGGAAAGCAGCAGGGTAATGGGCAAGCCTGTATTGTCCGCGATCAGCCGCCCGGTGGTGGCGGTGGCGTAAAGACTGTGCTTCTGAAGGACGCTCTTGTAGGCCGTGCAGAACTGAACCATCAGTTCCTTTTTCTTGTCATGGGCCAAAAATGCGATATTCATAATACAGGTCACTCCTTATCTCCGTTAAAAACGGAACTCTATATTTACAATTTGATTTTTGAAGAAACACCTTCCAGCCTTCCGGCAATGCGGCGGAAAGCCCGGGCAGCGGGGCAGCGTTTGGCATACAAAAGGACGGGCACGCCAAAGGCCGCCGCCAGGGTGATATTGGGGTCCTCCGGCACCAGCCCTGCCAAGGGGGTTCCGGTGGCATCCATCACATCATCAATGGTCAGCCGGACCGTGGAGAGCATTTCCTCATCCACCCGGTTGACAATGAGCCGGACGTTTTTCTTGCCCTCCAGCTCCAAAAGGTCACTGACCCGGGCGGCATCCCGCACGGCGGCAGGGCCGGAACCGGTGACCAAGAGAAACCGGTCTGTCCAGGTGCTGGTCAGGCGAAAGCCCGCGTCTACCCCCGCAGGCGCGTCCAGGAACACAAAATCATACACTTTCCGGGCCTGGCGCAGCAAATCCCCAAAACGCTCCAAGTCAATTTCCTCTACGGGAACGTTCATGGGGGCGGTAAGAAACCGCAGGGTATCGTATTTGGGGTGGCGGCAGGCATCCTCTAAAGTATAGCTGCCCGAACACACATCCAGGAAAGACAGTGCGCCGCAGTCCGACATGCCAAGGGAAATATCCAGGTTTCGCAGTCCTACATCACAGTCGATGCACAGAACGCTTTTGCCGGACTCCGCCAGAGCCGTGGCAACACCGGCGCAGACAGAGGTTTTGCCAGTTCCTCCCTTGCCGGAGACAATGGCATACAGTTCGCCCACGCAATTCTCCCCCTCATACTCGATGACTCCATTATAAAGGGAAATCGCACAAAAATCAATAGGAAAAATTGCTGATTTGGAAATGATTTCATCACATTGCCTAAAAAGCTTTTCGGATGAAACCATTCGGGAGTTTTCAAAATAAGGGTTGCGCCAAAGGAAAATGTGAGCTATAATAAACACGAAAAAATGGGCTTCAGCCCGTATAATGGAGGAATGATTCCAATGTTCAATGCTATGATCGAAACTCTGAAGGCCAACCCTCGGAAGATCGTCTTTACGGAGGGCCACGATGCCCGTATTCTGGAGGCCACTGCCCGTCTGGTAGAGGGCGGTTTCCTGACCCCCATCCTGGTGGGCAACGTGGAGGAAGTCAAGGCCAACGCTGCCAAGGGCGGCTTCAACATCGAGGGTGTGGAGATCCTGGACCCCGCCACCTACGAGGGCATGGATGCCATGGTCGAAAAGATGGTAGAGCTGCGCAAGGGCAAGATGAGTGCGGAAGACTGCCGCAAGTCTCTGTCCAAGGGCAACTACTTCGGCACCATGCTGGTCAAGATGGGCTACGCCGATTCCCTGCTGGGCGGTGCTACTTACTCCACCGCTGATACCGTCCGTCCCGCGCTGCAGCTGGTGAAGACCAAGAAGGGCGCACACCTGGTGTCCTCCTGCTTCATCCTGGTTCGTGGCGAGGAAAAGCTGGCCATGGGCGACTGCGCCATCAACCTGAGCTACGAGGATTCCGTAGACAAGGAGGGCAACGTGACCCTGACCGCCGCTCAGAAGCTGGCTGAGGTGGCCATTGAGTCCGCCCGTACCGCCAAGGTCTTCGGCATTGACCCCAAGGTGGCCATGCTGAGCTTCTCCACCAACGGCTCCGGCAAGGGCGGCACCGTCAAGCTGAGCCACGATGCCACCATCGTGGCCAAGGAAATGGCTCCCGAACTGGCCATTGACGGCGAAATGCAGTTCGACGCCGCCGTGGCTCCCGAAGTGGGCCAGCTGAAGTTCCCCGGCTCCCCTGTGGCCGGTCACGCCAACACCTTTATTTTCCCCAACATTGAGGCCGGCAACATCGGCTACAAGATTGCCCAGCGTCTGGGCGGCTTCGAAGCCTACGGCCCCATCCTGCAGGGCCTGGCCGCCCCCATCAACGACCTGTCCCGCGGCTGCAACGCCGACGAGGTCTACAAGATGGCCATCATCACCGCTGCAATGGTGTAATTTGCCAAAAACCATCAGCCCCCGCCTGACATCAGGCGGGGGCGATTTGCGTTTCAGAAAAGGCCAGCGGTGCGGCGTTCCGCATTGCTGAAACAATGGGCGCAGAGGAAAAACATATCGAAAAAGCGACCTTGGCTCTCCCTCTGGGAGAGCTGGCTCGGCGCAGCCGAGACTGAGAGGGCCTTGCGGCGTTTCTTTTGAATGATAACGTCCATTGCTATCCTCAACGTTGACCCTCTCCGTCCTCGCTTGCGCTCGGCCACCTCTCCCAGAGGGAGAGGCAAGGGGTGCCTGCCAGAATAATGGGGGCGATGGTGGCAGATTTGCCGCCACTACAGTGGGGATACCATGTTTTTGGTTTCACCATTCATCCAAACAGGATATATTCGATACGTGGCGGGCGGCAGGTTGCCGCCCCTACGATAAAATTGTTATGAATTACCTTATATCTGACGTATCTGGTATCGTTTTATGCCCGGAAAATGTCAAAAACGTGGAACGTTGATGTAGGGGCGGCAATCTGCCGCCCGCCACGTGGCAAATACAACCTGTGCCGGTGAATGGTAAAACCCCATACACGGAACAATGTAGCGGCGATGATTCAACGATGAAATCAATGTGTGATTGCCCCCGGCAATCAATAGATTTTGATTCGCTGCGCGGAGCACCACCATCCAGCCCCGGCGAGGGGCTGGCACCGTTGCAAATTATAACCCGTTTCGTTGAATGGTATCACGCAATACAACGACAAACATTTTTCCATTTGCCATTACAAATACAAACGTACCACGACTCCGGCCTTGCGGCCGGTTGGCGGCAGATTGCCGCCGCTACAGTGGGGGGATACCATATTTCGGATTGTACCATTCAACCACACAGGGTAAATATCCCACGTGGCGGGCGGCAAGATTGCCGCCCCTACAGGTCCGTCCATTGTGGTACCGTTTTGTTGATACGGTCTGGGTGTTAAAAATTGCGCCAGATACGTGGGGTGTGAATGGGATCCATTGTCATTTTTTCAAAAAAGCACCGCCGCGTTTTACCGCGGCGGTGCAGGAGGATGTTGCTCTTATAGGTACTTCTTCATACCCTCAGAAGCAGTCTCGGGATCGGCGGAGATGGTCATGGTGATTTCCATGTTGTTCTCCTTGGCGAAGTTCGCCACCCAATCCACAAAGGCTTCGTTGGCAGCCTGATCCTGACCGATGGTCTTGTACAGGTTGTCGATGAACACGTTGGTGATGTCGAAGTTGCCGGCGTGCAGGCCGCTCAGGAAGCCCTTGAGCATATCAGGGGAACTGATGCCGTACTCCTGAGAGTCTACCAGACGGACTTTGTAAGTAACGTCATAGGTCAGCTTCTTGCCGTACTCAATGCAGACTACATCGCCGTGGGCATCGGCCACTGCGGTATGGATGGCATCGAGCAGCTTCTTGGTCTTGCCAGAGCCTTTCAGGCCCATAATAACATGAATCATCGGAATTTCCTCCTTTGCTTAACCAAAATAAATCTGGCTTGGTATCATTCTAACAGCAATCGGCGGTTTTTGCAATAGGGAATTTGTGAAATTCACAAACCGTTTTATCTTTTGGCCGACTCCGCCGGGGTCAGGCATTGAGGAAGCATCCGTAGGGTATAATACAGCCACATTCCGGTACTAATGGCAGACATGATGACCAATTCGGTTTTTATGTCACCGTAAGTCAGGAAAGCGGTATAGGTCATGCCGGAAAACACCACATTGACCAGCGCATACCACCAGTATTTGCTATTGAGCAGAGTCAGCACCACCAGAAGGATTTCCAGCAAATAGGGATAACGCTCGTGCATCCCGGGCAGGAACAGGACACAGGTCCATACACCCCAGGCGGACAAGACCAGGAAGCTTTCAATATCTTCATTCAGCTTTCCCCCCTTGCTCAAAAACACATAGAGGAGCAACCCCAGCACCAGCATGGTCACTGCAATGGCGCAGACGTGCATACTCTCCCAATCCGGGAAAAACACCAGCCAGAAGCTGACAGCATTAAAGGACATACCGGGATATTCCCCGGCCTGGGCCAGGTAAATATCAAACACAGCGGTAAGCGATCTGCCTTTCAGATAGGCCGGTATTCCGGTAGCCCACAGCACAGCCGCAGTAAGCAGGAAATATAACAACGAAAAGTTTTTACGGGACAGGTAAAAATACAGGTACACCGGCAGGATAAACACCGTTTGCAGCTTCAGTGCAAAGGAGAGCCCCAGTACCGCAAAGGAAAGGGCATAACGCTCCTTGTAAAGGGAATACAGTGCCAATACACAGAAAAACCCGTACATAGCATCACACTGCCCCCACACGGCAGAATTGATAAAAACCGTAGGCAGGAAAAGAATGACCGCATAGGTAATGTTCCAGACGGTCCCCAGTACCCGTTTCCCACTTTCCTTGGCAACGATCTCCGCACACAGGAAGGCCATCAGGAAATCAAAGAAAATAGAAAGGTACTTGTAAAGGTGTATCATAGAGCCAGGGAGATGGGTCAGCAGAACGATCAGGGTTTGATAGAAAATATTGTAGTCCCCGATTTGGTCCCGCATTGCAGAAAAGCTGCCCGCCCGGAATACCTCGGACCATGGCAGAAGAAACGCCGCCATGTCTCTCGATTCATAATCCAGGGCTGCCTGTCGGGCCACCAGTGCAAGCGCAGTGATCACCGCGAAAATCAGGATATCCCTGTGCCGGACCAGCCAGTCCATGAATTTTCGCTCGTATTTCAGCATACAGCATGCTCCTAACTTACATAATCGTGAACCCGCTGACAGCAGCCGCCGCCAGCGGGTTCCGTGCGCTCCGGGGGAGCCTTGGGGCACCCCGGAGCTTATGACATTCTATAATGGTTTACTGCTGCTCGTAACCGGGCTTGCCCAGGAGCTGGAACATGTTCCGCTTGTAGAACTCCACGCCGGGCTGGTTGAAGGGGTTCACGCCCAGAATGTAGGCGGAAACGCCGCAGCACAGTTCCAGGAAGTAGAACATTTCGCCCACCTTCCGGTCGTTGAGGTCGCCGCAGTCCATGGTGATGACAGGGACGCCGCCGTCTACGTGGGCGTGCAGGGTGCCCAGGTATGCCTTTTCATCCACAAAGTCCAGGCTCTTGCCTGCCAGGTAGTTGAGGCCGTCCAGGTTCTTGTCGTCGCTGGAAATGACCATCTTTTCTGCGGGGGCATCAAAGCGGACCATGGTCTCAAAGATGTTTCTGGGGCCTTGCTGGATCATCTGGCCCAGGGAGTGCAGGTCTGCGGTGAACTCGGCGGTAACAGGGAAGATGCCCTTGCCGTCCTTGCCCTCGGACTCGCCAAAGAGCTGCTGCCACCAGCCGCCGAACATCTTGAAGCCCGGCTCGAAGCTTTCAAACAGCTCCATGACCTTGCCGTTGCGGTACAGCAGGTTCCGCACGGCGGCGTACTTCCACACGGGGTTATCAAAGGAGCGCAGGTCGTATTCTTCCTTGGCATCCATGGCGCCACCCAGCAGCTCCATAATGTCCACACCGGCCACAGCCAGAGGCAGCAGACCTACGGGGGTCAGCACGGAGAACCGGCCGCCCACATTGGCGGGGATGACAAAGGTCTCCCAGCCTTCTTCCGTGGCCATCTGCCGCAGGGCACCCTTGCAGGGGTCGGTAATGGCATAGATGCGGCCCTTGGCCTCCTCAATGCCGTATTTGGCTTCCAGCATTTCCCGCAGGGCACGGGTGGCGATGGCAGGCTCGGTGGTGGTGCCGGACTTGGAGATAATGGCAATGGAGAAATCCTTGCCCTCCAGCAGACGGCACAGCTCGTTCCAGTGCCGGGTGCTCAGGCCGTTGCCTGCAAAATAGATCTGGGGGTCGCCCTTGCCCTTGCCCATATTGTGGTTGGGGCCTTGCAGCAACTCAATGGCCGCCCGAGGTCCCAGGTAGCTGCCGCCGATGCCGATGACCACGAAGACATCGGAATCATTGCGGATTTTCCGGGCAGCACTCTGGATGCGCAGGATCTCCTCATTGGTCTCCCGGGTGGGCAGGTTCAGCCAGCCCAGGAAATCGTTACCGGCACCGGTGCCCTCCGTCAGGGTGGCGTGGGCCTGGGCCACTTCCTTTTCCATGGCCAGAAGATCCGGCAGTGCGATCTGGCCCCATACATCAGAAAGATCTACTTTGATCATGTGTACAAGACACATCCTTTCTATTAAATGTTTTTCCGGCTCTATGTTACCGCAAAAGTCCCCCGGACGCAAGTCCCAGACGTGGATTTTTTCGTTTTTTCAAAATTTTTTTAGTTTCCTGTTGACATTCAAATCCCATCATGCTAGAATACATTGAAATGCGGCGAGGAACCGTAAAAGTGACTTGCCGCTTGGCAAGCTTTTTTTATGTGGAAAGGAGACTTCTTCATGGATCATCGACTGAAAGTTCAGGTTTCCGATTCTTATGCGTCCTCTTTTTTGGACGGTGTTTTCGCCGTTTTCAAAAATGAGGGCTTTTCTTTTCTCAATTCCCCCCGGTATTCCCTTTTCCCCGGCTTTTGTGACGTGCATGTGCATTTCAGAGAGCCGGGTTTTTCTTATAAGGAGACCGTGGTCTCCGGTGCCCGGGCGGCGGCCCGAGGGGGGTACACGGCGGTGTGCACCATGCCCAACCTGAACCCCGTGCCGGACAGCCTGGAGCATCTGGCCCCTCAGCTGGAAAAAATCAGGGAGGCTTCCATTGCGGTCTACCCCTACGGGGCCATTACCCAGGGCCAGCAGGGAGAAATCTTAGCGGACATGGAAGCCCTGGCCCCCTACGTGATTGCTTTCTCCGATGACGGCAGAGGCGTTCAGGACAAAGGCATGATGGAACAGGCCATGAGGCACGCCCGGGATTTGGGGAAGCTCATCGTTGCCCACTGCGAGGACAACAGTCTCCTGCGAGGGGGCTACATCCACGATGGAGACTACGCCAAGGCCCATGGCCACAGAGGCATCTGCTCGGAAAGCGAGTGGGGTCCCATTGCCCGGGACTTGGAGCTGGCGGCCAAAACCGGCTGCGGCTACCACGTGTGCCACATTTCTACCAAGGAAAGTGTGGACATCATTCGCCAGGCCAAAAAGTCCGGCGTCAACGTCACCTGCGAGACCGGTCCCCACTACCTGGTCATGGATGACAGCTTCTTGCAGGAGGATGGCCGCTTTAAGATGAATCCCCCTCTGCGCAGCCCTGAAGACCGGGAAGCCCTGGTAGAGGGACTGCAGGACGGCACCATCGATATGATTGCCACGGACCACGCCCCCCACAGTGCCGAAGAAAAGGCCCGGGGTCTGGAAAAAAGTGCTTTTGGTGTGGTAGGGCTTGAAACTGCCTTCCCCATCCTCTATACTTATCTTGTAAAGCCCGGCATTCTCTCTATGGAAGCCTTGCTTCAAAAGCTCACTACAAACCCCCGGCAGCGTTTTGGCATTCCCATGGGAAATGATTTTTCCCTCTGGGACTTAAACGCACAATACCAAGTTGATCCCAGCGAGTTCCTGTCTATGGGAAAAGCCTCGCCCTTTACCGGCTGGACCGTCCAGGGCAAATGTATGGCTACCTTCCATAACGGAAACGCTGTGTACCAGGCGGAACCGGATTCCGCCAACCTTTAATCCACATCCGCAGTATTTTGGAGGAAAACATTATGGCAAAGAGAACAGACATTAAAAAGATTTTGATCATCGGCTCCGGCCCCATCGTCATCGGCCAGGCGGCGGAGTTTGACTACGCCGGTACCCAGGCCTGTCTGGCACTGAAAGAAGAGGGCTATGAGGTGGTGCTGTGCAACTCCAACCCCGCCACCATCATGACCGATACCACCATTGCCGACAAGGTTTATATGGAGCCTCTGACCCTGGAATATGTGGCCAAAATCATCCGCTATGAGCGGCCTGATGCCATCGTTCCCGGCATCGGCGGCCAGACCGGCCTGAACCTGGCCATGCAGCTGGAAAAGAAAGGCGTTCTTAAAGAGTGCAATGTCAAGCTTTTGGGTACCTCCTCCACCTCCATTGAGCGGGCCGAGGACCGGGAGCTGTTTAAGGAGCTGTGCCAGTCCATCGGTGAGCCTGTGATTCCCTCCGAGATCACCTACTCCCTGGAAGAAGCCAAGGAAGCTGCCAAGCACATCGGCTACCCGGTAGTCCTGCGCCCCGCTTTCACCCTGGGTGGCACCGGCGGCGGCTTTGCCTACAATGAAGAAGAGCTGGAAGAAATCGGACTCAACGCCTTTAAGCTCTCTCCCGTCCATCAGGTGCTGATTGAGAAGTCCGTCAAGGGCTACAAGGAAATCGAGTTTGAGGTCATGCGGGACTCCAAGGATCACGCCATCACCATCTGCGGCATGGAAAACATTGACCCCGTAGGCGTTCACACCGGCGACAGCCTGGTAGTGGCCCCCATTATGACCCTTTCTGACCACGACCTGAAAATGCTGAATGATTCCGCCATTAAAATCATTCGGGAGCTGAAAATCGAGGGCGGCTGCAATGTCCAGTTTGCCCTGAACCCCCATTCCTCTGAATACTACCTGATCGAGGTCAACCCCAGAGTTTCCCGTTCCTCCGCCCTGGCCTCCAAGGCTTCCGGCTATCCCATTGCCCGGGTCACCGCCAAAATCGCCGTGGGCATGGCTCTGGAAGACATCCAGATTGCCAACACCACCGCCGCCTTTGAGCCTAGGCTTGACTACGTGGTGGCAAAGCTGCCCCGGTTCCCCTTTGACAAGTTCGCCTCTGCTACCAACTCCCTGGGTACCCAGATGAAAGCCACCGGCGAGGTCATGGGCATCGGCTCCAACTTAGAAGAGTGCTTGCTCAAATCCGTCCGCTCTCTGGAAACCGGCGTGTGCCACTTCTATATGCCCAAGTTCGAGACCATGACCACCCAGGAGATCACCGAATACTTAGGCCAGTTCCGGGATGACACCATTTTCGCCGTGGCAGAGCTGCTGCGCCGGGAGGAATCCGTAGAACGCATCCACGAGATCACCCAGATCACCCCCTACTTTATTGAATCCATTGCCAAGATCGTGGCCATGGAAAAGAAGCTCAGTGTCCATGCAGGCGATGTGGCCGTGCTGAAAGAGGCCAAGGCCATGGGCTTTGGCGACAAGTTCATTGCCAAGCTCTGGGGCATGAAGGAGCTGGAAGTTTACGCTCTGCGGCAGAAAGAGAACATCTTCCCCGTATACCGCATGGTGGATACCTGCCACACCGGGGCCTATATCCCCTACTTCTACTCCTCCTATGCCGGCCAGACCGAGTCCCGGCTGACGGACAAGAGCAAGATCGTGGTGCTGGGTGCCGGCCCCATCCGTATCGGCCAGGGCGTGGAATTTGACTACTCCACCGTCCACGCCGTCAACACCATCCGCAAGGAAGGCTATGAGGCCATCATCATCAACAACAACCCCGAAACCGTCTCCACGGACTACACCACCGCCGACAAGCTGTACTTTGAGCCGCTGACCCCTGAGGATGTGATGAACATTCTCCACTTCGAGTGTCCTGAGGGCGTGATCGCCTCCCTTGGCGGCCAGACCGCCATCAACCTGGCAGACCCCCTGATGGAGCGGGGCGTGAAAATCATCGGCACCGACTGCGCCGCCATTGACCGGGCCGAGGACCGGAACGAGTTTGAAAATCTGCTGAATCAGCTGAACATTCCCCGGGCCAAGGGCAAGGCCGTGACCAAAATTGAGGACGGCATTGCCGCCGCCAAGGAAATCGGCTACCCGGTGCTGGTCCGTCCCAGCTTCGTTCTGGGAGGTCGGGCCATGCAGATCGTGGCCAACGAAGAGCAGCTGCGGCACTATCTGCGCACCGCCGTTGAAATTGACGAGGACAAGCCCGTGCTGGTTGATAAGTATATCGAGGGCCGGGAAGTGGAGATCGATGCCATCTGTGATGGCCGGGACGTGTTTGTCCCCGGCATTATGGAGCTGGTAGAGCGGACCGGCATTCACTCCGGTGACTCCATCTCCGTCTATCCTCCTTTCTCCATCTCCGATAAGGTCAAGGGCATCATCCTGCAATACGCCAAGAAGCTGGGGCTGGGCATCGGTATTATTGGCCTTTTCAACATTCAGTTCATTGTGGACAAGGATGACAATGTGTATATCATTGAGGTGAACCCCCGTTCCTCCCGGACCGTGCCCTTCCTCTCCAAGGCCACGGGCTACTCCCTGGCAGACATTGCCACCGAGGTCATTCTGGGCAAGAGCCTGAAAGAACTGGGCATTTTCGACATCTATCCGGAAGAAAAGCCCCGTTGGTACGTCAAGGCCCCTGTGTTCTCTTTCAATAAGATTCGTGGTCTGGACGCCTACCTGTCCCCGGAGATGAAGTCCACCGGCGAGGCCATCGGCTACGACAAGACCCTGACCCGTGCCCTGTACAAGGCCCTCCAGGCCTCCGGCATGCGGCTGCAGAACTACGGCACCGTGCTTGCCACCATTGCCGACCGGGACAAGGAGGAGGCTCTGCCTCTCATCCGCCGGTTCTATCAGCTGGGCTTCAACATTGAAGCCACCACCGGCACCGCCAAGTTCCTGAAAGAGAACGGCATCCGCACCCACGCCCTGCAAAAAATCAGCGACGGCAGCGAGGAGATTCCCAACGCCCTGCGCCAGGGCCACATTGCCTACGTGCTGAACACCCGTGACCCCGGCTCCAATGCCTCCGACGGCATCCAGATCCGGCAGATCTGCACCGAGTACAACGTGACCCTCTTTACCGCCCTGGACACCGTAAAGGTGCTGCTGGACGTGCTGGAGGAAACCACCCTGACCATTTCCACCATTGATGCCTGATATGAAACAGAGTATTTTCAAAATCTTAACCAACGAGGCCCTTACCTCCAACGTCTACCGCATGACGTTGGAGGGGGATACCTCCGCCATTACTGCCCCGGGGCAGTTCGTCAACATCCGGCTGGAGGGAAAGTTCCTCCGCCGCCCCATTTCCGTCTGCGACTGGGAAGATGGGAAGCTGACCCTGGTGTATAAGGTGGTGGGCCACGGCACGGCCCAGATGGCCGCCATGACCCCCGGTCAGGCCCTGGACATCCTCACAGGCCTGGGCAACGGCTATGACCTGACCCTTACCGGGGAGAACCCGGTTCTGGTAGGCGGTGGTGTGGGCGTGCCCCCCATGTATGGCCTTGCCAAGCATCTGCGTGGCCTGGGAAAGCCCGTGCAGGTGATTCTGGGCTTTAACACCAAAGAGGAGATCTTCTACGAGGATGCTTTCAAGGCCCTGGGCTGCACCGTATACGTGACCACGGTGGACGGCTCCTACGGCATCCCCGGTTTTGTGACCGATGCCCTGAAAGAGTTAAGCTACAGCCACTTCTGCGCCTGCGGCCCGGAACCCATGCTGAAAGCTTTGTACAAAGCCAGCCGTACCTCCGGCCAGATGAGCTTTGAGGAGCGCATGGGCTGCGGCTTCGGTGCCTGTATGGGCTGCTCCTGCAAGACCCTGACGGGCAACAAGCGCATCTGCAAGGAGGGCCCCGTGATGAAAAAGGAGGAAATTCTATGGGATTGAACGTGAATCTCTGCGGTATTCCTTTGGACAACCCGGTGATCCCCGCCTCCGGCACCTTTGGCTTTGGCTATGAGTTTGCCCAGCTGTATGACATCAACATTTTGGGTACTTTCTCCTTTAAGGGTACCACCAAAGACCCCCGGTTTGGCAATCCCACCCCCCGCATCGCAGAGTGCCCCGGCGGCATGATCAATGCCGTGGGTCTGCAAAATCCCGGTGTGGAGGCGGTGATCGCCCAGGAGCTGCCCAAGCTGCGGGAAGTGTTTCACAAGCCGGTCATGGCCAATGTCTCCGGCTTCTCCGTGGCAGACTATGCCTATACCTGTGAAAAACTGGACAAAGAGGAACAGGTGGGCTGGCTGGAAGTCAACGTCAGCTGCCCCAATGTCCACGGTGGCGGCATGAGCTTCGGCACCGACCCCAAGGCGGCAGCAGAGGTCACCAGGGCCGTCAAAGCCGTGACCACCAAGCCCGTCATCGTCAAGCTCTCCCCCAATGTCACGGACATCGTTTCCATTGCCAAGGCCTGCGCCGATGCAGGGGCCGACGGCATCAGCCTGATCAACACCATGCTGGGTATGCGCATTGATTTGCGGCGCAGAAAGCCCGTCATCGCCAATACCATGGGTGGCTATTCCGGCCCCGGTATCTTCCCGGTGGCCCTGCGAATGGTCTACCAGGTGGCGAAGGCCGTGGATATTCCCGTGATTGGCATGGGCGGCGTTCAGAGTGCCGAGGACGTTCTTGAAATGATGCTGGCCGGTGCCACCGCCGTAGAGGTGGGGGCTGCCAACCTGGTAGACCCCTGGGCCTGCCAGAAGATCATCCGGGATCTGCCCCGGGTGATGGAAGAATACCGCATTGAAAATTTAAGTGATATTATAGGAGGCGCACAGTAAATGGGTAAAGACGTGATCGTAGCCTGCGATTTTTCCAGCGCAGAGCAGACCTTCGCATTTCTGGACAAGTTCACCGGCAGAAAGCCCTTTGTGAAAATCGGCATGGAGCTGTACTATGCCGAAGGCCCGGAGATCGTCCGGCAGATCAAGGCCCGGGGCCACAAGATTTTCCTGGACCTGAAGCTCCACGACATTCCCAACACCGTGAAGAAGGCCATGGCCGTCCTGCGGAATCTGGATGTGGACATCACCAACCTCCACGCCGCCGGTACCACCGCCATGATGCAGGCCGCTCTGGAGGGCCTGACCCGGCCTGACGGCACCCGGCCCCTGCTGATCGCCGTGACCCAGCTGACCTCCACCGACCAGGAGGCCATGGAGCGGGACCTGCTCATCCATGAGCCCATTGACCAGGTGGTCATGCACTACGCCGAAACCGCCAAGAATGCCGGTCTTGACGGCGTGGTCTGCTCCCCCCTGGAAGCCGAAAAGGTTCACGACCGCTGCGGCAAGAGCTTCCTCACCGTCACCCCCGGCGTTCGCTTTGCCGACGGTGACATTGGGGACCAGAAACGGGTCATGACCCCCGCCGCTGCCAAGGCCATTGGCTCGGACTACATCGTGGTGGGCCGTCCCATCACCGCTGCCGCCGACCCCGTAGCCGCCTACGAACGCTGCGTTGCCGAATTCTGCGACTGATTTTGGAGGTACAACCATGGAAAGCTACAAAAGAGAGTTTATTCAGTTCCTGGAAAAGGCCGGTGTGCTGAGATTCGGTGACTTCACCGCCAAGTCCGGCCGGAAGATCCCCTACTTTGTCAATGCCGGTATGATCAAGACCGGTGAGGAGATCGCCACCCTGGGCGAATTCTACGCCCGGGCCTACCTGGAAAAGCTGGGCAAGCGTCCCGCCGTTCTCTATGGGCCTGCCTACAAGGGCATTTCCATTGCCGTATCCGCTGCCGTGGCCCTCAGCAAGCAGGGCCTGAACGTGCCTTTCTTCTTTAACCGCAAGGAAGTCAAGGACCACGGCGAGGGCGGCGTGTTCGTAGGCTATCTACCCCAGGCCGGTGAAGAAGTGGTCATCACCGAGGACGTGATCACCGCCGGTACCGCCATCCGGGAGAGCATGGCCATTCTGAGCCACTTGGAGGGCGTGAAAGTCGCCGCCACCTTTATCATGGTGGACCGCAAGGAGCGGGGCAAGGGCGAAAAGCTTGCCATGGAGGAAGTGGAGGAGGAGTTTGGCTTCCCTGTATACTCCGTGGTGGACGTTTACGACATTATTGAGTACCTGGAAGAAGACCCCAAGAACAAGGAGAACGTAGACCGCATCCGGGCCTACCTGGCCGTCAACGGAGGCAAAGCATGAGAAGCTTAAACAGCATTCTGGACCTGTCCGTTGAGGAACTGGACGGGCTCATTGCCACCGCCAAGGACATTATCGCAAATCCCGAAAAATACCGGGACAGCTGCAAATACAAGAAGCTGGCCACCCTTTTTTATGAGCCTTCCACCCGTACCCGCTTAAGCTTTGAGGCCGCCATGCTGGAACTGGGGGGCAGCGTACTGGGCTTCTCCTCTGCCAATTCCTCCTCCGCCTCCAAGGGCGAGAGTATGGCAGACACTGCCAAAATCCTCAGCTGCTACGCAGACATTCTGGCCATCCGGCATCCCAAGGACGGCGCGCCTTTCGTGGCCTCCCGGAATGCCTCGGTGCCGGTGATCAACGCCGGTGACGGCATGCACAACCACCCCACCCAGACCCTGGCAGATCTGCTGACCATCTCCCGGGAGATGGGCCGGTTGGAAAATCTCACCATCGGTTTCTGCGGAGACCTCAAATACGGCCGCACCGTCCACTCCCTCATTGAGGCCATGAGCCGCTACACCGGCATCCGGGTGGTGCTGATCTCCCCGGAGGAACTGCGGCTGCCCGGCTATATCAAGTACGGTGTGCTGGAAAAGCACCAGATGCCCTACGAGGAAGTCACCTCTCTGGAAGACGCCATGCCCAAGCTGGACGTGCTGTATATGACCCGTATCCAGCGGGAGCGGTTCTCTGACCCGGCGGTCTATGAGCGTCTGAAAGACAGCTACATCCTGGATCCTGAGAAGATGAAGCTTGCCAAGGAGCAGATGTGCGTCCTGCACCCCCTGCCCCGGGTGAATGAAATCTCCGTGGCCGTAGACGATGACCCCAGAGCCGCCTACTTCCGTCAGGCCCTCAACGGCAAATACATGCGCATGGCCCTGATCCTCATGCTTCTGAAAGAAGCCCAGGAAAATCCCACCCGGGAACCCCTGACCGGGGAGCTGCGCTACGACCTGACCTGCCACAACCCCCGGTGCATCAGTGCCACCGAGCAGGAACTGCCCCAGATTTTCCGCCTCACCGACAAAGCAGCAGGCATCCACCGCTGCATCTACTGCGAGCATATCGCGGATTAAAAATGGAACTGCGCCTACAGAAACTGTTTTTCTGTAGGCGCAGTTTTGCGTCATAAGGCGTTTCCCACCGTAGGAAACGGTGGGAAAATTGACAATGGACAATTTTTTGTATATCGGAACAGATGTATTGTAGTAGCGCAAACCTATTAAAACTTTACTTTCAAGCAAGAGTGTGGTATTCTAAAAATAAAACGCAAAGAGGGGT
>CAKTQE010000036.1 GCA_934593275.1 uncultured Oscillospiraceae bacterium | reverse complement strand
TGGCAGGAACGGGGAATGGCGTTGTCCTTGCTGCCGCCGGAGAAAGAGGTCAGGCACAGGGGCATGAGCTTCTGGATACGGCCCAGGAACTCGCCCATGACCTTATTGGCATTGGCACGGTTCTTGTCGATTTCCTGGCCGGAATGACCGCCCCGAAGGTTCTCCACCGCCAGACGGACACAGGGGCCGTAAACCGCCTTTCGCTCCGCTTTCAGAGAAATGGTACTCCTTGCGCCACCGGCGCAGGATACCGTAAAGACGCCCTCGTCCTCAGAATCCAGATTCACCATGGTGCGGCCCTTTAAAGAAGACAAGTCAATGGCCGCCGCACCCAGCATACCGATTTCCTCGTCCACCGTAATGATCACTTCCAGAGGCGGATGGGTAATGGACGCATCATCCAAAATTGCCAGGGCGTAGGCAACGGCAATGCCGTCATCCCCGCCCAGGGTGGTACCACGGGCGTAAACGGACACCCCGTCATGGGCCAGATCCAGTCCATCCGTAGCCATATCCAGGGTGCAGGCGGTATCTTTCTCACATACCATATCCATATGTCCCTGAAGAATCACCGGCGCATGGTCCTCCATGCCGCAGGTACCGGGGGCAAACAGAATCACATTGTTGCTTTCATCCTGAATATAGCGAAGATCATGGGCCTGGGCGAAAGCGACCAGGTAATCACTGATGGCCTTTGTATTGCGGCTGCCATGGGGAATGGCGCAAATCTCTTCAAAATAATGGAAAACCACCTGAGGCTCCAGCCCCTCCAGCTTTCTTTCAGACATAAATAACAAACCCCTTTCATTCGGAAACTTCAAATAACCCCTTTGCGGTCAGAATCTGATGGTTTGAGACTCTGACCGGTACAGGCAGGAGCTTCCCTATTTATTTTCTTCTATACTACCACAAGCAGCTTCAAAAGTCACTGGGCAAAAATAACAAAGACCATGGATGGGATCCATGGTCTTATGTTCATTTATTCTGGGAATCACACCAGGCTCAGAGCCAGGGTCAGCAGGATCCAGGCAATTGCGATCCACTTGGTAGAGGAAGCAAGAACATGGTCTAGGCCAGCCTTCTTGTTCTTGCTCAGGTAGGAATCGGAACCACCGGTCAAAGCACCGGACAGGCCAGCCTCCTTGCCGGACTGCAGCAGAACCACCACAATCAGAGCAATGCTTGCGATTGCCTCCAGGGCAACCAGAACCGTCTGTAAAACATTCATCGTGACAAACCTCCCTCCGCTGATTCGCGGAATGCGAACGGTATTGGGCCAGTAGCCTCAAATAGCCTATCAAGTATAGCACAGCTTTCCACAAAATGCAAGAACGAATTCGTTCTTTTCCGGGGAAAATCCTTATTTCTGCACCCAGTTGCCGGTAGCCAGACAATTGAGATAGCTTTCAATAAAGGGGTCCAACGCGCCATCCATGACGGCGTTTACATTGGAAGTCTCACAGCCGGTGCGGGTGTCTTTTACCAGGGTATAGGGCATAAATACATAGTTGCGGATCTGGCTGCCCCACTCGATTTTCTGCTGGACACCCTTGATATCGGAAATCTTATCCAGATGCTCCCGCTCCTTGATTTCCAC
This sequence comes from uncultured Oscillospiraceae bacterium, assembly GCA_934593275.1. Taxonomy (GTDB): domain Bacteria; phylum Bacillota; class Clostridia; order Oscillospirales; family Oscillospiraceae; genus Faecousia. The sequence goes on along the minus strand of CAKTQE010000036.1, from coordinate 19,809 downwards.
CAGCTTGGAGCGCAGCATTTTCAGACAGGTTTCCTTATTCTGGAACTGGCTGCGTTCTGTCTGGCAGGATACCACGATACCGGTGGCCTTGTGAATCAAGCGCACGGCAGAGGAGGTCTTATTGATATGCTGACCGCCGGCACCGGAGGAACGGAACACCTGCATTTCATAATCTTCCGGACGGATGTCTACATCCTGGCTGTCATCCTCAATTTCGGGAATGACCTCAATGGCAGAGAAAGAAGTCTGCCGCCGGGCGTTGGCGTCAAAGGGAGACACCCGAACCAGACGGTGGACACCGTTTTCGCCTTTCAGGAAGCCATAGGCGTTTTCGCCCTCGATCATAATATCCGCAGACTTGAGTCCTGCCTCGTCGCCCTCCAGATAGTCCAGAATCTTATAGGTAAAGCCGTGACGCTCTGCCCAGCGGGTATACATCCGGTAGAGCATCTGGCACCAGTCCTGGGCCTCGGTGCCGCCGGCACCGGCATGGAAGCTCATGAGGGCATTGTTCTTGTCGTAATGACCGGTGAGCAGGGTTTCCAGACGACAGGTCTCCATCTGCTCTTCCAGAACTTCAAATCCCTCTTTCAGCTCTTCCAGCATAGAGTCATCGTCTTCCTCGGCGGCCATCTCGCAAATGGTCATCATATCGTCCCAGGAAGAGAGCATCTTCTCATAACGCTCGATTTTTGCTTCGGTCTGCTTGACCTTGATGGCGACTTTCTGGCTCTTTTCCGGGTCATCCCAAAAACCGGGGGCCTCCTGCATGGCGTGAAGCCGCTCCAGCTCATTACGCATACCGGAAAGGTTCAGGGATTCTGCCAGTCCATCCAGGGCGGGACGGCAGTCATTCAGTTTTTGCTTATAGGTATCAAACTCAATATTCATAAAATACTCTCACTTTTCATGGATTGCACAGATAATTGCATTATATAAGAAAGCCACGGTTCTGTAAAGAGGAAAATAAAGATTTACCCTCTAAATTTTCGCTTTACACTGGGATAGAGGTTTTTATATGTATGGGGAATGAAATTGGCCGCCATCATATTTTCCAGAAACAAATCCATTTCCGCAAAATGCAGGTATTCCCCGGTTTCCAGGAACCAGCGTACCCGGTCCAGGCAAGAACCATCCAGCAGCAGCTTCCTGGCCCCTGCCAGGGAGGTATTGCCCAAAAGCTTCATTTTACTCCGGTCAATATCCGGGTAGATGCCTACGGTCACAGCAGACTCCAAGTCAATATGGGTTCCAAAACCTCCGGCTAAATAGACATTTCCCACGTCCTCCAAGGTCAGGCCGCAGTAGTCAAGCAGGGTCGCCACCATGGTATGGGCTGCAGCCTTACAGCGAATAAACTCCTGAATATCCGCCTGGGTGAAATAAAGGGCCTTATCCCCTTTGCGATAATAGACGATGGCCGGAATGCTGCGCATGGTCGCTTCGTCCCAGACAATCCTGGCATGGTCCCCTGCCCGGTCAAAATCAACGGTGCCATCCCCCTGGATCCAGCCCCAGAGGTAGCACTGGGCCACCAGGTCAAAAATACCGGTACCACAAATGCCCTTGGGTTCTCCGCCACCGATGACATCCAGCTGGAATGCACCCTTTTCATCCAGGCGCAGGTGTCGGATTGCCCCTGTCTCGGCCCGCATACCGTATTTGCTTCCGAAGCCCTCCAAGGCAGGCCCTGCCGCACCGGCACCCATCAAAAGATAATCCTTGCAGCCAAGGCACAGCTCTCCGTTGGTGCCGATGTCCAGAAAAATAGAGGGCTTGTCCGCCGTATCCAAATCCGTCAGCAGCAGCCCCGCCGTAATGTCGCCCCCAAGGTAATTGGCCTTGGCCGGAAAGCAGAACACATTGCACCCAAGGTCCAGCCCCAATGCGGAAGCGGCGTGGATGCCCGGGTCAAAGAACGCCGGAGCATAAGGATTCTGGAACACCAGCCAGGGGTCACACCCCAGAAAGAAGTGGATCATGGTGGTGTTTCCGCCGACAACCAAAGCAGAAATCTCCTCCGGCTGCACCAAGCCATCCGTTGCCTGGCCGATCAATCGGTTTACATCTCCAACTACCAGACGGCGTAGGTCTTCCAAATGCTCCCGGTTTTCTTTTACTGCCAGAATGCGGTCTAAAATGTTGAGTCCAAAGGAGACTTGACTGTTGACGCACCCCACATTGCGCAGAACAGCACCGGTGTTCATATCCACCAGTTCCATTTCAAGAGTCGTGCTTCCTATGTCCAGCGCAAGGCCATAAAGCCGGTCTGTCGTATCCCCCGGCTCTACCCGAATGACTTCCATCCCCATGCTTCCGGGACACAGCGTTACCGTAACGGCATAGTCTGCCTGGGAAACCAACGGGTAGAGAGTCCCCATGGCCCTCAAGGTCATTTGAGTGGAGAGGGGCTTCAAGGCATCCAATATCCGCTCCCGGTCTCCCCGAAAGTCCTCTTTTGTGGGCTTGGGAAGACGGAGAAATCTTTTATAGGAAAATGTCATGGGTGTTCTTCCCTCCGTTTTCAACCATCAGTGGAGTTCCACGGTCTCTACCCGGTGCAGGAGCTTTTTCTTCCGAAGCAGGAAGTAGGTGACCTCAATAATGCAGCAGGAAACCCAGCCCACCGGATAACCGAAGCTGACGATCAAGGGGGTGTTGCGGACGAACCGGGTCACATAGTACAGGTAAGACTGGCGCATTGCCACAAACGCGAAAATCATGATCAGCATGGGTCCTTTGGAATCGCCCATCCCTCGGAGGGCACCGGCCAGAACATGGTTGACACAGTTGAACAGCAAAAACAGCACATTGAGCCGGATAAACATGGCTCCGTAAGAAATCACATCCGGGTCCTGGGAAAAGAGTTCCACCGCAGGGGCTGCAAGGATCATCAGCAGCGCAACGATGACCCCGGTAATCAGAAGCGTCAGGCCAACGGTTGTATAGGTACCCTTTTCCGCCCGTTTGGGCTGGTGCGCCCCCACATTCTGGCTGACAAACGTAGTAGAAGCCATGGCCATGCTTTGCATCGGCAGCATTACAAACTGATCCAGCTTGTTGTAGCAGCTCCAACCAGCCATACAGCTGGAACCGAAGTAATTGATGTAGGACTGCACAAACACATTGGAAAAAGCGGTGATCACCGCCTGAATACCGGCGGGAAGCCCCACAGCGAAAATATGCGCCAGGATGCCGCCATCAATGGCCATATCCCCCCAGGTCAGTCTGTAGATGTCCTTGGAGGTGCTGAGCAGCAGCAGCACCAGCCCCGCCGACACAAACTGAGACAGAATGGTCGCATAGGCCACACCGGCAATGCCCATTTTGAATACCAGCACAAACACCAGGTCCAGCACAATATTTAAGATGCTGGTGAGGATGAGAAAATAAAGGGGTCTGGTGGTATCTCCCACAGAGCGGAGAATTCCGCTGCCCATATTGTAAATCAGCAGTCCGGAGAAACCGGCAAAATAGATTTGGAGGTAAGTCGTAGCCTCCGGAAATACATCCTCCGGCGTGGACATGAACCGCAGCATGGGTCTGACCCCGAAAAAGCCCACCAGGGTAAACAGAACGCTCATTATAAAGGTGGTGGCCATGGTGGTTTCCACGGCTTTATGGAGCTTTTCCATGTTCTTCGCGCCAAAATGCACACCGATCACCACACTGGCACCGATGGAAAAGCCGTTGAAGAAGAACACCAGCATATTGACAATCATGGTCGTGGAACCCACCGCCGCCAGGGCCTGGGTCCCAACGAACTGTCCAACGACTACGGAATCTACTGTATTATAAAGCATCTGGAAGATGTTTCCCAGCATCAGCGGCAGGGAAAACAGCAATACCTGCTTTACAATGTTTCCCTTGGTCATGTCTCTTGTGGTGGTTTCTGAACGGTGTGTCACAATGTTCCCTCTTTCTATATTCCAAAGAAAAGGCAAAGGACAACAGATAACAGAGAAACTGGAACTTCCAATTCTCTATTCTCTATTATCCTTTGCCTGCACAAAATTGGCGGAGAGTCAGGGATTTGAACCCTGGCGACGTTTCCACGCCCTACGAGATTTCGAGTCACGCCTCTTCGACCACTTGAGTAACTCTCCGTATGTACCTACGTTAGTATAACAGTTTTTTTGTAAAAATCAAGTATTTTCCATGTATTCCCTATTTTGCATAAAAGAGACCCGGGAAAGAGGCATTCTTTTGCTCTTTCCCGGGAAATCGTTTACGCTTTGCGGAAGAAAGCCACCGCCACTGCGCCAGGGCCTGCATGGGTGCCAATGACGCTGCACATCAGGCACCGTTCCAGCTTTTCTGTGTGTCCTTGCCAGAGATCGCTGCTGTCTGCCTCATACTTATCCAGCAGCGCAGAGGTCAGACCTGTGTATCCAAGAAGAAGAGGCTTGGAAAAATCCACGCCGCCGCTTTCGTTGATTTTCTCCACCAGTAGGTTGTTGCCGTTCCGGGAGCCTCTGGCCTTGCCGATGAGCTGCACCTGGCCATCTTCAAGGGTCACAACGGGCTTGATATTCAGAACCCCTCCGGCAAAGGCCACTGTCTTGGAAATTCTGCCGCCTTTTTTCAGATATTCCAGGGTGTCCAGCAGAGCAATCACCCGAACATCCCCCCGTTTTAATGTCACCTCTTCCGCAATCCGCTCCGCGTCCAGGCCACGTTCCATCAAATCCACGGCATACTCTGCCAGAACACCGGCACCGATGGCAACCGTCATGCCATCCACAACGTAGATGTTTTCGTAACTTCCGGCTGCCAGACAAGCACTTTGATAAGTGCCGGAAAGCGTTGAAGCAAGGGTGATCACCACCGCGCTGTCCCCCGCCGCAGCAACCTCCCGGAAAACCTCATCAAAGGCCGCCGGGGTTGCCTGACTGGTGGTGGGCAGCACATCACTTTCCACCAGCTTCCTGTAAAAATCCTGCTTATCCAAAGTAACGCCATCCAGATACTCGGTCTGACCGAAGCAAACCGAAAGAGGCACCACCCGGATTTTATTCCGATAGGTTTCTGAAACGTCTGTAGAAGAATCTACAATAATGCGAACTGCCATAGGTTTTATCTCCTTGCTTTATCCGTTAGTTTATCCAAATTGCTGCTGATTTTTTCCAAGGCCCGATACATGATCTGCCGTTCTTCCTCGGTAAGCCCCTGGCTTGCCTGGGCCAGCATTTGTTCGACCCGTTCGGAAACTTCCCTGCCCGCCTGCTGTCCCTTGGGGGTCAGTACCAGGGGTGCCTTGTATTTCCTGGTTTTCTCCCTTTGGCAAACCAGGTAGCCATTTTGTTCCAGGAATTCCAAAGATCTGGAAATGGCAGCCTTGTCCTCCTCGCACCGATCACAAAGCTCCGCGGCGGTCAGAGGGCCTGAACTGTACAGGTAGTACAGGCAGGAAACATGAGGCCCTTTCAGGTCCAGCTGTGCCATCTGGCAGGTTTTTAAGCGTTTGATGTTTCTGCTGATTTTTCCAATCAGCACCGTAAAGGTTTCAAACCGGCCCTCCATATACTCCCTCCTTATTTGTTGTAAAATCAACATGGCCAATAATACCCTATATTTGTTGTTTTGTCAACATCTTTTTTAAACAGCGGGAGCTTCCGATAATCAGAAGCCCCCGCTGCTGCTTCTATCTGCGGAAGCTCCGATTCAATCGGCAAGAGCTGACGGCGAAAGACTCACCGCTTAGCCGCAGACGATTGATTCAGAGTTTCCTGTTTTTTGTTTTTCTTTACCGCCATGGCAAGCAGCCCCAGAACCACCAAGCCGACCAAAGCCAGAGGAATCCAGCCCAACGTATGGGGCTGACCTGTTACGGCGGCCATGAGTTCCTCCGGCTCCACATTGGATGTATTGGTGACACTTACATCCAGCAGCTCCTCCCGCAAAAGAAAGTACTCCCCTGCTTTATTCCGGGCCACTACGGAAATTGGAATGGTCGCGACTCCGGAACTGGGGTCAAAGCCTCCGGGAATGACTAAGCGAACATCCTCATCCCGAAGCTCCCGGGGAATCAATATAGAAAAGGGTTCAAAGTTTTCCAGAACCACATCTGTCAGGTTTTCCTTAGACAGCTGCTCCAGAACATATGCCTCGTCCACCGTAAAGCGGTGAAACTCCTCAAAGCCATAATCAAAAAGCTTCTGGGTATCGATGTACTTGTCGTCCAGCATAGGGGATTTCAGCGTCACGGCGATCAGCGTGGTCCCATTCCGTCTGGCGGCGGACACCAAGGTCCCCTGGGCAGCCGTCGTCCAGCCGGTTTTGCTGAATAAAAGCCCCTGGCAGATCCGCTGGCCATCGATAAACTGATTTTTAGCAGTCAGATTCCGGGGTCCGGACAGATTGGTAGCAGGGATAACATAAGCCCCGCTGCCAAAATACCGCAGGAAATCCGGTTCCTTTATGGCCCGGGCGGTGATCAGTGCCATGTCATAGGCTGTTGTATAGTGTTCACTGGATGGCAGACCGTTGGGGTTTACAAAGTGGCTATTCAGCGTCCCCAATTGGGAGGCCTCCTGATTCATCAGTTCCGCAAAGGCCTCTACGCTGCCGGAAATCTCTTCCGCAATCGCCACCGCCGCGTCATTGGCAGAGGAAATGGCAAGGGCGTAGAGTGCATCCCCCAAGGTGATTTTCTCCCCCGGTTGGAGCGCAATGTGTGAAGATGACCGGGGAACCTGGGCGATAACCTGATCAGACACCGTAAACTCTTGCTCCGGGTTTCCGTGTTCCAGAGCCAGTAGACCCGTCAGGACCTTTGTGATGCTGGCGGGATACATGACCAAATAAGCATTTTTATCAAAAAGAATTTGTCCGGTTTCTGCATCCATCAAAATAGCAGCCTCTGAGGCAAGCTCCGGCTGCAAGGCTTCCGCTGACCCATGGGGGACCAGGGAAACGCCCCAGGAAAATATCAGCAGCCACAGGAGGCAGCGGCAAAATAATCGGCGCAAAATAAGGTACTTCCTTTCCTTATACTGCCCATTATTGTACCGAAAAAGGATGGTTTTGTCAAATAGTTCACATAATTTCCCGATAAATACAGATTTTTGGACCTTTTTCAAATTCCGGTACCGGCCCGGTTGAAGTATCCAAAAAATATGGTATACTGTTTTCGAGGAAACTCAGAATCTCAGGAAAGGAGTTCTATTGATGATCACCGTTGCCATCGTTACACCATATCGTTTTTTGGAAACGATTCAAAAAGTGATTACAGAACACGATTTTGACTGTGCGTTCCGTTCCTATACCTATGACAGTCTGACAGACATTGACGACATTTATGCCGACTGCCGGGACAGCTGTGACATTATCCTGTTTTCCGGTGAGTTGGGTTACCACTATATGCACCGGCACTATCCGGACTGCCCCATTCCCTGTGTGTTTACGGTTTACAGCATTGCGGATGTGCTGAGCATTCTTCTGAATTTTCATTTGCGGCATCCGGAGGTCAAACTCAACCGGCTGTATCTGGATTTTCTGACGCCGCAAAACAATTACATGAACCTACAGGCTTATCTGCCTCAGGAGCAGCAGCCCTATTTTTTCGAAGAATCGGATTACGACTATGCCCACATTACCCAGCGAGGGTCCGAACTTTGGCAGGCCGGGAAAATCGACTATGTGGTAAGCCGGAGTATCAATAATCTGTCCCAATGGGAAAAACTGGGCATCCCCTATGAGCCGGTGAACCCCACCGAGCAAATGGTCTACGGTGCCATTACAGAGGCGGTCAATCAGGAGCGGCTGAAAAGCATCCGGGACAGCCGTGTTGTAACTGTCATCATTCACTTGCCTGAAAATGAGGGGCATTCTGAGAACGAGCGGGAATACCGTACCGCCACCCTCTATAAATTTCTGGTGGACTTCCGGAAAGAGCATGACCTGTCTTTCAGCATCGACCACAGCTTTGACCGCTTCGTTGCCCGCTCCACCATGTCCAACGAGGATTGCAGAGGACTGAATCTGCAAAAAATCATGGCCATTTTGCGGAAGAATCTTTCTTTCCCTTTCTCTGTGGGCATTGGTATCCATCCCAGCGAGCAGACCAGCCAGTATCACGCCGAACGTGCGCTGTTGGAAAGTACCCGCTATGGACTAAACGAGGGCTTTCTTGTCAGCGGAGAACCGGAAATACTGACCGGGCCATTGAGCCGCGCCCAATCCATCCGTTACAGCTACCAGGAGGGAAACGCCCTACAATTTGCCCACCGGCTTGGCATCGACAACACCAATCTTCTGCGGCTGGTGGGACTGTACCGCAAGGACCCAAAAACAATACTCACCGCCTCAGAGCTTGGCCCCATTCTTGGCATTACCCTGCGCAGCAGCCGCAGGATTTTACAGAAGCTCTATGATCTGGGCATCATAAAACCTCTGCCAACCCCCACAGGGGCCGGCAGAGGCAGACCGGAGCATCGATATGTATTTGTGCCGGAGGCCATTGAACACGCCTTGTCCCAGCCCTGAATCAAATCTCCGCAAAGGCACTTTGATGCGTCTCAATTGCCGCAAGATAACACTGTTCGATTCGTTTGGCAAACTGCTCTGTGCTATAGGGCTTGGCAGCCTCCACCGCATTGAAGCGAATGCTTTTCCCAACGGGGCTAAAGGCCAGTACCAGACTTGTCAGCAGTTCCTCATCGGACTCCCCCGCCAATATGGCACTGACGCCGTCCTGGAACACGCCCAGCAGGCAAGGGTCGTTTACCGCGCACACGCACAGCCCGGAGGCCGCCGCTTCAATATAGGTCAGGCCTTGGGTTTCTGAGTGGGAGGCACTGACAAAAACGTCTCCGATGGCGTAGTATTTATCGATCTCCTCCCAGGGCTTCGCCCCAACAATGGACACACTGTCCTCAACACCCAGCTCCCGGGCCTGGTTCCAGAGGGTCTGTTTGAGGGGTCCCTCCCCGATAATGACCAGCTGTACATCCGGGCAACGCTCCACCAAAGACGGAAACACCCGGAGTATCTTTTCCATGTTCTTTTCCTTTGCCAACCGGCCAATGTAGAGCAGCACCCTCTTTCCCTCCGGTACGCCGCACTCAGCCCGGGTGGCCTCCCGTTCCGGCAGGCTGTGGCATTCCGGCGAAAAGCGGCGCAGGTCCATTCCGCTGGGAATGATTTCAATAGGAGCCTCCACCCCATACTGCCGCAATAGATTTTCCGTTTTTGCCGTAGGGACCACCACCCGGTCAAAACGGTCACACCACCACTCGCTGTACCGCTTGGTCAAGTTTTTGGCGGCACTGTCTCCAACGCCGTGGGTGATGTAATAGGTATAGTCCTCCCAGGCGGTGTGGTAGGTATGTACCCGGGCGCAGCCGGTGTGCCTTGCCACATACCGACCCAGGAAGCCCATGACAAACTCACTGTTGGTATGGACAACGTCAAAGTGCATATCCAGTGCCTGGCGAATGGTGCCATACCCGGGCAAAGCCACATTCCGGTCTTTAAGCAGCAAAAACTGGGCAGACTCCAGATAGTGCAAATGAGAACTCTGAAAGTTTTCCCACCCCTTGCATTTGGGACCGTAGACATGGACCTCATGGCCTTGCCGTTCCAGCTCCTTGTAAAGGTTCAGGCAGGAGGTGGCCACTCCGTTTATTTCCGGGTAAAATGTATCTGTAAAAATTCCAATTTTCATAACGTCACTCATTTCCTGTTCTCTTGAGAAAATTATACCATATGGTTTTCCAGAAATCAAACAGTCTGCTAAATTTTGAAGTTTCATCTTTCATGGATGCCGAAAAAATCAATTGCATTCGTTTCTTCCATTGATTATAATGAAAGAGACCTTTCCGAAGAAAAAGGAGGCGGTATGGATGTATCCTAAGGAACAAAATGATCTGGGACTGTCCTTGTTGGAAAAGGGAAAGAAAAACTTTTTACGCATATTTTTTGGACGAAACGCCATTCTGCTGTTCTCTCTGATGATACAGGCCGTCCTTCTTCTGGCACTCTTCTTCTGGTTTGAAGATCAGATGCCCCTGGTTTTAGGAGGCGGTGCTGTATTTACCGTATTGGTTTTGCTGATTCTGGTCAACAGCTCCATGGACCCCTCGGCAAAAATCACATGGATGCTGATTATCTATGTGCTGCCGGTGTTTGGCTGCTTTTTCTATGTATGGACCCAAAGCGAATGGGGCCGCCGGACGCTGAAAGCCCTGGTGGACCGAAGTGAAGCCATGTCTCACCACCTGATCACCCAGGACCCGGAGGTTCTGGAATCCCTGCGTCAGGAAGACCCCGGAGCCGCGGGACTGAGCCAATACATTGCTTCCTGCGGCAGCTTCCCTGTTTACACCAACACGGAAGTCACCTATTTTCCCCTGGGTGAAGATAAATGGGCAAAAATGCTGGAAGAGCTGCGCAAGGCGGAACACTTCATTTATCTGGAATACTTTATCGTCAGAGAAGGGCTGATGTGGGGCCGGATTTTGGAAATTCTGGCACAAAAGGCCAAAGAAGGCCTGGACGTGCGGATGATGTACGATGGCACCTGCGAGCTTACCACCCTGCCCTACGATTATCCCCGGCGGCTGGAAGCCCTGGGCATCCGCTGCAAAATGTTCTCCCCCATCGAGCCGCTGATCTCCTCCCACTACAACTACCGGGACCATCGAAAAATTCTGGTCATTGACGGACAAACCGCTTTTACCGGCGGTGTAAATCTGGCCGATGAATATATCAACCAGGAGGTTCGGTTCGGCCACTGGAAAGACACGGCCATTATGCTCAAAGGGGACGCGGTACAAAGCTTTCAGTTGATGTTTCTGCAAATGTGGAATATTGACGAAAAGTACCCCGATTTTCCGGAAACACTGGTCTCTCCTACCCCCGCTTCTTCTGGACGCACCGGCTACGTGATTCCCTATGCGGATAATCCGCTGGACAAGCACAAGCTGGGAGAAATGGTCTATATTGACATTTTGAACCGGGCAACCCAATATGTTTATATCATGACCCCTTATCTGATTCTGGACGGAGAAACGGAATCTGCCATCAAGTTTGCCGCCCAGCGGGGTGTAGATGTCCGCCTGATTTTGCCGGGAATTCCAGACAAGAAAATCCCCTATGCTCTGGCCAAAACCCACTATAAGGCACTGCTGGCCGCCGGGGTAAAGATTTACGAATATGAGCCGGGCTTTGTTCACGCCAAAGTTTTTCTCAGTGACCAGCGGGAAGCCGTGGTGGGTACCATCAATTTAGACTACCGCAGTCTTTACCACCACTTTGAGTGTGCCGCCTACCTGAAAGACACCGGATGTCTTGAAGACATTCGAAAGGATTTTATAAACACCTTTATGAAATGCCGCAAGGTCACATTCCAGACCTGTCGGGAGGAAAAGCTCATTGTAAAGCTCACCGGCTATCTGGCCAAGGCCATTGCGCCGCTGCTGTAAGACGGAACTGTGAAAGGAGTTTTCCATTTATGAACGTTTTGATTCTCAACGGAAGTCCCCGAAAAGGGGGCAATACGGAGATTGCCCTGGGGGAAATGAAAAATGTCTTCGATGAAAACGGCGTAAGCTACACCCAGTTGGATGTAGGTACACAGAACATCCGGGGGTGCATTGCCTGCAATCAGTGCGGCAAACTGGGAAAATGCGTCTTTGATGACGGGGTAAACCAGGCGGCCCAGCTCCTGTCCCAGGCCGATGGCGTTGTCGTTGCCAGCCCTGTTTACTATGCCTCTGCCAACGGGACCCTGATTTCTTTCCTGGATCGTCTTTTTTATAGCTGCCATACCGACCTGACCATGAAAGTGGGTGCCAGCGTGGTCTGTGCCAGACGGGGCGGATGCAGCGCGACCTTTGACGAGCTGAACAAGTATTTTACCATTTCCGGTATGCCTCTGGCCTCCAGCCAATACTGGAACAGCATCCATGGCCGTCTTCCGGGAGAAGCGGACCAGGACGAAGAGGGAAAGCAGACCATGCGGGCATTGGCCAGAAACATGGTATTTCTGATGAAAAGCATTGCCCTTGGCAAGGAAGCTTTCGGACTTCCTGAGAAAGAACCCAGAGTATTCACCCACTACATCCGTTGAAAAACAGTGCCTCCTGCAAATGACCAGGAGGCACTGTGAATTTATCTGGCGTATTTCCCGCCTTTTTTGGGGTTATACCGTTTTTCGTGCTTGGCTGTTTCCCGGGGCTTTCCGAAGAAAAGCAGAACCACAATGGCAGCCACCGCCACCACAAGGACACCTACCATCACCCAAACCCACACCGCGCTGTAGATTTTAAGGCCTGCGGCATTCTCTGCCGCCAAAGCCAGGTCATCCGGCTGGGTTTCCTGCCGGGTCTCCTCCGGCCCGATCAGCACCGGGTCTACCCGTTCCACGGTTTCCCCGCAAACGTCACAAATGCCGGTACTCAGGCCAGTTTCAGACTCCGTAGCAGCCTTTTCTGTGGTCCATTGGTGAACTGTGTGGGCATGGAGCTGATAATGATCCCGGAAGCTGTAGCCGCAGGTATCACAGGTGTACTCCGTATAGCCATAGTTCTGACAGTCCGAGGCAACCACGGTTTCCGTATAATGGGGATTGGCACACTTTTCCGGGCGAAGCTCCGTATCATAGGTTTTTACTTCATTTTTCTGGAGGGTTTTGGTGTTGTTATTGATGCCGTAATTGAAATTCATAGTTTTGAGCAGTTCGCCCACCACTTCCCCGCAATAGGCCCGCCGTTTGGCACTATGCTCGAAGAACGTAATGGAGGCATCAATAGTATTGCCGGTGATCTGGGAGCTTTTTCCCATGCCGATGGGATATTGCAGCAGCATACCGGCCACGCCACCGCTGTGGACAAAGCCATGCTCGGAGATATAGGCATCCAACCGGATATTGCTGTCGGTAACAGACATAAAGCCAGTGGCAAAGGCACCGCCTAAAAACTGCTCGTCACTGGTCTGGTCATCGGTATCCACGCAAATAAGGGTCACATCCACGGTGCAACCGTCAATGGTGCCAAGACCATAGCCCAAAACACCTGCCACGCCCAGAATGCCCTCATGCGCCCGCAATTCCAGCTGACCGGTAACTGTACATCCAGAAACCGTACTATCCATGCTGTAACCGGCGATACCGCCCAGGAAGCAAGGCTGGTCTGTTTCTACCAGGCCCCGGATATTTACAAGGTTCAAATCCTTGACCTCTGCTCCCTCCAGCTTGGCAAAAAGTCCCGCGTAGACCGCCGGATACTCTTTTTGGTTCCCGTCCAGGGCGGTTTCCGTATTTTCACCAGGCTGGGTCACAGACAGATTCAGGATGCTGTGGCCGTTGCCGTCAAGAGTGCCGGAAAAATCAAAGCAGTTCCAGGAAATGCCCTCCATGTCCAAATCTTCCATCAGCATATAGCTGCCGGAAGGCGCATTGGCCATGGCTGCCAAATCCTCAGGCGTGTAAATCTCCGTAGGCGTCTCTTCTGCCCATACAGGCATCGCCAAAGCCAGCAGAAGCATGACAAAACAAAGCAACTTTCTCATTCCGCTTTTCCATCCCCATCCGATTTATTCAGAGTTTCCCTTATCATAACAGATTAGGAACCGTTTTGCAACACCGGAAATGGCAAGCTTCTACTTTTCCGCTATATTTTCGAACCGGAAACAGAAACGGACTGTCCTTTTTCCGGAAAATAGAATTGCCACAAACCGGGTTTTGTGGTAAAGTGAAAGTATCCACGAATGAAAGGATGATTTTCCATGGAGAACCTATTGGACTTTTTGAAAAGCCGGAGAAGCACCCGAAAGTTTCTTCCCAAGGCCGTTCCCGCCGCGCTGCGAGATCAGGTTGTGGAGGCCGGACGGTTTGCGCCCAGCGGCATGAACTTGCAGCAGACCCGGTTTTTGGTCATTGAAAACAGGGATGTAATGGATATTCTTGCGGAGTTGGTTCGTCAGGGATTCCGAAAGGCCGGTGTTTCCAGGCCGGCGGATTATGTTTTTCACTACACCCCTCCTGTTTTTATTGTTGTCTGCAATCGAATCGATAACCCCAACAACCAGGCCGATTGCAGCTGCGCTCTGGAAAACATGATGCTCATGGCGAGTTTCTTGGAGCTGGGCAGCTGTTGGATCAACCAGCTGAAAACCCTCAATGAGGATGCAGAGATTCTCCATTATCTTGAAACCCTGGGCATGGACCCGGCGGAAAAGCCCTACGGTGCATTGGCCCTGGGCTATCCGGACACGCAGAACGGCCTACCCCTCCACGAAAGCAAACCCCGGACCGGAAACCCGGTGGTGTACATTCCGTAAAGAGAAAACGAGATCAGGATGGCTTTTGTCGTCCTGATCTCGTTTTTTACTGTATTCAGCGTTCGCTTTATTCCTCCGGTTCCTCGTAGCCGTCCGTCAGGGACGTGGTGGATGTTTCGGAAATCTGGCGGCCTTCCATCAAATCCGCAAACTGCGCGCCGCTCATGGTCTCATTGGCCATCAGGTACTCCACCACCTGATGCAGCTTCTCCCCATCCTGGGTCAGGATGGCCTTGCAGTCCTCATAGGCCCGGTCAATGAGGATTTTGACCTCCTCGTCAATGGTTCCGGCGACCTTTTCGGAATAGCTCTTGGTATTCTGGTAATCCCGACCAATAAACACCTCGCCATCGTCCAGATAGGAAACAGTACCCAGCTTTTCGCACATGCCGTAACGGGCGACCATATCCTTGGCCAGTTTGGTGGCCCGCTCAATGTCGTTGGAAGCACCTACGGAAATATCTCCTACATACAGTGCCTCCGCCACACGGCCACCCAACAGGCCCACGATCTGCTCATACATTTCATTGCGGGTCAGATTGGAGGAGTCATCCTTTGGCAGATACCAGGTTGCACCCAGGCTTCTGCCCCGGGGCACAATGGAAATCTGACGCACCGGGTCATGGGAGGGCAGCCGATACATGGCCACCGCATGGCCCGCCTCGTGAATGGCAGTGGTTTTCAAATCCCGGCGAGACTGCACATGACTGTGCTTGGCAGGTCCGGCCACGATTTTCATAAGGGCCTCGTTGATGTCCTCCATGTTGAGAACCATTCTGTCCGCCCGAGCCGCCATAATGGCCGCTTCGTTCAGAAGATTGCTCAAATCCGCACCGGTAAAGCCGGAAGTCGCCCGGGCGATGGTCCGCAGATTCACGGAATCGTCCAGCTTTTTATCCTTGGCGTGGACTTTCAGAATTTCTTCCCGGCCTTTCACATCCGGGCGGTTCACCTGGATCTGCCGGTCAAACCGGCCAGGCCGCAGCAAAGCGGGATCCAGAATGTCCGGGCGGTTGGTGGCAGCAAGAACAATAATCCCCTCGGTATGGCCAAAGCCATCCATTTCCACCAGCAACTGGTTCAAGGTCTGCTCTTTTTCATCATGGCCGCCGCCCAGTCCGGTGCCGCGCTTGCGGCCAACGGCATCGATCTCGTCAATGAACACAATGGCGGGAGCCAACTTTTTGGCCTGCTCAAACAGGTCCCGGACACGGCTGGCACCAACGCCCACATACATTTCAACGAAATCAGAACCGGAAATGGACAGGAACTGTACACCGGCTTCTCCGGCTACAGCCCGGGCCAGCAGGGTCTTGCCCGTACCGGGAGGGCCAACCAGCAAAATGCCGTGGGGAATTCTGGCACCGATCTGGGCGAACTTGCCGGGTGCCCGCAAAAAGTCTACGATTTCCTGCAATTCCTCTTTTTCTTCATCCGCACCGGCTACATCCGCAAAGGTGACCTTCTTTCCGTCAGGAACGCCCAGAACCGTCCGGGCCTTTCCGAAGTTTGCCATGGGATTGGTGCCGTTCATTTTACCCATCAGCATGGTCCACAGCACCAGCAGCACCACGCCAACGATCAACAGGGGCAGCACAAAGTCATAGGCAGAAAAGGCCTTTCCCGGAATCAAATCGTAGCTTTCCAGCACGCCCTTTTCCTGCTGCTCCCGAAACAAGTCCTCATACTCCTGGAAGAAGCGTTCCGGCTGGGCAAGATTGGCCTTGATTTCCGTTTGACCCTTGACCGGGGTGTTCAGTTCCATGGTAATGGTATTCTCCCGGACCACAAAGCTCTTGACCTGCTCTTGCTGGATCAGTTCCACCACCTGGGAATAGGGTACCGATGGCCCACCGGTGGTCATCAGCCCGCTGGCCCAGGAAAGTACCAGAAACAGCACTGCCAAATACAGCACCGATGGTATCAGTCTTTTATAATTCAAATCTGAAACTCCTTATTAGTCGCAATATACTTCCGGCTTTAAGACACCGATATAGGGAAGATTGCGATAGTATTCGTTGTAATCCAGGCCATAGCCCACCACAAACTCATTGGGAACTGTGTAGCCCACATAGTCGGGTTTCAGGGTAATGCCGGGCTTCCGACGCTCGGGCTTATCCAGGAACGTACAGATTTTCAAAGATGCAGGCTCTTTGGACAAAAGATGCCGATAGGTAAAGTCCAGAGAATTGCCGGTATCATAAATGTCTTCCAGAATCAGCACATGGCGGCCCTTAATATCAGAGGAAATATCCCGCTTGACCTCCATATTTCCTGTAGAAGCAGTTCCGGCATAGGACGAGATCCACATAAAATCCATCTGGCAGGGGGTCTTGATTTCCCGGATCATATCCGCATAGAAAACCACCACGCCTTTGAGAACACCCACGATCACAGGGGACTTGCCCTCATAATCCCGGGTCAGTTCCTCGCCCAGTTCCCGAACACGCTGACGGATCTGTTCTTCGGTAAGCAGGACCTTCATAATATCATTTTCCATTCTCCGTACCTCCATTATTCTCCTCTTGATTGTATGACACCAGCCGCACCCACACAGCGGGCAGCGTCAAAGCCCGGCGTTCCTCGGAAACACCCAGGCCAAAAACCGCCAGGGCACCCCTGTCATCCGCCAGAACAGGAACCATCGGGCGGTTGGACGCAGGGATCTTGCGGTCAATATACAGTTTTTTCAAAGATTTTGTTCCACCGGAAAGGGTCATACAGTCACCGGCCATCCGGCTTCTCAGCACAAGGGTTCCCTGGGGCTGAACATAAAAGCCGTCACCGGAAAGTGTATCTGCCGGGGTGCAGAGGACTGCCGCCCCAAGCTCCGGGATTTCCGTGCGTCCCGGACATTGCAAGGGAACGGTTGGAAGCGTCTGCACCCGCTCCCGCTTCACCAGCCGGTCATATTCTCTGCCAATGGTGACTCCACCGGGAAACTGCATGGAAGCCGAGGGACTCCAATGGAACACCAACGACTCCATTTGAAGAATGTGTACTTGTTCCGGTTCCCTGACCCCACTGTCCTTTAAAAAACGTTCCAAAAGCCGACGGCGAATGGGACCGGGCAGCTCTTTCAGCTGGGATACCGGCGGCATGGTTTCCGGCAGTAAGGACTGCAAAAAAGCTTCTTCCTGCCGCAAGTTCTGCGCCATGGCTGACAAATTCTCACCGATTCTTGGATTCTCCTGCCGCAAAAGGGGCATGATTTCATGACGAACCCGGTTCCTCAAGAAGGCATTTTCTCCGTTGGAGCTGTCCTCTACATGGGAAAGGGCATATTCATCCAAAAACGCCTCCACTTCGGCTCTGGTAATGGAAAGCATGGGGCGAATAATATTCCCGTTGACCGGCGCAATGGCCCCCAGGCCCTTTAATCCGGTGCCTCGCAGCAGCCGCAGCAGAACGGTTTCGGCATTATCATCCGCCGTATGGGCCGTTGCCACCTTGCCGGGTAGGCTCCGCAGGAAAGCGTATCGGGCCTCTCTGGCCGAGGCTTCCAGCCCCTTTTTCCCGGGCAATACCTTGGCCCCGGAGACATGGAGCGGAATGCCATAGCTTTGGCAGAACGCCCGGACAAAGGCTTCATCCCGGTGGGATTCTTCTCCACGAAGGTGGTGATTAAAGTGGGCGGCTTCCAGGGTAATGTCCAACTCTTCCTTTAACAGGTAAAGCCCAAAGGTCAGGGCCACCGAGTCCGCCCCGCCGGACAGCGCCACGGTCACCCGGTCTCCCGGCTGAATCATGCGGTTGGTTTTCAGAAAAGCCCGGAGTTTACTCAGCATGTTTCCACTCCCGGTCCGCAAAGGACTGATACTGGCCGATCCACTGAAGCTTTACCGCACCGGTTTCACCGTGACGGTTTTTGGCCACAATGCACTCGGCAATACCCTTATCCTCGGTATTGGGGTTATAATACTCATCCCGATAAATGAACATCACGGAGTCCGCGTCCTGTTCAATGGCACCGGATTCCCGGAGGTCCGACAGAATGGGCCGCTTGTCTGTACGGCTTTCCACCGCACGGGAAAGCTGACTCAGACAAATCACCGGCACATTCAGTTCCTTGGCCATGATTTTAAGAGAACGGGAAATCTCACCTACAACGACCACTCGGTTTTCGCTGTTCTTTCCGTAGCCGGAGCCTTGCATCAGCTGCAAATAGTCGATGATAATCAGGCCCAGATTGTCCAGGCGGCGGCATTTTGCGTTAATATCCGCAACTGTCACCGTTGGATTGTCGTCAATCCGAATATCCATCCGGCTCAGTTCATCAGAAGCCATGCACAGCTTGGTCCATTCCTCATCCGTCAGCTTGCCGGTTGCCAGTTTTTGAAGCTCCACATAGCTCTTATTGGCAAGCAAACGCATGGCAAGCTGTTCCCGGGACATTTCCAAATTGAAAATTGCCACGGTTTTCTTGTAGGTATGAGCTACATTGGCACCGATATTCAAAGCAAAGGCGGATTTACCCATGGCAGGACGGGCGGCAATCAATAGAAGGTCGGACTTATTCAGGCCGTTGATCTTGCTGTCCAGGTCTTTTAGTCCTGTGGACATGCCCGCAATGGCGGAATCCGACTGAGACAGCTCGTCCAGGCGGTCAAAAACCTTGTGCAGCGTGGTGCCGATATGCTCCAAGCTGTCGCCCCGCTCACCTTTCCGGAGGGCGTAGATTTTCTTTTCCGCCGTTTCCAGAATCTCTCCGGCAGTACCTGTCTGCTCGTAGACCATCTCGGAAATATCGCCCGCCGCCTGGCCCAGACCACGGAGCATGGACTTTTCCTGGACGATATTGGCATAGCGCACCACATTGGCGGCAGTGGGCGTGATCTCCATCAGCTGCATCACGTACTCTTTGGAATTGTCGTGATAATAGCCCAGTTCTTTGAGCTTATCCAGAACGGTCACAGGGTCAATGGTCTCGGAGAAATTGAACATGGTATAAACCGTTTCATAAATCTCCCGGTTCTGTTCCAGGTAAAAATCCTCCGGCTTGAGGATCCCGATGACCTCTGCCACACACCGGCTATCGATGAGAATCGAGCCTAATACGGCCTGCTCTGCCTCCAAAGACTGGGGCTGCTGTCTGGCCAACAATTCTTCATCCATAGCTTCTCTCCTTTGCGCAACTATAATTGGGCATTACGCCTCTTCGATTTTTACCGTCAGAGGTGCCGTGATCTCATAACCCAGCTTGCAGGTCACCGTATAAGTGCCTACGTTTTTGATGGCATCGGCAATCACGATTTTCCGCTTGTCCAGAGTGATTCCGGCGGCAGCTTTCAGCGCATCCGCAATTTCCTGATTGGTGATGGAGCCGAACAGCCGCCCGTTTCCACCGCCCTTGGCCGTGACGGTGACCGTCAGTTTCCGGAGCTTCTTGGAGGTTTCCATGGCCTCCGCCTTTTCCTTGGCAATCCGCTCCTGGGTGGCCTTATCGTTCATGCGCATGGTGTTCACCGCATCGGCAGTGGCCTCAATGGCGATTTTTCTGGGCAGCATATAGTTCCGGGCGTAGCC
>CAKTQE010000035.1 GCA_934593275.1 uncultured Oscillospiraceae bacterium | reverse complement strand
TCTTTCACCTTTGGGCATCTCGTTTCTCTCCTTTTTGTCATTTGATGAGTTGTCCAAAATCATTATACCACATTCCTACGCTCGGAATGACATATCGGGGGGTGGTTCCGTTCAACCTAACAGGTTATATTTGCCACGGGGCCAGCCCCTCGGCGGGGCTGGATGGCGTTGGGTCAACGCCGCTACATTGTTCCGTGTATGGGGTGGTACCATTCAACCGCACAGGTTATATTCGATACGTGGCGGGCGGCAGGTTGCCGCCCCTACATGCCCGTATAGGGTAGTACCGTTCAATCAAACGGGTTATTATTGCCACGTGGCGGGTTTTGGGGCTGGTATTTTATGGAAAAACATCGCAAAAACGATCAACTGTCCACTGTCAACTGTCAACTAAAAAAATTGTCAATTTAAAAAGCCCAACCCGGCGGAGGGGGCCGGGGTGGGCTTGGGGGTTATTTGGATGCGGGGCGCACGGAGGGGAGGGAGGGGTTCTCCTGGGTGTTGTCCTTTTTGCCGGGGGCTGCACCGTTGGTGGTGTTGTCCTTACCGGGGGCTGCACCGGGGGTGGTGTTGCTCTTATCGGGGGCTGCACCGGGGGTGGTGCTGTCCTTGCCGGGGGCTGCACCGGGGGTGGTGTTGCTCTTATCGGGGGCTGCACCGGGGGTGGTGTTGCTCTTATCGGGGGCTGCACCGTTGGTGGCGGTGTCCTTGCCGGGGGCTGCACCGTTGGTGGCGGTGTCCTTGCCGGGGGCTGCACCGTTGGTGGTGTTGCCCTTGTCGGGGGATTCACCGGGGGTGGCGTTGCCCTTATCGGGGGATTCACCGGGGGTGGTAGTGTCCTTATCGGGGGATTCACTGGGGGTGGCGTTGCTCTTGTCGGGGGCTACGCCGGAGGGGGGGGCGTCCGGGGTTGGGGCTATACTGTCGTCTGTATTCTCTTCGTCTGCATTCAGAGAAGTTGACTCGACATAACCAGGCTTTCCCCAAGAGAAGAGCTGTGCGCCATACAGGGAACTATCCACATTAGATACACCGAAACCAAAATACTTGTAATCGCTATTCAGCATATTAGACAGGTGCCCGGGAGAAGTGACCCAATCGTTAAACATTTCAGCCAAGCTTTGCTGACCCATAGCAATATTCTCGCCAAAAGGGTACAGTTCAGGATGATGATTAAAGTCCGTCTTGATTTCTTCCGCTCTCTGATTGCCCAAGTTCGTCAGGAAAGCGTTATACTCCAAGGCGGCAACACCGTGTTCTGCTCTCAGGTTATTCACCATTTCAAGCATTCTTCTAGATGCCTCCTCATCGGAAAGGGCAAATCGCTTACTAAAGATATAACTACAATTCTCACAACGCACATATTCCCACTCACCATCCTTGGTAGGCTCGCCGGGGGTATGGCCAAGAGCGGGAAGCAGTTCGTAGGTAATACCGGTTCCACACCACTTACAGTTATATCTCATATAGCCACTGGAGTTACAGGTAGGTGCAGGGTCGTAGTGGCCCTCATCTCTTTCATGCTCTGCATAAGGAAGAGACACCTGGTTGATAATATCATGGCAACGAGTACATTCCTCACCCGTATAACCGCGAGTATTACAAGTAGAGGGAACCGTTACACTCTGATAATCGTGGCCAAGGGGGTCTACATTCTTGCTTTCCGCAGCACCGCATCTCTTACAGGTCTGAGAAACATGACCGGGTTTTGTACAGGTTGCGGTCTGCTCGTGAACATCCCAATCATGGCCCAGTGCAGCTTCACCGGGGACGGTGATCTTGGCTTGGCAATTTTTACATACTTTCTCGGTATGACCGGCAGTCGTACAGGTTGCTTCAACAACCTTTACGGTCTCATAGTCATGTTCAAGCATGGGGAGCGTATCATTGTAAGAACTGTCGCATTTATCATTCTGACAGGTGTAAGTGATACTACCATTTGCAGTACAAGTAGCATCTACACGGTCAGTCTCCTGATAATTGTGTCCGGTCTTAGGAAGAACCCTTTCATCCAGCAATCCATGGCAGCGGGCGCAATAGGTCTTTTCAGAACCGTCTTTAGTGCAAGTAGCAGAAACTACAACAGGGGCAGCGGGAGAATGGCCGAGCTTAGGCAGAACAGTCTGCTTGGTGGCATTACAACCATCTCTATTGCAGAAGTAATCATCGTGTCCGTCTTCGGTACAGGTTGCATCGACATGAGATGCCGTATCCTCTACAAAGTTATGGCCAAGAACGGGGATCGTCTCGTTCTCCACGGTATTGTTGCAGAGCTTGCAGACCTTGGAGCGGACACCTGTTTCGGTACAAGTCGGCTGCTTGGTGACCCGAACCGTATAATCATGGGCATTGGGGTCAACAGGAAGAACGATGGCGTTCTTCTCGCCGCAGACGCTGCATTCCTTGTTTTCCACGCCTTCCGTTACGCAGGTGGCAAGGGTCTTGGAAACCGTTTCAAAGGAGTGGCCCTTGGCGGGGATGCTTGTGATGTTTTGGACCGCGGTGCAGACGCTGCACTTGTCCAGCTGCTCACCGGCTTCGGTGCAGGTGGGCAGCTTTGTGACCTGGGTTTCGAAATTGTGGCGTCCGGTGGCGGGAATGGTCTCGGTACGGAAATAGGTGCAGCGGGTGCAGCTGAGCTTCTTGGTACCGGCAGTGCCGCAAGTGGCCTCTTTCAGAACCTCAGATTGGAGGTCATGTCCAAACCGGTTGAGCGTTTGTACATACAGCTCTTGGTTACAGCCTGCGCAGACCTTATAGACTTTACCATCTTTGTCACAGGTAGGCTCCACTATAATGTCCTTGCCCCAGTTATGGTCCGTCTTATTCAGCGTGATCACTCTGGAAGCCTCACAGCGGGAACACTGCTCTGTAACAGAGCCGGTGGCGGTACAGGTCGGTGCTACACGGGTAGATTCATCCGCAACGTACTGATGGCCCAGGGCCGCAACGGTTTGCTCGTTGATGCGCTTTCTACATACCGTGCATTCATCAGCGGTTTTACCTTGCTCGGTACAGGTGGCGGCTTTAAGGGTCACCGTTTGATATGTATGGGTCTGGGTGACAGGGATGGATTCTGTCTTTGTACCTTTGCAGACGCTGCAAGTCAGAGTCTTCACGCCGGGGTCTTTACAGGTGGCGGGGGTCGTTACTTCCTCAACGTAGGTGTGGGGCTTGAGGGGCAGCTCTTCCGTAGACTTTACATCGCCGCAGTTCTTGCAGACGGTCTTCTTGCTGCCTTTCCGGGTACAGGTAGACTCCTGTGTTTTGAGTTCATAGTCATGGGGGAGCTTTTTGAGCGTCTCTACCTCTTTATGACCGCAGCCCGCTCTTTCACAGGTCTTGGTCTGGCTGCCCTCTGCCTTACAGGTGGCGGGCTTGGTAGACGTAACTTTTAACTGATGGCCCAGGGCCGCAACGGTCTGTTCGTTGATGCGCTTTCTACATACCGTGCATTCATCAGCGGTTTTACCTTGCTCGGTACAGGTGGCGGCTTTAAGGGTCACCGTTTGATATGTATGGGTCTGGGTGACAGGGATGGATTCTGTCTTTGTACCTTTGCAGACGCTGCAAGTCAGAGTCTTCACGCCGGGGTCTTTACAGGTGGCGGGGGTCGTTACTTCCTCAACGTAGGTGTGGGGCTTGAGGGGCAGCTCTTCCGTAGACTTTACATCGCCGCAGTTCTTGCAGACGGTCTTCTTGCTGCCTTTCCGGGTACAGGTAGACTCCTGTGTTTTGAGTTCATAGTCATGGGGGAGCTTTTTGAGCGTCTCTACCTCTTTATGACCGCAGCCCGTTCTTTCACAGGTCTTGGTCTGGCTGCCCTCTTCCGTACAGGTGGCTTCCTTGGTGACCTCCACTTTGTACTGATGGCCCAGAGGCTTTACTTCAACGGTCTCCCGGTGGCTGCAGCGGGAGCAAACCTTTTTGACCTGGCCCTTTTCGGTACAGGTGGCTTTCAGCTCGCTCTCCACCGTATAAGTATGGCCCAGGGCCGGAATGTCCGACTTGGAGGTCTGGCCGCAGCCTGTGCAGGCTTTTACAACCTGGCCCTTTTCTGTACAGGTTGCGTCCGTGCGGGAGGTTTCTTTCCAATTGTGGCTATGGCTGGGAGCCGACGAAGACGGCGGCGCAGTCGGGGTATTGGTGGTGCCGGTGTTGTTTTTACCGGGCTTTTTGGTGGGTTCCGTAGGTTTGGTGGACTCCGTAGGCTTGGTGGACTCCGTAGGCTCGGTAGACTCCGTGGGCTTGGTGGTCTCCGTCGGCTCGGTAGTCTCCGTCGGCTGGGTGGTTTCCTCGGTTTGCGTCGGTTCCGCGGTTTCCTCCGTTTCCATGATGCTTTCCACAGCGGCTATCAATTCCGAACTGTCCGGAACCTTTTGCCCCTTACATCCTGCCATATCAAGCACCAGCGCCAGCAGGAGCGAGATCGCCTGTAGCTTCTTGCTCATAAATTTTTCCCTCCGAAATTCTTTAGTCCTTTTGAATTGGCATTGCGCTCCACGCGCAGTTTCAGGAAAAGAGATTCATCGTATGGCAACAGTATATCACAGCCACTTCCAGGGGTTTTCAGGCGAAGTTTACACGTTCCCCAACCAGCCTTGGAGACCCTTTCAGCACGCGACAGTCACCATGCACCGATCCTAGTGTATCACAGTCGCCCCAGGAGGTTTTCAGGCAAAGTTTACACTTTTCGGTTTGCCCCCAGAAAAAATTCCACAGCCTGTCCACGGATTGTGGAAAGGGGTGTGGAATGGAGCGAAAACGACATGAGGCACGTAAAATATACGGTATTTGTAATAATTTTGATGTGGGGGCGACAACGTACCACGTTTTTCGCATTTTCCAAAACGCAAAACGTGGATAGACACGTTAAATACACGGTATTTGTAACAAATGTATCGTAGGGGCGGCAATCTGCCGCCCGCCACGTTGGATGTTGAACCTGTGGGGGTGAATGGTATCACCCGAAATATGGTACCCCCCAGTGTAGCGGCGGCAATCTGCCGCCATTGGCCGTAAGGCCACTCGTTGGACGTTCGTATCCGTAGCATCCCACGGAGCCAGCCCCTCGCCGGGGCTGGATGGCGTTGGGTCAACGCCGCTACATTGTTCCGTATATCGGGTGATACCATTCAACCGCACAGGTTGTATTTGCCACGTGGCGGGCGGCAGGTTGCCGCCCCTACGGCAATGTACCACGTTTTTGATATTTTATGGACGCAAAACAATGATAGAAACGTTGAAAACACGGTAATTTGTAACAAATGTATCGTAGGGGCGGCAACCTGCCGCCCGCCACGGTGGATGTTGAACCTGTGGGGAAAAAAACAAAATCACCCCCCGGCATGTCATTCCGAGCGAACGCAGTGAGTCGAGGAATCCACGCAAGTGGCAGATTTTACCTTGCGTTTGTACTTTCTGCCACGTGGTGGATTCCTCCACTCCGCTGACGCGACCGTCGGAATGACACAATGGGGGGACGTTTCTACGAATTCGCCTACAGTTTCTAGAGCGTTTTACGTTTCCCCGCCCCTCATCAGTCAGGGCTGCGCCCTGCCAGCTTCCCCGGGGGGAAGCTTTTGTACCGTGGTTTCGGGTGTCGGGGTTTGTCGAAAACAGTTCCGTCCTTTTACGTGCGGAACGGCACATAGGCCGTTCCCTACATACTTTAACGATTGGATTGAAGTGAACAACGTAGGTCGCTCCAATAACTGTCAACTGTCAACTGTCCACTGTCAACTGACTCCGTTTTCGCACACATGTTTGCGGAACATAATTTCCCCGGTTTCAGTTTTCCACCGGCTTGTCCACAGGAGTTATCCACATTGTCCACAGGTTTCTCCACAGGGTGTTTGAAAAAAACGGTGGATTTTTCATGGTTTTTTGGGGAGGCTGTGAAAAAAACTCCACAGCTGGGTGAACAGCTGTGGATAAACTTGGTTTACAGAACACATTTTTTCAAAATTACGTGTATTGCAGTCTGGCGGAGAAGACCCGGTGGTCTTCGTCGTTGGTGGTGCGGTGAAAGTCTACCTGGATGCAGCCGTCTTCCAGGATGTCGTAGTGCATATCGATGAGGTCTTTCTCCCGGACTTCTGATAAATAACAGGCGGTGAACTCCCGGAGGGCGTGGTTTTGGTGGAAGGCGCAGTCGTAGAGGTCGTCGATCCAGTCCATGTAGCGGGTGTTGTTCATGTGGCCGTTCCGGTCAATGTCGCAGTAGGCCACCCGGCGGAAGCTGGAATTGACCATGTCTCTGGGTACCAGGCCCTTGGGGGAGGCCAGTTCCAGGCCCCGGAGGGTGCCTGCCACCTGGATGTCGGTTTTTCCCGGCTGGATCATGACCCGGGTGTCCAAGGTCATCAGCACCCAGAGGGTGATGGAGCGGAAGCACTCCTTGCCCTCCTCGTCATAGGCCACCACGCTTCTGGGGTAGGCGACCCGGGTGGTGGGCATAGCCCAGGTCTCCACCCGGATGGTCTCGCCGGAGCGGGGCATCCGGCTGATCTGCACCCGGTGCCGGGTGACAGCCCAGAACAGGCCCCGGCCCGCCAGGGCCTCATAGCTCAGCGACAGTTCTTTGCAGTGCTTCGTTCCCATATCCTGGGCAATAAAGAGGATCTGGGCGGGCTTTAAGTTCCCGAAGCAGTCCACCATATTGTCCCGGATCTCGTAACGCTGCGAATATACCATTTCCATTTCAAATTCCTCCATTTTTCAATGGCTTCAGCCGGTTTTGCCCCGGCTTTCCGTCAAAGTTACGGTAACATCTCCCTGGTGGCCATTGCGGTAGATGGTCAGCACCATGCTGTCCCCTACGGCGTGGCTGTAGAGCAGAGAGGTGAGGTCGTCCATGCTGGATACCGCCACGTGGTCTGCGGCGGTGAGAATGTCCCCGGCCACCAGGCCCGCGGCTTCCGCCGGGGAGCCGGAGCGGACGGCGGTGATGCAAATGCCCCGGGGAACCCGGTAAAAACGCTGATAAAAGGCGGAGAAGCCCTCCCCCTGAATGCCCAGCCAGGGCCGCCCGGACACATAGCCCTGGGCAATGATCTGGTTCACCACATCCTGCACCGTGGCACTGGGAATGGCAAAGCCCAGGCCCTCCACCCCGGAGCTATCGGAAAAGGTGCCGATTTTCATGGTGTTGATGCCGATGACCTGGCCGAAGCTGTTGATCAGCGGCCCGCCGGAATTGCCGGAATTCAGGGCGGCGTTGGTCTGGATGAGGTTCATGGTCCTGCCGTCCACCTGGACGTTCCGGGAGATGGCGGAAATAATGCCGTTGGTCATGGTTCCCCGCAGTTCCACCCCCAGAGGGTCTCCGATGGCCACCACAGAATCCCCCACCCGCAGACTCTCCGAGTCGCCAAACTGGGCGGGTATCAAATCCGTTGCCTGGACATACAGCACCGCCAGGTCCGATAGGGGGTCCGTCCCCACCACCTGGGCGGTCAGCTCCCGCTGGTCCGTCAGGGTGATGCGCAGCTGCCTTGCCCCGCTGACCACATGGTAATTGGTCACCAGATACCCGTTTTCCGACAGCACCACCCCGGTGCCGGTGGCGGTTTCGTTGATGCCCTGGGCGGTGACGGACACCACCGAGGGGATGTTTTGCGCATAAATATCCTGCAAGCTCAGGCCGTTTTCCCCGCTGTCCGTGGTGCTTTTGGGGGTCTGCTGGATGTCCAGGGCCGGGCCTTCCAGGGCCGGGGGTTCCGTAACCGGCTCCTGGGCCACCGGCTGGGTCTGCTGCACGGCGTAGGCAACCGTTAAGGCATCCTCCTCTTTTTTCCGAAGCTCCCGGAAGAGCCGGACATTGAGAACGCTCATACAGGTGGCAATGCCCCCCAGGAAGATCACCGCCACCAGCAGCACCCCCATAAAGGCCCGATGGCTCTTGGGGGGCTGAGTACAGCCGGTGCCGTAAACGCCGTCATCCCATTCGTTGTCGATTGAAAACCGTTTGTCCTTCATGGCCCTCCTCCTTAGTTCACCAGGGGCATGGTAAAGGTGAATTCCGTTTTTCCGTCCCGGCTGGTAACGCTGATGTTTTCCCCGTGGCTGCATACAATGGTTTTTACAATGTACAGCCCCAGGCCCCAGCCGTCCCGGTTTTTGGAGCGGCTCTTATCCAGCTTGTGGAACCGGTCAAAGACCAGGGGCAGCTCCTCCGGCGGGATGGTGTCGCCCTCGTTGGACACGGACACATAGGCCTTGGCGGCCCCCTCTTTGATTTTAAGGCCCAGGGTACCCCCTACGGGGCAGAATTTCACCGCGTTGTCAATGAGATTGTAAATCACCTGGGTGATGTAATCCTCGTTGGCAAAGGTAAATACCGGGTGGTCCGGCATGTCCACCTCTACGTTGAGCTTTTTGTCATCGATCTTCTTTTCAAAGGTCAGCAGCACCTGGCTGCAAGCGTCTTCCAAATCAAATTGCAGCTTCTTTTCATCGGGAATGCCCCCCTGGCTCTGAAGCTGGGAAATATCCAGCATACTCCGCACCAGCCGGGACAGCCGCTTGGTCTCATCGGAGACGATTTGCAGATAGTGGGGCCACTTTTCCTCCGGGATGGTCTTGTCCAGCATCCCGTCAACATAGCCCGCAATGGTGGTCATGGGGGTTTTCAGCTCGTGGGAGACGTTGGCCACGAACTCCTGACGGCGATACTCGCTTTTTTGCAGGGAGGAGGCCATGTTGTTAAAGGCCAGGGCCAGTTCCTCCACCTCCTCGGAGTAATTGTCCTCAATGCGCACCCGGGCTTCCAGGTCGCCGTGGCCAAAGGCATTGGCCACCCGGGCCATGTCCTGCAAGGGCCGGCTCTCCCGCCGGGCAAACAAAGACACCGCCAGCACCGACACCAGCACCACCACCGCAGCGGTGGTCAGAAAAATGTTGGAGATTTTGGTCAGCACCGCATTGATGCCCGCCAGAGGGCAGGATACAATAATAATACCCAGGTTTTCCCCCTGACTGCCGCTGATGGGCAGGGCCACCAGAAACCGCTCGTCTTCATATAGCCCCTTGATCAGCCCCGTGGCCCGGTCCGAACCCCGCTCTACCACTTTATTCAGGTAATCCTGGTTCACATACAGCCCCACATGCTTGCAGCCAAAAAGGCTGTCCGAGCAGATGACCACCTTCCCCTCGGCGTTGCACAGCACCGCATCAGAGCCGGAGACCTTAGAGGCAATGTCCAGATTCATCAAAAACTCCCGGGTACCCAGGTCCTCGTCCTCCAGATAAGAGGTAGCCAGATCCCCAATCAGCTCCGCATCCTGCTCCAGCTGCCCAAAGGTCGTATCCATCAGATAGTCCTGGACCATCATCTGAAAAGACCCGCCCAACACCGTCAACGCCACCAGCAAAATCCCCGCGAACACCGAAAAACTCCGGCCAAAGGATGATTTCATGTACCCACCTCAACTCATTTTGTTATAAGAAATTATACCACAGAATCAGGGGTTTGCAATAAATGACGAAAAAAGTTTACAAACCGGGACAGCGGGGGAAGCGGTACCACCCCATATACGAAATGTAGGATGAATGGTACCACCCAAAATACGGTACACCCCACTGTAGCGGCGGCAATCTGCCGCCAACCGGCCGCAAGGCCGGAATCGTGGTACGTTTGTATTTGTAACGACAAATGGTAAAACATTTGTCGTTGTATTGCGTAATACCGTTCAACGAAACAGGTTGTAAATCGCAACGGTGCCAGCCCCTCGCCGGGGCTGGATGGCGTTGGGTCAACACCGCTACATTGGGTATACCATGTATCGGGTGATACCATTCAACCCCACAGGTTGTATTCGTTACGGGCCAGCCCCTCGCCGGGGCTGGATGGCGGCAGATTGCCGCCGCTACATTGTTACGTATATCGGGTGATACCATTCACCGGAACAGGTTATATTTGCCGCGTGGCGGTGCGTGTTCCTGGTGGTGGCTATGGGAATTTTCCAAAAAAGCGGTGTAAAATCGGAATTTTTTACCGTTTCCCTATTGCATTACAGGAAAAATGGTGCTATAATCATACCGAAAGAACGTAGGAAGAAAGAGAGGGGCGCGCCCCTCTCTTTCTTGTTGACCGGGACAGAAAGGAAGGTTGGTTCTATGAAGGTAACGGAACAGGTGCAGCTCCTGGCTCTGCCGGTGGTGGAGGCGCAGGGGTGTTCTCTTTGGGATGTGGAATATGTGCGGGAAGGCTCCGAATATTTTCTGCGGCTGTACATTGATAAAGACGGCGGCGTGGATATCGCGGACTGTGAGGCCATCTCCCGGGCTATGGACCCCATTCTGGACGAGAAAGACCCCATTCAGGGCAGCTACCATTTTGAGGTCTGCTCCGCGGGGCTGGAACGGGCATTGAAGCGGCCCGGAGATTTTGCGCGGTTTATGGGTTCTGCCGTCACCGTGAAACTCTACAGGCCCTACAATGGGGTCAAAGAACTGCCCTGCATTCTCCGGGGCTACGAGGACGGACGGGTCACGGTGGAGTCCGGGAAAGAAACCATTACATTTGAAAAGTCCCAAGTCGCGCTGGTGCGGCTTCGGGTGGAATTCTGATTGGAGGAATAAAGTACCATGGCAAGAAAAACAAAAGCTGCCAAGCAGGAACCCCAGATTGACGTTGGGGCAGAGATTTTCGCAAGTCTGCGGGAGCTGGAAAAGCTGAAAGGGATCCCCGTTGATTATATGGTCGAGCGGCTGAAGCAGGCTCTGGCCAACGCCTACCGGAAAGACCGGGAGGATCACCGGGATGTCCCCGCGGACAACGTGGTGGTGAATCTGGACGAACACGGCCTGAGCATTCACCTGATTAAGACCGCCGTGGAGGAGCTGGAAGATACGGCTCTGGAAATCCAGCTGGATGCCGCCCGGCGCATTAATCCCAATGTGCAGCCCGGTGAGCAGGTGAGCATCCCTGTGGACTACCAGAAGTTTGGCCGCATCGCCGCCCAGACCGCCAAGCAGGTGGTCATCCAGGGCATCCGGGAGGCCGAGCGTGGGGTCATGTATGAAAGCTATTCCAGCAAGGCCCAGGAGCTGCTTACCGGTACCGTTACCAAAATCGCCCCTGTCAGCGGCGAGGTGCTGCTGCGGGTGGGCCAGGGCAACGAGGTATCCGAGGCGGTGCTGCGCTCCACCGAGCAGATTCCCGGCGAGACCTATGTAGAGGGCCAGATTTTGAAAGTCTACGTGCTGGACGTGCGGAAAAATGACCGTGGCCCCCTGGTGCAGGTTTCCCGTACCCATCCCAACCTGGTGCGCCGTCTCTTTGAGCTGGAGACTCCGGAAATTGCCGATGGCCAGGTAGATATCCGCAACATCGCCCGGGAACCCGGTTCCCGCTCCAAGATGGCCGTTCGGGCCGCCATGGAGGGTGTGGATCCCGTAGGTGCCTGTGTAGGACCCAGAGGTGGCCGTGTGGGTGCCGTTGTGGAAGAGCTGCACGGAGAGAAAATCGAGATCGTGGTCTGGAGCGAGGACCCCTGCCAGTATGTCAAGGCCGCTCTCAGCCCCGCGGATGTGCTGTCCGTCTCCCTGATTCCCGGCCAGAAAGCTTGCAGCGTGGTGGTTCCCGATGACCAGCTGAGTCTCGCCATCGGCAAAGAGGGCCAGAACGCCCGCCTGGCCGCCAAGCTCACCGGCTACAAAATCGACATCAAGTCCGCCTCTCAGGTTCAGGAACCGGGCGAGGAGTCTTCGGAAGAAGCGTAAATTTCTCGCTGAACCGATTACAAATTCTAGGAGTTATTTTAGTTGACAGTTGACAGTGGACAGTTGACAGTTGACAGTTAAGGTAATTCCTCCGGAATTTTTGATTTTCAAAAGGGAACAAACCCAGACAGCTGAAGATGGACGGCAGACAGTTTCAATAGACCCTCCTGAAAAGGCGCACTGTCAACTGTCAACTGTCAACTGTCAACTCGAATATAATGAGGAGGGACTCACCATGCAGAAAAAAATCCCTCAGCGGCAGTGTATGGGCTGTCGGGAGCGTAAGGCGAAGAAAGAGCTGATCCGTGTGGTTCGGGGGGTTGACGGGACTGTCAGCCTGGATTTTAGCGGCAAGGCTCCCGGCCGGGGTGCTTACCTGTGTCCCAGTGCCGAGTGCCTGAAAAAAGCCATCCGTTCCAAGGCTCTGGATCGGAGCCTGGAAACGCAGATTCCCCAGGAGGTCTATGACCGTCTGGAAAAGGAAATGGAGCAGAACAATGGATAAAGCCCTGAATTATCTGGCCCTGGCCCGGAAAGGCGGCTTGGCGGAGCTGGGGGAGGAACCCGTAGGCGGTGCCGCCCGGGCGGGAAAGGCCTATGTGATTTTGGTTGCCAGTGACGCCTCGGACCATACCTGGCGCAGAGCCAAAAGCTACGCCGCGGGAACGGAACAGCAGTGTCTCCGGCTGCCCTATACCAAAGACCAATTGGGAGAGGCCATCGGCAGAGACTCCTTGGCCATGGCCGCCATTACCGATGTCTCCCTGGCCCTGGCCCTGGCAAAGGCCCTGCCGGAACCTGAAAAGTATAAGGAAGCCTTAGAGGTTTTGGAAACCAAATCCAAAAAGGCCAAGAAACGCCAGGCGGAAGCCAAGGCCCACGCCCGGAACCTGAGAACAGGAAAGAAGAAACATGCAGCAAAGTAATATCGTCTATAGTGGAGGTGCGTTCATATATGAGTTTTGTGAAGTATCGATTAAAGGAAGTTGCCGCGGATCTTGGTGTAGCCCCCAAGGAAATCGCGGATATTGTGGGCCGGTTTTCTGAAAAGCCCAAGTCCAATTCCCAGGTGCTTACCGACAGCGAGCTGAATGCGGTCTTTGAGGTCATCACCCAGACCCACCAGATTGATTCCATTGAGCAGGTATTTGCCGCTCAGAACCAGAAAGCCAAGGAAGCCCCCAAGAAAGAAAAGGAAACTCCCAAGGAAACCGCCAAGGAAGCCCCCAAGCAGGAAGCCAAACAGGAGTCCAAACAGGAATCCAAGCAGGAATCCGCTCCGGATGCCAAGAAAGAAGCCGCCCCTGCCAAGGCTGAAAAGCCCAAGGAGCCGGAACGGAAGCGGGAACGCCGGGTGGTGGATACCTCTGCCGTGCAGGTGAACTCCGCCCGGTTTGACGACCGGGTAGACGCGCTGGTTTCCGAGCGGGTGCAGAACTACCAGGGCGGCAAGCAGCGCATCGGCGGCAAAAAGGGCCAGCAGAACAAGAAAGACAACAAGTTCCGGGGCAA
The DNA here is from genome assembly GCA_934593275.1 of uncultured Oscillospiraceae bacterium. Lineage (GTDB taxonomy): Bacteria > Bacillota > Clostridia > Oscillospirales > Oscillospiraceae > Faecousia. The sequence goes on along the minus strand of CAKTQE010000035.1, from coordinate 8,241 downwards.
CAAGTCCCGCAACGAAGAGCAGGAGAAAATGCGCCGCCTGCAAATGGAAGTGGCCCGGAAAGCCCCCGTTACCGTGAAGATCCCGGAAGAGATCACCGTGGGCGAACTGGCTTCCCGGATGAAGAAGACCGCCGGTGAGGTCATCAAGCTGCTGATGAAGAACGGCATCATGGCCGCCATCAACCAGACCATTGACTTTGATACCGCCGAATACGTGGCCACGGAAATGGGCTGCAAGGTGGAAAAGGAAATCACCGTGACCATCGAAGAGCGGATCATCGATGACCATGTGGATACCGCCGAGGAGCTGGAAAACCGCGCCCCCGTGGTGGTGGTCATGGGCCACGTTGACCACGGCAAGACCTCCTTGCTGGATGCCATCCGGAAGACCTCTGTCACCACCGGCGAGGCCGGCGGCATTACCCAGCACATCGGTGCTTACACCGTAGACGTGGGAGGCAAGTCCGTGACCTTCCTGGATACCCCCGGTCACGCCGCCTTTACCTCCATGCGCGCCCGCGGTGCCATGTGTACTGACATTGCCATTCTGGTGGTCGCCGCCGACGACGGCATCATGCCCCAGACCATTGAGTCCATCAACCACGCCAAGGCCGCCAATGTTCCCATCATCGTGGCCATCAACAAAATGGACAAGCCCACCGCCAACCCCGACAAGATCAAGGAGCAGCTGACCAAGTATGACCTGATCCCGGAGGAATGGGGCGGCGACACCATCATTGTCCCCATCTCTGCCAAGACCGGCATGGGCCTGGACAATCTGCTGGAAATGGTCACTCTGACCGCAGAGGTTCAGGATTTGAAAGCCAACCCCAACCGCCGGGGCAAGGGTACCGTTATCGAAGCCCGTCTGGATAAGACCCGTGGACCCATTGCCACCCTTTTGGTGCAGAACGGCACCCTGAAACAGGGCGACATCATCATTGCCGGTACCGCCGTTGGCCGTGTCCGGGTGATGACCAACGACAAGGGCCGCACCGTGAAGACCGCCGGTCCCTCCACCCCCGTGGAGATCACCGGCCTTGCGGATGTGCCCGCCCCCGGTGACGAGTTTGATGCCGTTACCGATGAGCGCATGGCCCGGGAGCTGGTAGAGCAGCGTCGTCAGGCCGCCAAGGACGCCGCCGCCCGGATGCAGCAGAAAGTCACGCTGGACAATCTGTTTGCCCGGATGCAGGAGGGCGAAATGAAAGAACTGCCCCTGATCGTCAAGGCCGACGTCCAGGGTTCCGCCGAGGCCGTGAAGGCTTCCCTGGAAAAGATCTCCAACGAGGAGGTCCGGGTCCGGGTCATCCATACAGGCGTTGGTGCCATCAACGAAAGCGACGTGCTGCTGGCCTCCACCTCCGGTGCTATCATTGTTGGCTTCAACGTCCGGGCCGATGCCGGTGCCCAGGCTTCCATTGCCCGGTCCAACGTAGACATCCGGTACTACCGGGTCATTTACGATGCCATTGACGAAATCGAGGCTGCCATGAAGGGCATGTTGGCACCCAAGTATGAGGAAGTGGTCATCGGCCACGCCGAGGTCCGCATGACCTACAAGGTCAGTGCCATCGGCACCATTGCCGGTTGTATGGTCAAGGACGGCAAGGTCACAAGAGATGCCCAGGTCCGGGTACTCCGGGACAACATCGTCATTCACGAGGGCGAGGTTGGTTCTTTGCAGCGGTTCAAGGATGCCGCCAAGGAAGTCACCGCCGGTTACGAATGCGGTATGTCCATCCTCAAGTTCAATGACATCAAGGAAGGCGACATCTTCGAGTGCTTTGTCATGCAGGAGATCAAGCGGTAAAAAGAATATTGTTGCCCCCAATTTTTGGGGGCAACCGGCTTTAGAACAAGGAGGATGACAATATGGCATCCAATCGGATCAATCGAATCAACGAAGAGATCATGAAAGAGCTGTCAAGGCTTTTGCGGACGGTGAAAGACCCCAGAGTCCAGGACACCATGATCTCCATCACCCGGGTGGAAACCACCCCGGATCTGCGCTACACCAAGGTTTACGTCAGCTTCTTGCAGGATGACCGGGCCAAGAATGCGCTGCAGGGCCTCAAATCCGCCGGTGGGTATCTCCGCCGGGAGCTGGGCCACGCCTTGCAGCTGCGCTACGCCCCGGAAATCGTCTGGGCAGAGGATGACAGCATTGCCTACGGCGCGAAAATGCTGGAACTGATCAACTCCCTGGAGGTTCACCATGACGAAGAGCCTGCAGAGGATTGACGCGGCGGCCTTTCTGCTGCACCACGATAAATATGTGATTTTGACCCATGTGCGGCCTGACGGCGACACCCTGGGCAGTGCCTCGGCCCTGTGCCTGGGGCTGCGGAGCCTGGGGAAAACCGCCTATATTCTGGAAAACACCGGGGTCAGCCCCCGTTTTGCCTGGATGGTAGAGGGCCTGACCACCGAAACCGCGGAAGAAAGCGACACCGTGATTTCTACGGACGTGGCATCCCCCGGTATGCTGCCGGAGAACGCCCAGCCCCTACTTGACCGGGTCGCCCTCCGCATTGACCACCACGGCTCTGCCACCTCCTTTTCCGATCTGGAGCTGGTGGACCCGGACAGCGCGTCCTGCGCCGAGGTGGTCTTTGATGTATTGGAGCTGATGGACTGCCGCCGGAGTCCGGAGATCATGGACAGGCTCTATGTGGGCCTTTCCACCGACACCGGCTGCTTCCGCTTTGCCAATACCACCGCCCACACCTTTCAAACCGCTGCCAGCTGCGCCCAGGCCGGGGCCAGGATCTATGAACTGAACCAGGAGCTTTTTGAAACCAACACCCTGGGAAAGCTCCGGATGCAGGGCTGGATCGTAGAGCATATGCGTCTGCTGCGGCAAGGCTCCATGGCCATCTGCGCCATTCCCCGGAATGTTGAACAGGAGTTGGGGGTCACCAGTGACGACATGGACAATATTTCAAACTTCCCCCGGACCGTGGCCGGTGTGAATATTGCGGCCACATTGCGGGAAACCGAGGACGGTCTGACCAAAATCTCCGTCCGGGCGGTACCGGGCTATGATGCCACCCGCATTGCCGAGTACTTCGGCGGCGGGGGCCACAAGGGGGCAGCGGGAGCCAGTCTCCACATGCCCCTGGCCCAAGCAGAAGAATTGGTGGAAAAAGCCATGATGGAGTGCTGCCAATGAACGGGATCGTCATCGTAGACAAGCCCCAGGACTGGACCAGCCAGGATGTTACGGCCAGACTGCGCCGGGTGTTTTCCACCCGGCGCATCGGCCATGGCGGGACCTTAGACCCTATGGCCACCGGTGTTTTGCCGGTATTCGTAGGCCGGGCCACCCGGGGCGTTGAATTTTTTGAACACGCGGAAAAGACCTATGAAACGGTGCTGCGCCTAGGAGTCCAGACCGACACCCAGGACATTACCGGCACCGTTTTGGAGCAGCGGGAGGTCAACATCACCGAAGAACAGCTGCTGGAAACCCTGAATGCTTTCCGTGGGGAAATTCTACAGGTTCCCCCCATGTATTCCGCCCTGAAAGTCAACGGCCAGAAGCTTTGCGATCTGGCAAGAAAAGGGAAAGAAGTGGCCAGGCCCCCCCGGCCCGTGACCATTCACGAACTGCGCCTGCTGTCCTTTGACGGCCAGGACGCCGCCCTCCGGGTCCGCTGCTCCAAAGGCACCTATATCCGCACCCTCTGTGAAGACATCGGCACCGCCTTAGGCTGCCTTGGCACCATGGCCTCCCTGCGCAGGACTCAGGCCGGCGACTACACCATCGCCCAGGCCGTCCCCTTGCGGCAGCTGCTGGAAGCGGAACACCCGGAAGAATTTTTGCTGCCCCTGGACACCATGTTCCTCCAATACCCCGCCCTCACCCTGACCCCCAACCAAGAAACCCGCTGCCGCAACGGCAACCCGTTCACCCACCCCGCCAAAAACGGCACCTACCGGGCCTACAGCCAAAAAGGCGAATTCCTGATGCTTGCAAAGGTGGAAGACGGAACCATGCGGACGGTGAAGAGCTTCTTCCAAGTGGAAGATAAATAAATTGACAATTGACAATGGACAATTGACAATTATTGGAGCGACCAACGTTGTTCATTTAAACCCATTCGTCAAAGTCCGTAGGGGCGGCTACCAGCCGCCCGCCACGTAGTAATAATAACCTGTGTCGGTGAATGGTATAACCCGATATACGGTACAAATGTAGCGGCGTTGACCCAACGCCATCCAGCCCCGGCGAGGGGCTGGCACCGTGGGATGCTACGGATACGAACGTCCAACGAGTGGCCTTACGGCCAATGGCGGCAGATTGCCGCCGCTACATCCGTTACGTACAACGGTATACGCAATGTAGCGGCGATGATTCATCGCCATCCAGCCCCGCCAGGGGCTGGCCCCGTTGGACGATACAAATACAAATGTACCACGATTCCGGCCCTGCGGGGCGGTTGGCGGCAGATTGCCGCCGCTACAGGGGGTAATACCATATTTCGGGTCATCCTATCCAACCCCACAGGTTATACATCCAACGTGGCGGGCGGCAGATTGCCGCCCCTACGGCAACGTACCACGTTTTTGACATTTTTAGAGTGCAATACATGAATGACTACATTAAATATGTAATAATTTTCAACAAATGCTCTCCATAACTGTCAACTGAAAAGAATTGTCAATTGTCCATTGTCAATTGTCAATTTTTCTTCCGATTTCGCTTATCCCGTATTCCCATACGTTACACATAAAGGACACATTGCCCATGAATTCCTATATTTATGCTCTTGGTTTTTTTGACGGCGTGCATCTGGGCCATCAGGCACTGTTGGACGCGGTGAAAAAGCTGGCTTTACCTGGTGCCAGAGGTGTTGTCACCTTTTTGGATCATCCGGATACTCTGGTGTTGGGCCAGACGCCGGGTCTTATCAATACCCCTCAGGACCGGGAACTGCTGCTGAAGCACTATGGCATGGACCGGATCGTCACCCTGCCCTTTGATAAGAAAACCCAAACCACCCCCTGGCAGGTCTTCCTGGAAGACCTGCGGGAACACCATGGAGCCGCCGGGTTTGTCTGCGGGGAGGATTTCCGCTTCGGTGCCAGAGGGGCGGGAAACGCCCAGCTTCTGGCGGAATACTGCCGGGAAGCGGGGCTTCCCTATGCCATTGTGCCGGAACAGACCCTGGGGGGCAGCCGCATTTCCTCCACCCGCATCCGGCAGCTTTTGGATGACGGGGACATGGAACAGGCCGTTGCCTGTATGGGCCACCCCTATATTCTCACCGGCACCGTGGTTCACGGCCACCAGCTGGGAAGAACGTTGGGCTTCCCCACCGCCAACCTGGCGTTTCCCCAGAGCCTCGCCACCCCCAGATTTGGGGTCTACGGCTGCACCACCCCCATAGACGGCAAAACCTATCTGGCCGTAACCAACCTTGGCACCCGGCCCACGGTAGACGGCCACCACATCACCGTGGAGCCTTGGATCCTGGACTATACAGGGGATCTGTATGGCCGGTCCGTCACCCTGGAATTTCACACCTTTCTCCGGCCGGAACGGAAATTTGAGTCCATAACGGAACTCAAAACCACGGTTTTGCGCAATGCCCAACAACTCCGGGAACAGGGGAAAAATTTTACCAGCTTTCTTTAATGAAGATTTCATATTTGCAAACTTGTATTTATATTCAAAATCCGCTATAATAAAATAAAATCGTTTTACGAAAGGGGTGATGTCGCATGGGTCTGGACGGTGAAGATCTGGAACGGCGCAGAAAAAAGCGGGCCGAAGCCCAGCGGCTCCGGCGGAAACGGAAAACCAGAACCTTGCTGCTGACCGGCGTTGCCCTGCTGGTACTCATCGGCTGCGGCATCACCATCGGGAAGCTGGCCACCGGGGAAAAGGACACCGCCGCCGCCGCCATAGAGACCACCGCCGCCACCACGGCTCCAAAAGCCACGGAGGAAACAGTAGCGGAGACCACCCCAGGCCGCCGGAGCAGAAACCCCATTACCACCATCCACATCCGGGCGGTGGGCGATTTGAACATTACCAACGCCTCTATTGACGCAGGGCTAGCCGCCAACGGCTACGACTTTACCCGGGCGTTCCGGGACGTGGCGGCGGAACTGGCCAACGCGGATGTGACGGTGATGAACATCGAGGGCAACTTCTGCGGAGAACCCTACGGCACCGAAACCTCTTCGGCCCCTACGGAGCTTTTGACCTACCTGAAATCTGCCGGTGTGGATCTGGTGCAGATGGCAAACTCCTTTTCCGTCTACAATGGCCTGATTGGCCTGAACACCACCCTCAATAACATCCGCTCCGCCGGTATGGAGCCTTTGGGGGCCTATGGCAAAACCTCGGACTTCCACAAAACCGGTGGCTATACCATCTGTGATGTCCAAGGCGTTCGGGTGGCTTTTGTGGCCTTTACCAAGGGCGTTGGCGGCATGGGCCTGCCGGCGGGCAGCGAGGAGTGCGTGAATCTTCTGTATGAAGACTACGACTCCAACTACACCAAAATCAACAAAAAAGGCATTACCTCCATTCTCTCGGACGTGGCCAAGGAAAAGCCGGATCTCACCGTTGCCATGCTCCACTGGGGCAGTGAAAACAACGACCAGATTTCCAAAACCCAGACCCAGATCACGGAACTGATGCTGAAAAACGGCGTGGACGTGATTTTAGGCACCCACCCCCATCTGGTGCAGAAAATTGAGATGAACGAGAAAAGCGGCACCCTCATTGCCTACTCCCTGGGCGATTTCTTTGGCGATGCCACCCTGGGGGGCAGCAACTACTCCATCATCCTGGATGTGGAGGTCACAAAGGACGCGGACCTGAAGACCACCAAGGTCACCGGCTACAGCTACATTCCCATTTATACCACCAAAGAATCCGAGGGCGACGGCTACCGCCGGGTGGTCCGGACCAAGGAAGCCATGTACGCCTACGAAAACAACTATGTGGACAAGGTAACGGCGGACTGCTACACCGCCATGAAAAAATCTCTGGAACGCATCGAAAGCCGTATCTCCGGCAAGGGATAAGCGGGAGGAAGAACCATGAACAAGGAATCCTTAAATGAATATATTTTCGCCGCCCAACGGGGAGACCGGGAGGCCCTGGTAGAGCTGCTGACCTATTCCTGGGGCGTTGTCAGCTACCAGTGCGGCAAACTCCTGCCCTCCCGGCAGTCCGCGGAGAAAATGACCACCGTGGTGCTGAAAACCCTGGCGGAAAAGCTGGACACCCTGCAAGACCCCCGGCAGTTCTTCAACTGGCTGGGCAGGATCACCGCGGTACGGTGTATGCGTGTCCGGGCCACCCTGCTGGAAAACGGTCAGGGAGAGGACAGCGGCCAGAATCAGAATTTCAGCTTCCCCAGTATGGACCTCAACAAAGCCGAAACCGCCCAGGTGGCGGTGATGCTCACGGACCTTTTGGATGACCGGCAGCGGTTGGGCCTGTATCTTTACAGTCTCAGCGGCCTGAGTCCCAAGTCCATTTCCCAGCTCACCGGCGTTCCGGAGGAACAGGTCTCCCGGGACATTGCCCTGGGCCAGCGGGCCGTCCAGAAGCAGATGGGCCTTTACGCCTCCCAAGGCGTCCATTTCACCCAGGCCGACAGCCTCCCCGCCCTATTGCGGACGGATATGCTCCTCCACCAGGACCCGGAACAGGCGGAAGCCCTGGTCTATTCCATCCTGGGCAGTCTGACCCTGCCCACCCCCAAGGCGGCTCCAAAACAAGCCCCAAAGGCCGCCCCAAGACAAGCACCTCCCCGCACCGCCCCGGCCCCCCAGCAGCCCCGTCAGGCCCCCAGACCCCAACCAGCCCCCCAGAGACCTCCCCAGGCCCGAAGCGGCAAAAAGAGCGAAGCAAAGCTCATCCGCACCCTGGCCATCATCGCCGGCCTCCTGGCCCTGGTCCTCATCATCTCCCTGGGCATCCTGCTGGTAAAAACCAAGAAAGCGGACAAAACCCTCTCCGTCCCCGCCCCGCCCGCCTACACCCAACAAACCCCGGCGGGATACCATATTCAACTATAAAACCAAGCCCCTCAGACCCACGATCTGAGGGGCTTGCGCTGTTTAAACCCAATCAACGGATGCGTAATGACTGAATATAACCTGTTCGGTTGAATGGTATCACCCAACACACGAAATGTAGGGGCGGCAACCTTGTCAAGAGAAACATAGGTAACACATAGGGAAGACACATGGGTTACAGTCTGCGGATGT
>CAKTQE010000034.1 GCA_934593275.1 uncultured Oscillospiraceae bacterium | reverse complement strand
TAAAAAAGCAGTCTGATTCGCTACTCTAGTCGATGGCAGACTTCCCCCAATTTTTATGCGACAGGTTTGCCAGAAGCACCGCCCCGGCTCTCCCCCGGGACGGTGCTTTGTTGTTTTAGGAAAGGGGAATCAAAAGCATTTGCCCCTTGGTCGGCTCCTCGGTCAGTCCGTTTGCCTGGGCAATGGCCGCCATGGTAGAACCGCTTTCCTTGGCCAGCTCCCACAGCCCCGCATCTCCGGCACGGCGCAAGATTAGACTGGGCCGGGACAAATCTTTGTCCACCGGCTCCCCCAGTTCCATGGAAGATACCACGTTCAAACCGTCTTTGGACAGCATGGTCAGATGAACCGCCAAATCCATGGTGATTTTCCCTGCCCCCGGATTTAATTGAATGGTCCCGGGCGTCATCCCTGTAACGGTCAGGCGAATATCTTCCCCGGTTCTCACCTCGGTGCTTCCCTGCCAGACAGCTGTGAATCCATCTGTTCCCTGCTCCTGCTGGGAGAGCAGCCCAATAGTTCCCGCGCTTTCCAGGCGATATCCTCCGGGAATAGGGTCCCAGAGCGGGAATTCCCAGAACAGAGCCATGTCCACTTCGCTGTGAACCTCCCCAGGAAGAGCCGCCTCCCCAGTCAGCGTCTCCCACCGCTGTTCCAGAATGGATGTTGCGGGAAGCAGCTGCCGGTTCAGTTTTAAAGGTCTTAGGGTGCTGTAGCCATCCTCTACGACCTGGATTTTTGTCACATCGCTGACGGCATACTGGGCCGTAAAGGAAGCTTTCACCACCTTGCTGCCGTCTCCGCTTTCCTCAAGTTCCAAGCTCGTCACGCAGACCTGAATATCCACCTCTGCCTCAGACCCACAGGCCCGATCCAGCTCCGCCAACTGGGAAAACGGGAATGTAAAGTCCCGGCCCTCCAACGCCCCCTCCGGGCCGCAGAACAATACGTGCAGATTGACAGCACCCCGAAAGGCGATTTTGTCGCCTACCACTTTCTGCTCCGTCAGCACCGGCTGGGCGGAACTATAAAACACCTTTTGATCTGTCAGGTCCATGCCGGGGGCAGATAAAGGCTCCTCCATGGCAAAGCTTTTTTCGCCCGCCTGGTCAAACAGCCGGAGGGGAACCGTCTTTTGCAGAAGCTGTACATCTTCCGGCACGGCATCCGGCTCCGGGAAGGACAAATTCTCCGGCACCAGTGCCATGAGATTCAGGCCGATACCGCAGCGTACCAGTATCTTTCTGGGTGATAAGGAACGGGCATCCAGAAATCGGAGTAACGGCTGCACCAGAATACTACCGTCCCGGGTATCCCGGGGCAATTCCCATTTTGCCTGAAACGGCACCCAGCTATCCAGTATTTGCACTGTTCCCGCCCCATCCGGCCCATACAGCAGCCGAAGCATCAGGCCACCGGAAACCGTAACGGAATCCGTTCGCCATTCCTTGCCCCGGAGGATCAGCTGCCCCCAGCAGCCTAAAACCCGCTCAATATCCGGCAGACCCTCCGGCACACGAACCTCCTGGGTCTGCTCCAAATTCCTGCATTCCAAAATCACAGGCTCCAGATAGGAAATGTCCCTATTTTTTAATTGCAGTTCCATGGAACTCACTCCTTTATGATCACAGTTCGATTCTGGGTAACTTTATGAGCCTGGAGGGGTGTTTATGCCCTCTATCGCCGCCCTACAATGCAGCAGCCCAATACCAGCAGCGTCAGACCTGCCAACACACAAAGAAAAACGGAATTCACCCACTGCCCCACCAGCATTCCCAAACCCAAGCAGACCAAACATCCTCCACGCATCTGGTTTTTCCGGCACACGTAAAAAACACCCCCTGCCTTAAAGTATGCAGGGAGTGTTTTTCTATGACCGTTATCCGCCCAAATAGGCCTTGCGCACCGCATCGGACTTGGCAAGCTCCGGGCCGGTGCCGCTGAGGGTGATGGAGCCGGTTTCCAAAACGTAAGCCCGGTCCGCAATTTGCAGGGCCTTTCTGGCGTTCTGCTCCACCAAAAGGATGGTGGTGCCGGATTTATGGAGTTCTTTGATGATTCCAAAGACCTGATCCACAATGATGGGGGCCAGGCCCATAGACGGCTCATCCAGCATCATCAACTTGGGATGGGACATCAGCGCACGGGACATGGCCAGCATCTGCTGCTCGCCGCCAGACAGGGTTCCGGCAATCTGCTTCCGGCGTTCTTGAAGCCTTGGGAAGTAATTGAAGACCATATCCAGGTCCTCCTGGGATACGGATTTCTTAATATACGCACCCATTTCCAGATTCTCCTGCACCGTCATTTCCAGGAAAATCCGGCGGCCCTCCGGCACATGGGCAAGGCCGGTCCGGAGCAGCTTATAGGCCTCTGTATGGGTGATATTCTGGTCGCAGAAGGTAATACTGCCATTTCTGGGATGCATCAAGCCGGAAATGGTTTTTAGAATCGTGCTTTTTCCGGCACCGTTGGCACCGATCAGGGCTACGATTTCTCCCTCCCCTACCTGAAAGGAAACATTCTTGACGGCGTGAATGGCACCGTAATATACATCGATGTTTTCAATTTTAAGCATGGCCCTCGCCCTCCTCTTTGCCAAGATAGGCTTCAATGACCGCCGGGTCCGAGCGAATTTCATCCGGCGTTCCCTTGGCGATGATCCGCCCGTAGTTTACAACGGCGATGGCCTCGCAGACGTTCATCACCAGATTCATATCATGCTCGATCAGGAAAATTGCCACGTGGAAAGTGTCTCGGATGCGGCGGATCTGGTGCATCAGTTCCGTGGTTTCACTGGGGTTCATGCCGGCGGCAGGCTCATCCAGCAAAATCACAGAGGGATTGGTCGCCAACGCCCGAACAATCTCCAGGCGACGCTGCACACCGTAGGGCAGGCTCCCGGCCTTGGTATGGGCATATTCCCCAAGGCCCATGAAATCCAACAGCTCCATGGCCTTGTCGTTGGCCATTTGCTCGGATCTGTAGTAGCTGGGCAGATGCAGGACACTGGAAAAGAAACCGCACTTGATGTCATTGTGCATACCGACTTTTACGTTGTCCAGCACGGACATATCCGTAAACAGGCGGATATTCTGGAAAGTCCGGGCAATACCCAGTTTGTTGACCTTATGAACAGGCATTCCCTTAATATCAATGCCATTGACCAGCACGCTTCCTCGGGTGGGCTGGTAAACGCCGGTGAGCAGGTTAAAAATCGTGGTTTTACCGGCACCGTTTGGGCCGATCAGACCGGAAATCTCGGTAGGGCCGATGGTGATATTAAAGCTGTCCACCGCCGTAAGGCCGCCAAAATCAATGCCCAGATTCCGTACATCCAAAACTGGCTGCTTGCCCTGGTCCTGTTCCCGGACGAAAGTAACGGTAGGCACTTTCAGAATCTTTTTGGAATAATCATTCATTGGAAGCTGCCTCCTTTCCATTCTTGCAGAACATGCACTTTACCTTATCCGTTACCACAGACACCATATCCTTTGCCTTGGGAGACCAGGTAAAGAGCATGACCAGAATCAAAACCACGGCATAAATAATCATCCGGTAATCCTGCAGCCCACGCATGGCCTCCGGCAGAATGTACAGCACGGTGGCAGAGATAATGGAGCCAAGGATATTACCCATGCCGCCCAGAACAACGAACACCAGAATATTGATAGAGGTGTTGAAATTAAACTTGGAGGCGGTAATGGAGCCATAGTTCATGGCATACAGGGCACCGGCCATACCGGCAAGAAACGCGGATACCACAAAAGCTTTCATGCGGAACGCCGTTACATTGATGCCCACGGACTCCGCGGCAATCCGGTTGTCCCGGACGGCCTTGATGGCCCGTCCCTCTTTGGAATTGATCAGATTCTGGACAACGAACAAGGTAAAGAGGATCAGGGCAAAACCCATGGCAAAGGTAGAGAGCTTGGTAATGCCCGTTGCGCCCCGGGGTCCGGAAATAATCATTTTTCCGCCCTCGGCCAGCGTCAGGCCATCGGAAGCGATGGTGGCGTGAAGTCCGTTTTCATCCACACCCAAGTATAGATTGCCAAAGATGTTTTTCATAATTTCGCCAAAGGCAAGGGTCACAATGGCCAGGTAATCACCCCGCAGCCGAAGCACCGGGATACCCACCAAAAAAGCAATGGCACCGGCCAGCATGCCGCCTACCAGCATACCAATGGTCAGTCGGGCAATACCGTTGGGTACAGCCTGGACAAGAAGAGATGTAACAATAATGCCGGTAAACGCGCCAATGCCCATGAATCCCGCATGACCCAGGCTCAGCTCTCCGCAGATACCCACAAGCAGATTCAGGGAAACTGCCAGTACGATATAGGCGCAGGCAGGAACCAGAAATCCCTTGGTGGTGCTGTTCAGCTTGCCCTGAGAGGCCAGCAATTGGAGGACAATGAAAGCAACCGTTACCAGGATATATGTAGAAGCGTCTTTGATTTTATTGCGATTTTGCTTTTTCATAGCTCTCACCTCAAACCTTTTCCTGGACTTGCTTGCCAAGCAACCCTGCGGGCTTCACCAGAAGAATCAGAATCAGGACCAAAAATACAATGGCATCACTAAACTGAGGGCTTAAATAGGCCTTGCTGAAGGTCTCAATAATTCCCAGCAGAATACCGCCCAGCATAGCACCGGGGATGGAGCCAATGCCTCCCAATACTGCCGCCGTAAAGGCGCGAATTCCAGGCATGGAGCCGGTGGTGGGCTGCAGGGTGGGAACGGTGGAGCAGAGCAGAACACCCGCAATGGCCGCCAAAGCAGAACCAATGGCAAAGGTGGTTGAGATGGTTCTGTTCACATTGATGCCCATCAGCTCCGCCGCCTCCCGGTCTTCGGAAACAGCCCGCATGGCCTTGCCGGTGCGGGTGCTGCCGGTAAACCAGGTCAGGCCCAGCATAATGATGACCGAGGCGATAATGGTAACAATGACCTCACCGGTGATGACCAGCTGTCCATCTAGCAGCCGAATAGGCTGGAACGTCACGATGCTGGTGTAGTTTTTGGGGCTGGAAGACCAAATCAGCTGGGCCGCGTTTTGCAGGAAATAGCTGACGCCGATGGCAGTGATCAAAACCGCCAAGCTGGGCGTCCCCCGCAAGGGTTTATAGGCCAGGGCCTCAATGAGCATACCTAAAACGGTACAAACCGCCATAGCCGCCAAAATGGAAACCGTCACCGGCAGACCCAGATAATTGGTTACGCAAAAGGAGATATAAGCACCTACCATAATAATATCGCCGTGGGCAAAATTCAGCATTTTTGCAATGCCGTAAACCATGGTATAGCCCAGAGCGATAATGGCATATACAGAACCAATGCTGATACCGTTGATCAGATACTGAATAATTTTCATAAAAACCCCTCTTTCTCAACCTCAACAGCCTATGACAGCGGCAAGTCCTTGCTGCTCTCATAGACTGCTGATTCCGTTTTCAGGGATGAAGGGCGGAACGCCCTCCATCCCCGTGATAGAAACGTTTTTTAATTAAGCCATGGGAACGTACACGCCGTTCTCAATGACCACAGCAGCGGGAGCCTTGGAGATCATGCCGTTCTCATCCCAGTGCATACCGGTGCCGGTAAGACCATCTACGCTCATGGTGGTGAACTGAGCCTTCAGCGCATCACAGATTTCGGAAGCGGACTCGGAGCCGGTGACACCGGCGGCGGTCAGAGCGTCATAGATGGCGTAAATTACATCGTAGCCGTCAGCAGCGAACTGATTGGGAACCAGGCCGTCCATCTTTGCCTTGAACTTGGTGACAAAGGACTGGGTCGCCTCGTCAGAAGCATTGGCATCGAAAGGAGTCATCAAGGCCAGGCCCTCAGCCAGAGCGGTGTCAAAGCCCTCAACAGTCAGGATACCGTCCATACCGTCACAGCCGAAGAACTTGGGGGTGTAGCCGATTCTGTTGGCATAGCTCAGGATCTGGGCAGCCTCGGTGTAGTAGATGGGCAGGAACACCAGATCGGCACCGGCCTCCTGGCACTTGGTCACCTGGGTGGACAGGTCTGCCTTGTTGTCAGCGGTAAAAGAGGTGGTGGCTACGATTTCAACGCCCATGGTAGCGGCATTTGCGGAGAAGCCCTTGTACAGGCCGCTGGAATAGTCGTCAGAGGAATCGTAGATGATACCAACCTTGGAGCCTGCATACTTGGTGGAAACCAGTTCAGCGGCACTGGCACCCTGGTTGGGGTCGGTGAAGCACATCTGGAAGATGTTGTCACCGGTGGTAGCCAGAGACTCAGCAGAAGCGGAGGGAGTCAGGTTGAACATGTTGTCGGATACGGACTCGGGAGCAACAGCCAGAGCGGCACCAGTGGTGACCTGACCGGCCATGACCTGCATACCCCAGTCCTTCAGAACGTTGTAAGCGGAAACGGCCTTCTCGCCATCGGCTTCATCGTCCTGGGCGTTGAACTCCAACTGCAGGCCGTCCTTGGCGTTGATCTCCTCAACGGCGATTTCCATGCCAGCCTTGACAGCCAGGCCATAAGCGGAGGCACCGCCGGTCAGAGGGCCGGACATGCCAATTTTCACGGTGCCGTTACCCTGAACAGCAGCGGCGGTTTCACCAGCGGCGGCTGTGGTCGCAGCAGTGCTGGTAGAGGAACTGTTGCCGCAGCCAGCGAAGGAAGCGGCTACCATAGCCAGAGCCATGGTGAATGCAAGTACCTTTTTCATTTTTCTTTTCTCCTTTACATAGAAACTTGGAAAACTATAAAAAAGCGGCTGCATCCGCAGCCGCCTCTTCATACAACATGAAGCCCCGACTGCGCAACTACCCCATAATTCGCAGGCTCAGCGCGCACAGCTCAACGACCCGCAAACCGGCTAGCAACAATACGGGAATTATCAAGCAAGCGGCAACGGGCCATGCAAGCTGATACTCTACTTTTTCATTGTGCATTTTCTGAAACATAGCCGTTACCTCCTTGTTGAATGTGAACATATTGTATCTCACACAAGGACATTTGTCAACAAGGTAAACACCACTAATGTTATTTTATAATTCCTTCATTTTTTGTACAAAAACCACAATATGTCATCTGTCAGTATATCTCGGACACCTGTCCGCCCACCGTAGCAAAAATCCCGGAGCCATCAAAAAGCTCCGGGATTTTTATCATCTATGTTGGTCCAATTCCGCCTTGCAAACCGGAAGAACCTGGGAAAGCACCGGTACGCAGGCTGCGCTGCCATAGCCGCCGTTTTCAACGACCACAATAAAGGCAAGAGGGTATGCTTCATCTGCCAGGAAGCCCGCAAACATGGCATTGGACTTCTGTCCCCCGCCCAGCTGGCTGGTGCCGGATTTGGCGCAGACGGAAAGACCGGGGAAATGGCCGTCACCATAAATGGTCTGTACATCGTTGCGAAGATAACTTTTCAGCTTTTCCGCGGTTTTCTCGCTCATGATCCGTCCGGTGGTTTTGGCCTGGGCTTCATATACGGTTTCTCCGTTCCGCTCCACAGAGGCAACCAGATATGGCTCTACCCCTTTTCCCCCTGCGGCGATGGTTCCCAGGAAGGTCATAAACCGGGCCGGGTTGATCAAATCCGAGTGCTGGCCGATGCAGCTCCAGGCAAAGGATGCGCCGCCGGTATTGGAAATATCGTAATTTCCCCTGGCACTGGTCACGCCGTCAAAGGACACCGGCTCTGTAACGGCATATTTGGAAACGTACTTTTCCATGTTCTTTCTGCCCACCAGCTTGGCAATTTGGGCAAAGCTACAGTTGCAGGAATGGGCCAGTGCGCCTTTTATATCCAGGGTGCCGTGGGCGGTCTCACAGGTCACGGCCTCGGTGCCGTATTCGTAGGCCCCGTCACAGTAGAAAGTCATGCCCTCAATTCCGGGTACGCATTCCAGCGCAGCCGCCACGGTGACGATTTTATAGATGGACCCCGGCACATAGGTAGACTGCAAAAACCGGTTCAGATAAACACCCTCATATTTTCCGGAGGTATCCCCCCCAATATCCGGTACATTATCCGGGTCATAGGTGGGAGATGTCACAGCACAAAGAATCTGGCCGGTTTGGTAGTTATAGATGCCAACAGTACCCTTGCGGCCATTGAGGGCTTCCAGTGCCGCATTCTGCACGGCGGCAGACAGCCCCAGCCGGATGACACCCTCACTTCCGCTGTAGTCGTACAGGCCGCTGACCTTATCGTAGCCAGCCATAATGGCGGCGTAATTTGTAACGGCTCCCGCCTGGATGCTGCCGTTTCGGTCACCCAGCCAGTGCATGGTAGAGGCCCGGGTCTGGGCGTTGTCTGAATAGGTTCTGCCATCGGTCATATCCAGCAGCAGCACCCCATCCCGATCCACTACAGTACCTCTGCCCAGGTTGCTGTTTTTGTAAATATGGGGCGAGCCTGTGGAAACGATCCATCGGTCCGCTTGCAGCACATACTCCCCTACAAAAAAGCCCATTCCTCCCAGAAGCAGTCCCACGAAAAGGAACATCATCCAGGTTCTTTTGGTTACTCTGTTCATTGGTATACTCCTATTTATTAAATCGCACGGCAAAACTGGCATTCTGGCGGGTATCGGCTGCTTTTACAAAGGCCAGCAACCCCCAGGCACCAATCATGCTGGTGCCGCCATTGGAAAGGAACGGGAAGGTCACGCCGGTAAAAGGCAAGATGTCCACCGTACCCAGGCAGTTGAGAGATGCCTGTATCAGAAGGATCCCCGCCGCCGTACAGCCGCCGATGCAGTAAAAGCTGCTGCGGGAAACCCGGGAGGTGCGCATGGAGAAAAGCCCCAGCACGGAAATGGCCAACACTGCCTGCAGTGCCATCAGCAGCCCCCACTCCTCGGAAATAGTGGCAAATACAATGTCCGAGTCCGCGGCAAATACCTTTTGCAGGTACCCGTTCCCCGGCCCCAAACCGTACAGGCCGCCGGAGGCAATGCACATGATGGCCTGGGTCTGCTGGTAACCGGAGGTATAGGGGCTTTCCCAGATATGCCGCCAGGTGGCAAACCGGTTCATGGCATGGGGCGCGATTTGAATGGCCAACACACCGGCAAAGGCCAAAGCCGTACAGGCCAGGGCGATGGTACCCACACTGCCGGAACGAAGATAGGCAATAATCAGGAACGCACAGAAGAAAATCATGGCTGTGCCAAAGTCATTCATAATGGCCAGCAGTCCACAGATCACAACGGAATAGGCAATGAAAAGAACCAGATTCCGTTTGTTCATGATCCGGTCCATGGTGGAGGCTCCGGCGTAGACAAAACACACCTTGGAAAGCTCCGAGGGCTGTAGGGACATGCCGCCGATCACCAGCCAGTTTTTGGCACCGTAGTATTCCTTGCCAAATAGCAGTGTCACCACCAGGAATCCAACACCTGCCAGCACCGCCAGGTAACGCACCCGCTTGGCCCGCTCCAAGTCCCGCAGAGACCAACCGATCACCAGGAACATGATGACACCCAAGAACATGGCCGCAGACTGCTTCCCCAGCTCTCCCGGCTTTACGGTGGCAATAGCCGCCACGCCAATGGTACAAAGGAAGAATGCCAGCGTTTCCACCTCAAAGGAGCTTCTGCGAATCATCAGATAGAAGACAAACAGCAGCCACTGGCAGGCCATTACACTGCCAAAACCCAGCAGATAAAGCGGATACTCCTCTGCAGGTCCGTTCAGCAGGAAGCCGATAAACATACTCATTTGCAGCAGCGTCAAAATCAGCAGTCCCAAGAGGCCACTCCAACCGCTGGAGCCTTTGGTCCGCAGCTGGGATTGCAGCTGCTCCTGCCGTTTGGTGATGGGCTGTAGGGTCATATCCACGCCGCCGATGGAAACCGTATCCCCCTCATGGAGGGCGCAGATGTCTACCCGGTCTCCGTTGACCCAGGTGCCGGTTTTGGAACTGGCATCTGAAATGGTCCAGCTGCCGTCATCGTACCGGGTCAAAACGGCGTGGTTCCGGGATACCGTGGAAAGGGCAATGGTGATATCGCTGCTTTTGCTTCTGCCGATAACATTTTCCCAGTGGGTCACCGCCACCTGAGAGCCATCGGCAAACTTGAGCCACGCCCAGATTTCAGGCTCCCTGCGGAAAGAAATCAGAGGTCGGGCACAGTGCAGCAGCAGCCATAGCCCCAGGGCCGGTACCAGATACCGGGATATGGCCAGGAATACCGCCGCATATGTATCTCTGGATGCAAGGACCAGATCAAATACTTCTTGTAGTTGGTTCAAAACGTAGTCTCCTTGTAAATGCTCCCCATCCTGCGCAGCATTTTGATTTCTCGTTCGTAGCCGTCCAGGTTGTTGGGGGTCTCCAAAATCATGGGTTTCCCGGCCAAAGCGGGGTCATCCAGAATATGCTGAAACGCGTCTATCCCGATTTTACCCTGCCCAATGCGCTCATGCCGGTCCTTGTGGCTGCCGCAGCAGCTCATGGAATCGTTCAGATGCAGTGCTTTTAGTCTATCCAAGCCGATCACCCGGTCAAACTCCTCAAAAACACCGGCAGCGTTCCCTGCCAGATCATATCCGGCATCAAACACATGACAGGTATCCATACAAATGCCGACCTTGGGGCTGCCAACGGCATCCAGAATCAGGCGCAATTCCTCAAAGCTTCTGCCCATCTCGCTGCCCTTCCCTGCCATGGTTTCCAGCAGGATGGTAACGGGGTAGTCCGGCTCCAGGGCTTTTCGCAGTGCCTGGGCAATGTACTCGATTCCCTGCTCTACCCCCTGGCCCACATGACTTCCGGGATGGATGTTGTAAAAGCTTCCGGGGAACACAGAAAGCCGCCGCAGATCATCTTCTAAAACCTCCCGGGAGAATCCTCGGACCTCCTCATTTCTGCCGCAAAGATTCATAATATAGGGACCGTGAGCAACGAAAGGGCCTATATGGTAATGGCGCATCAGCTGCGTTGCAGCGGAAATATCCATAGGGTCCTGGGGTTTGCAGCGGCCACTTCGGGGATTTCTCGTAAAGAACGCTAGCGTATTGGCGTCCATGGCCTTGCACTGACGAACCATGAGTGCATAACCGCCGACAGAGGACATATGGCATCCCAGTACCAGCATTCCAGGTCCCCCCTTTCAAGAACTTTGGCCATATGGTATCATATTTTTTCAAAAAAATCAAATTATCGTTTTCTTCAACCCCATTCTTATGCTATAATAGCGTCAAGAACCATGGAGAGGAAGTGGCATTTATGGCAAAGTCCGATAAACAGCGGTTGATCATCCTGTATATTTGGGATTATCTACAAAAAAACTCCCACCAGAATCATCCGGTGAGAGCAATAGAGCTGCAACAAATGCTGGAAAAAAAGGACATTCTCTGTGACAGAAAAACGATTTACTCCAATATCGCCGTTTTACAGGAATTCGGTGTAGATATTCTGATTTATCGGGGCAAAAAGGGCGGCTATTACATCGGACAGCGGGACTTTCAGCTTCCGGAAATCAAGCTTTTGATTTCCGCGGTCCAGTCCAGCCGGTTTTTAACAGAAGAAAAATCTCTGGAACTGATTCACAAACTCTGCTGCCTTACCAGTCAGCAGGAGGCGGAGCAGGTTTGCCGGAATGTGGTGGTAGCCGGGCGCATCAAGAACATGAACCAGTCCATCTACTATGATGTAGATACCATTCAGGAAGCCATCGTCCAAAACCGCCAGATTTCTTTCCGGTATTTTGACTGGGGACTGGACGGAAGACCCCAGTACCGGGACAAGGACTATACGGCCAGCCCCTATGGCATTTACCAGGATAACGAAAACTGCTATCTTCTGGCCCTGTCTCCCCGCCACGGTGTGACCAATTACCGGGTGGACCGCATGAGCCAGATCACGCTTCTTCCAACGCTTCGGGACCCTTGCCCGGAGCTAACGGGACAGGCCCTCAACGACTACGCCCAAAAACAGTTCCATATGTTTAACGGAAAAACGGCCCACGTAAAAATGCGCTTCCACAAAAGCCTGACCAATGTGGTAGTAGACCGTTTCGGCAACTCTGTAATGCTGTTTCCTGACGGTGAAGACCATTTTGTTTTTACAGCGGAAGTGGCCCAGAGTCCAATGTTTTTAAGCTGGGTGATCGGCTTCGGAGACAAGGCAAAAATTCTCTATCCTGCCAGTGTTCAGAAAGCCTGTCTGGAGCTGTGCCGCCAGGTCACCGCCCAATATCAGGCCAGTGAAAAGGAAGAAAAGACCTGACTCCAAACGATTTGAGCGTCCCCCGTTCCCTCTGCCGGACGTTGGACCGTCAGACAGTAATGGTAGTTCCCATCGTCTAAAATCGTTCCCCGGCCCAGCTGGTCCCCGTTTTCTCCGGCAGCGGCCCAGACAAACTCATAACGCTTTACTCCATCCGCTGCCGTTTCCATAACCGTCAGCTCTTCCCGTTTGCGGCCACAAATGGCTTTTAAGGTGGCGTCCAGGTCTCCGGAGGACAGTACCTCTACCCCGATTTCATAGTCCTCAGAAAGGTACAACTGGCCCGCCGGTGTTTCCAGGACCTCCTGTCCCTCTTCCCCCGGCAGGTCAACCAGGATTTGCCGGGGCTGTGGAGCCGCCGGAGCATCCAATACATCCGCCACAGTTTCAAAGGTCTCCTGACTGCCGCACCCGGTCAAAAAGAGCAGCAGCACTCCTAGCAGCACACATTTTTTCAAAAACATCCCTCCAGAAAGGTCCTTTCCATGAAAGAAATATTGATTCTGTATCTACTTTTAATCAATGCCGCTGCCTTCCTGCTTATGCTGATAGACAAGTGGAAAGCAAAGAAAAATCTATGGCGCATATCAGAGGCCACCTTAATGTCCACCGCTATTCTTGGCGGCAGCATTGGCGCGCTGCTGGGAATGTACACCGTTCGTCACAAGACCCGGCATCTCAAGTTCACCCTGGGCATTCCACTGATTCTGGCGGTGCAAATTGGCATTTGTCTGTTCCTTTTCGCAAAATACAAGGGCTTCTTCTGAACTTCACAGCCGCTTTTATCAAAACATCCCGAATTTTCACTAGGGAAACTCTGAATAAATCGTCTGCGGCTGGACAGCGGATCTTTTGCTTCCATGCTGCGGTTCTAAAAGTGGGAAATACACAAAGTATTCCCTCACTTTTAGAACCTTGCCTGGAAACAAAATCTGTCGCTGCCAGCTCTTGCCGATTTAATCAGAGCTTCCCTAAAAAAAGGAAGATTCGGGATGTTCATCATTTATGCTGCATTTCCTCCAAAATCGCCTCGGCGGTCTGGATGCCGTCAATGGCGGCGGACATAATGCCCCCTGCGTAGCCGGCACCCTCGCCGGTGGGATAGAGGCCCCGGATGGGGGATTGTCGGGTCTCGTCCCGCAAAATCCGCACAGGCGAGGAACTTCTGGTTTCCGGAGCCGTCAAAACCGCGTCCGGGTCTCCAAAGCCTTGCAGTTTTCGGTCAAGCTCCGGCAGAGCTTCCTCCAAAGCCTTTGTGATTTTTGGGGGCAAACACTGGTGGATATCTGTCCAAACCACCCCGGGGCGATAGGTGGGCGCAACACTGCCTGGGCCACTGCTTGGTCTGCCCGCCAGAAAATCCCCCACCCGTTGGGCCGGGGCCTGGTAGCTGCCGGTCAGGCGGTAGGCGGCTTCTTCGATTTCCCGCTGCCAGACCATCCCGCCCAGAGGTCCCGGCTCCGGAAATTCCTGGGGATTCACCGTAACCAACAACGCCGCATTGGCATTTTCACCGTTTCGAGCGCAGTAGCTCATACCGTTTGTTACGGTTCTGCCCTCCTCAGAGGCCGCCGCCACCACATAGCCACCGGGACACATGCAGAAGGTATAAACCGTGCTGTCCTGCAAATGCTGCACCAGCTTGTAATCTGCCGGAGGCAAATGGACGTTCTGTGTGCCGTACTGGGAAGAATTGATTTTTTCCTGTAGCTGCTCAATACGGACACCCATGGCAAAAGGTTTTGGCTCCATAGGTACCCCCTGGGACAGCAGGGTTTCAAAGGTATCTCTGGCACTGTGGCCAATGGCCAGCACCGCATGGTCACAGGGAATCATTTCCCCGGTGTCAAGCTCCACCCCCGCAAGTTGTTCTCCCTCTAAATGGAGCTTTGTGACCTGGCTGCAAAACCGCACTTCCCCACCCAGTGCCTGAATTCTGCCCCGGAGATTCTGAACGACTTCTAAAAGAACATCCGTTCCGACATGGGGCTTGGCATCATACAGAATATCCTCCTGGGCACCGGCGGAGACGAATTGCTGTAAAATCCACTGGATCCTTGGATTGTTGACGCCGGTATTCAGTTTTCCGTCAGAAAAGGTACCGGCCCCCCCTTCTCCAAACTGCACGTTTGTCCGGCTGTCCAAAACACCCGTTTCCCAGAAAGTCTCTACCTTTTTGTGGCGGCTTACGGCATCCTCGCCCCGCTCCAATACAATGGGCCGCTGACCGGCCATGGCCAGAATCAGGGCCGCAAAAATACCGGCAGGGCCAAAGCCAATAACCACCGGCCGTTTTTCTCCCCCGGGCCGAAACTTGGGGGGCCGGTAACTCTGGACAGGGGTTGGGGCCACCCGCCTGTTCCCACATTTTTTAAAAACCTTTCCCTCTCCGCTTTTCAGAGCCACATCCACCGTGTAGATGATTTTCACATCCGGCTTTTTTCTTGCGTCAACAGAGCGGCGGACAATTTGGAGGGAACGGATTTCCGAAGCGGAGATGCGCAGTGCTTTTGCCGCCTCATACACCAAGGCTCCCTCGTCCTGCCCGGGATACATGGAAATATCTCGTATTCTAAGCATTTTTTATTCCTCTCTGGCACTTTGGCCAGCCAATCTTCCGGAACTCCAGGCCCACTGAAGATTATAACCGCCGCAGTCCCCATCTACATCCAGCACCTCGCCGCAGGCATAAAGCCCGGGAACCAGCTTGCTTTCCAGGGTATTGCTATAAAACGCTTCTGTTACAATGCCTCCGGCTGTGACCTGGGCACTGTCCATGCCCAAGGCTTCTGTTAAATGGACCGGAAAGCTCTTTGCCGTCTTTGCCGCCAGTTTCAGGTCTTCCCCGGAAAGCCCGGCAATTTCCCGATTGGCGGTGATACCGCATTCCTGGGTCAGGACTCTTCCCAGACGGTTGTGGAGGATGCCTGTAAACAACTCGGAGGCAGGAAGATTGGTCTTCCGGCGGGCTTCCAGCAAAGAAACCAGTGTTTCTTCCCCCATCTGGGGCAGTAAATCCAGCGTACAGACCCAGTTTCCTTTCTTCTGGCATACGTCTCTGGAAATTTCGAACATGACAGGCCCAGAAAGGCCCCATTCCGTAAACTGAATTTCCCCTGTGCTTCCGGACCAAAAAGCACCGTCACAGGTGATTTCTGCCTTGCACTGCGCCCGTACCCCTTTCAGGGCAGAAATTCCGGGCCAGTCCGTTTTGATTTGAACAAGGGTTGGCCGCAGACGGGTGCAGCTGTGGCCAAAGCCTCGCAGCAGCTTGTAGCCGGACATGGAGCCGCCCAGCTTGGTACCAGCAAGGCCCCCGCAGGCTATAATCAGCCTGTGACAGGAAAACGCCCCCTGGGTGGTTTCCAACAGAAAGCCATCCGCTTCCCGCTTCGCTTTTTGAACCTCCACCCCAGTCACCAGCCGGATATTGGGCTTATCCAGAGCAAACCGCAGGATGTCCACCACGGAATTTGCCTGATCTGAAAACGGATAGACCCGACCGGAAGCCTCCGCCACCGTTACAAGGCCCATGCGCTCAAACCACTTTAAGGTATCTGCGGGAGAAAACCGTTCCAGAGCAAATCGGGAGAATCCACTGTCCTCCCCATGGTAGCCCCCCTCCAGGGCATGAAGATTCGTCAAATTGCAGCGGCCATTTCCCGTTGCCTGGAGTTTCCGGCCTACTCTTTGCTGCCGTTCCAGCAATAGCACCTGGTTTTCAGGATGTTCTGCCGCCGCCAGTGCCGCCGCCATTCCGGATGCGCCGCCGCCAATAATTCCGATGACCATACCGAATTCCTTTCTCCGTTTTTTCGTATTATACACGATTGTTCCCCCCGGCACAAGAAAAACTTCTTTTCACCAGGGAAAAGATGTGCTATAATGTAAATTGGTGATGCTATGGACCGCAATCAAATCAATAAAATTGCAAAAACCGGAGAGGAGAAGCTGTTGCTTGCCAAGCTCTGGGATAAAATCAACGCCGGTAATCTAAAAAATGTTCCGGCGAACACCTGTTTTTTGTCTCCCAGAGAACTGGAACTTTCTAATTTCCTCTTTGGCGATTTGCCAGGACTGTACCGGTTTGGCGGCTATGGGGATGCGGAGCGAAAAATGCTTGTCTATCTGCCGGACTATATGGAGGAAGATGCACTGTTGTGGCCCGATAGTCCCCTGGTGTGTCTGGAAGCCAGTTTCTTTGCAGAAGAAACTCTAACCCACCGGGATATTCTGGGGGCGTTGATGGGTGCTGGCATCGGTCGGGAAACCGTTGGAGATATTTGCATGGAGCCGGGGCGGTGCCTGTTCTTTGTGACGGCGGAAATCGCCCCCTATGTGCTGGATAATCTGCGCTGCGCCGGACGCACCGCACTGCATCTGCGCTCCATTCCTTTGACCGAACTTCATATGCCGGAACCAAAGTTTCAGGAAATACGGGATACCCTGGCTTCCCTGCGGCTGGACAGCGTGATTTCCTCCGGTTTTCGCATTGGGCGGTCTCTGGCTGCCAGCTACGTCACCACCGGAAAGGCGGCCATTGACGGATTGCCCTGCGAAAAGCCCGACAAACAGGTTGCGGAAGGTTCCAAAATCTCTGTTCGGGGCCTGGGCAAAATCCGGCTGAGCCAAATCGGCGGAAAAAGCAAAAAAGACCGTTACTGTGTAACGATTCAGAAATATGTGTGAGGTTCATTATGGAAATGCAAGATGTGATCGCACGGATCAACGTGCTGGCAAAAAAAGCAAAGCAAGGCTCCCTGACCCCGGAGGAAACCGAGGAACGGGACCGGCTGCGCAGGATTTATATTGATTCTGTCAAGGCAAATCTCGTAGGACAGTTGGAGAACACCTATATTCTCCAGCCTGACGGTACCAAAAAGAAGGTTGAGAGAAAGAAAAACTGACCGTAGAACACCCCCTTTCATACCCGCCACAGGGTTTTGGAATACGGTCAAAAAGAAGCAATGGAGAATACTATGGATTTTTTACCCATTACCAAGCAGGAGCTGCAGGACCGAGGGATCCTGCAGCCGGATTTTGTCTATGTGATTGGTGACGCTTATGTAGACCATCCCTCCTTTGGCCATGCCATTATCAGCAGAATTCTGGAAAGTCGGGGATACAGCGTAGGCATCATCTCCCAGCCGGACTGGCGTGACCCCAAATCCATCAACGTTTACGGCCCTCCCCGGCTGGGCTTTCTGGTCAGCGGCGGCAATATGGACTCCATGGTGAACCACTATTCTGTCACCCGGCACCGCCGGAAAACGGATTCTTTCACCCCCGGCGGCATCATGGGCAAGCGTCCGGATTATGCCACCACCGTCTATTGCAATCTGATTCGGCAAACCTATAAAGACATTCCCATTCTCATCGGCGGCATTGAAGCCAGTCTCCGGCGGCTGGGCCACTATGACTATTGGTCCGACAGCATGAAACGCTCCATCCTGCTGGATTCTCAGGCGGACCTACTGATGTATGGCATGGGTGAAAAGAGCATCGTAGAAATTGCCGATGCCTTAAACGCCGGAATGGATGTTAAGGATATTACTTACATTGACGGCACAGTCTTTAAGACCAGGGAGCTGGACGAAAGCCTGCCCACCATTGTGCTGCCCTCCTTTGAGGAAATTCAGAAAAACAAGCGCAGCTATGCCCAATCCTTTAAGACTCAGTATTCGAACTGTGACCCCTTTACGGCCAAACGGCTGGCAGAACCCTACGGCAAGGAGTTTGTGGTACAGAATCCCCCACAGAAGCCCCTGACCATGGAGGAAATGGATGCGGTTTACAGCCTCCCCTATTGCCGGACCTATCATCCCAGCTATCAAAAGCTGGGGGGTGTCCCTGCCATTGAAGAAGTGAAGTTCAGTCTGGTCAGCAACCGGGGGTGCTTCGGAGCCTGCTCGTTCTGCGCCCTGACCTTCCACCAGGGCCGGATCGTCCAGGTACGGAGCCATGAATCCATTCTTTCTGAGGCGGAGAAAATGGTCAAGGACCCGGATTTTAAGGGCTATATCCACGATGTAGGCGGACCCACCGCCAACTTCCGGCACCCCGCCTGTGAAAAGCAGATGACCAAGGGTGCTTGCAGTGGGCGGCAATGCCTGTTTCCCACCCCCTGCAAAAATATGAATGCGGACCACTCTGACTATGTGGCACTGCTTCGGAAGCTGCGGAAGATTCCCGGCGTGAAAAAGGTATTCGTTCGCAGCGGCATCCGGTTTGACTATCTGTTGGCGGATAAAAAGGACACTTTCTTTAAAGAGCTGGTGCAATACCACATTTCCGGTCAGCTGAAAGTAGCCCCAGAGCATGTGTCCGATGCCGTCCTCAGCCGCATGGGAAAACCCCGGAACGCCGTATACAATCGGTTTGTGGACAAGTATTTCTCGCTCAACAAGCAATATGGCATGAACCAATTCCTGGTTCCCTATCTCATGTCCAGCCACCCCGGTTCTACCATGAAAGAAGCTGTGGAGCTGGCGGAGTACATTCGGGATATGGGCTATAACCCGGAACAGGTTCAGGACTTTTATCCCACGCCCTCTACCTTGTCCACGGTGATGTATTACACAGGCTTAGACCCCCGGACCATGGAAAAGGTCTATGTCCCAACGGACCCCCACGAAAAGGCCATGCAGCGCGCGCTTATTCAGTATCGGGACCCCAAGAACTACTACCTGGTGCGGGAAGCCCTGCTGGCGGCCCACCGGGAAGATCTGATCGGGTCCGGCCCCAAATGTCTGATTCGGGCAGTTCCCCCCAAAAAGGGCGGCTACATTGCCCCACCTAAGGCCATGGAGAAGAAACCCGGCTCTAAGGCCGCACCGCAAAAGGGCAGGAAGCCCCCTGTGCCTGTCAAGGCTTCCAGACCGTCCAAACCGTCCTCTGCCCCCAAAGGCAGCTCCGGCAGACCCAAAACAAGTCCTCCGCAAAAAGGCCGCCGCAAATAAACAAGGAAATCCCCTGGAATCTTGAACTGACGAGATTCCAGGGGATTTTTCGGTTTTGAGTTCTGGTTTATACAGCCAGGAAGAACTTCACCAGGAACAGCAGGGAGATGGCGTAGGTCAGCAGGGAGACCTCCTTGGCCTTGCCGCCGAATACCTTGATGATGGTGTAGGAGATCAGGCCGATACCAATGGCATGGCCGATGGAGCCGGAAACGGGCATACCAATGAGCATCAGGGACACAGGAACCATCTGGTCCATATCCTCAAAGTTCACGTTTTTCAGGCCCATGAGCATGAGAACGCCTACGTAAATCAGAGCGGAGGAAGTGGCCGCGGCGGGAATAATGGCCGCCACAGGAGCCAGGAACATACAGGCCAGGAACAGCACACCGGTGGTGGCAGCGGTCAGGCCGGTACGTCCGCCAGCCTCCACACCGGAGGCGGACTCTACAAAGGTGGTCACCGTGGAAGTACCGGTGCAAGCACCAGCCACAGTACCGATGGCATCGGACAGCAGAGCCTCTTTCATGTTGGGCATATTGCCGTTCTCGTCCACCATACCGGCCCGGGAAGCAGTGCCAACCAGGGTGCCGATGGTGTCAAACATGTCGATGATGCAGAATGTGACGATGAGGGTCACGGCGGTGAACCAGCCGATTTCCAGGAAGCCGGCGAAATTAAAGTGGAACAGCGTGGTCTTTGCCATATCCGCAAAAGGAGGCACAAAGGAAGCGGTGGCCAGAGAAGCAAAGGGATTGGTATGCAGGAACACAGACTCCCCTACCCAGTAAATCACAGAGGCAATCAGCATGCCGTACAGCACAGAGCCTTTTACGTTCTTCTTGGACATGGCCACAATGGCAAAGAGACCGGCAAACATGGTCACCACCGTCAGAATCATGGTGGCGTAACCGGCATCGCCCATGTTGCTCCGGAGAACACTGGGGGTCAGGGCACCGAAGAAGTCCCGCATGACAAAGAAAGGCGTGGAAAAGCCGTTGCCCTCGGCGTAGATGCCCACGTTAGAGCCAAGGCCGATGTTCATCAGCATCAGACCAATGGCGGGAGAAATGCCCAGCCGCACACCAAGAGGAATGGCCTCAACGATCTTCTCCCGAACATTCAGCACAGACAGGAACAGGAAAATAATGCCCTCGATCAGGATGATCACCAGGGCGGCCTGGAAAGAGGCCACATAGGTCATGCCGGTCATGGCCACAATGTTGCCAACCACCACGGCAAAGAAGCTGTTCAGGCCCATGCCGGGAGCCAGCGCAAAGGGCTTGTTGGCAAGGAATGCCATGGCAAACATACCAACGGCAGAGGCCAGACAGGTCGCCAGGAACACACCGTTCCACAGCTCCTGGCCCTCTGCGCCGAAGCCTGTCAGCAGATTGGGGTTCAGGGCAATGATGTACGCCATGGTCATAAAGGTGGTAAGTCCGGCGATCAGTTCCGTTCTTACCGTTGTCTTGTTTTCAGACAAATGGAATAACTTTTCAAACATTCGTTTTTGACCCTTCTTCTTTCTATTCTTTGGTTCACTTACCAAGCATCTACCATTTTACCATGATTTTTACCAAAAGAATATCGGCGATTGTCCCAACAAATCGGGCATTTTCCTCTAAAGAATTCACAAATTGGTCATTTTTTCTCCGGACGCTTCCGGCACAGGTATTCATCCAGCTTTTGCTTCATGTTCTCCGGCATGGTTTTTGCCACCGGGCAGCGTTTGGCGTTGGCAAAGCGGTTTGCAAAAGCGGTAATAAAGTCAATATCCGCCTCCATCTGGCTGCCGCTCATCACAGCCATGGTATCATAGCTATTGTGAATCGTGGCGGTATTGCCCGGAGCCAGACGGGCAAAGGACACCGCAGGGACACCCTTATCCGCAAAGGGGGTGGAATCGCTGGAATACACATCCTGATTGACCTCAATGCCGAAGCCCAGCTCCGAACCCAAGTAGGAAATGTAATGGCAGAGCTTTTCCTCGCCGGTGACACAGCCGATGAATTTGCCCATAATACAGCCGATCATATCCAGATTGATATTCAGGGCGATTTTTCCCAATTCTTCCTCATGCTGGGCGCAGTAGGCCTTGGAGCCAAGCAGCCCCCGCTCCTCGCTGCCGCACCAGACAAAGCGCAGACCGCAGCTATGAGGATGGCTGGCAAAGAACTCCGCAATGGCCAAAAGACCCACGGAACCGGACATATTGTCGTAAGCACCCCGGGAAAGAGAGGTAGAATCATAGTGGGCGGTAAAGACGATCACATCCTCCCGCTCCCCCGGCAAATCCAGAATCACATTATGGGATTTCCCAGTATACTCGTTCTGCTTTAGAACGATTTTCGCCGTTTTACCGCCGTCCCGGATCAGGGCAATGGCATCCTTGGCGTTGATGTTCACGCCGGGGAGCTTGTTCCCCTGAGAGACATAGCTGCGCAGCTCCCGCTGGTCAATGTCCCGGTCTGTATAGTTGGCGTTGCCATCATAGGTAATGTAGCCCAAGGCCCCATTGGCAAGCAAGTCCTGATACCGCCAATAGCCAAGATAGCCATCGATCATCACGATTTTACCTTTGCACAGGCTCAAGGAATAGTCATCGGTATTGCGCAGATAATAAAGCTCTGCCTCTACAGTAGAGCTACCGGCATTTTTATAGCCCTTGCAGGGAATGGTCTTTCCGTCAACGGTAAGTTCCGCTTCCAGAATCTCTGCCATATCCACATCAAAGGCTTCCAAAGAACCGGTCAGGCCACAGGCATGCAGCCGGGACAGCAAATATTCCGCGGTTTTCAGTTCCTCCGGGCTTCCGCCGGTCCGCACATAGGCGGTATCGGAAAAAACATCCATGATCTCGTTTGCGTTCATAAGCGCACCTCCAAAAATCGATAGTCCTATGTTACCGCACAGCCTGGTCTTTTGCAAGTAGAAAAGAATCAAAAAAGGTCAAAAATGACCGGCACCCAGAAAGGCACCGGTCACAGTATCTATTATAGCTCTTTCAGCACTTCCAGCAGGAAGTCCCAGGTGCGCTTGGTGGAGGCGATTTCCAGCTTCTCACGGCTGGTATGGATGTCGTGCATCTGCGGCCCAATGGACACGCAGTCCAGGCCCGGAAGCTTTTCGCCCAGCAGACCGCACTCAAGGCCAGCATGAATGGCCAGGACCTGCGGCTCTTTCCCGAACATCTTTGTATAAACGGATACCATCACATCCCGAAGCTTGGAGTCCTTTTTGTACTCCCAGGCGGGGTAGGTACCCATCTGGCTGTAGGAAGCACCGTAGAAGTCCGCCAACTCCCGGAGTTTTCCGGTCAAAGCATCCTTCTCCTGGTTGACGGAGCTGCGGACAGAGAACGTCACGCTGAAAGTCTCCCCCAGCTTGGCAACGCCCAGGTTCAGGCTGGTCTGCACCAGCTCCGGCATATCCGGGCAATAGGCCTGGACACCGTTGGGAACGGTACACAGCAAAGAAATCACATCGGCAGTGGCAGTGGTGGTCAGGGCATTTCCGCCCAGTGCGTCTACATCAAAAGCCTGAATTGTTGCCTCCGGCTCGTCGTAGGTCTGCCGGATCTCCTGCTGCAGCTCTGCTGCAATGTCATTGATCCGCTCGATTCCAATACCCATGGCAACCACGGTGGCCTGGCAGGAACGGGGAATGGCGTTGTCCTTGCTGCCGCCGGAGAAAGAGGTCAGGCACAGGGGCATGAGCTTCTGGAT
>CAKTQE010000033.1 GCA_934593275.1 uncultured Oscillospiraceae bacterium | reverse complement strand
TATGCCGAACCGGACAGCTACAACGCCCTGACCTATGAGGATACCTTGATTATGGGACAGGAGCTTGCGCCGCTTATTACACCGGATGAGGATGATGCCAAGGCACTGCGGTTCGATGCACTGCTGTACGGCATCGAGCTTGCGTACCTGGCGGGAAAGAAGTACGGCAAGGCGCGGAGCGATCTGTTCAAAAAGGTTTCTGCCATTGCGTCTGTGGCGAATATCCCGGAGATCATGGTGCAGGCTGAGCTGATTGACAAAATCCTGCACACAGATTATGTGGAGACCGCCGGAATCTGCGAATTTGAGCATATCCGGGAGAATCTGCGTGACCTTATCAAGTATATTCCGGTCAGTAAGGTACACTACGATACGAATTTTGATGACGAAATCTTGTCTGTAGACTGGAAAGAATCGGAGTTAGAGAACGATGATCTGAAGAACTACAAGGCCAAGGCGGAGTTCTACGTGCGTCAGCACATGGATGATGCCGTTATTGCCAAGCTAAAGGGGAATATTCCATTGACTGCGGAGGATGTACAGGCACTGGAGAAAGCACTCTGGAGCGAAGTCGGTACGAAACAGGATTATGAGACAGCGTTCGGCCAGAAGCCGCTGGGCGAGTTCGTGCGGGAAATTGTAGGGCTTGACATGAACGCTGCCAAAGAAGCCTTTGCACAGTACTTAAATGATGCGACCCTTGATAGCAGGCAGATTTACTTTGTGAATCAAATTGTGGAGTACATCGTCCATAACGGCATGATGAAAGACCTGTCCGTTTTGCAGGAAGCACCGTTTACCGACTACGGCAGCATCGTGGAAGTGTTCACAGACCTGTCCGTGTGGGCAGGGATTCGCCAGGCGATTGAAAGGGTCAATGCGAACGCCGCGGCGTAAATGTGTTTACACGGAGGTCACTGCATAATAGAATCTGCTAAAAAGCTCCACTCCATTCTGGACAAGCTGAACCCGGACCTGCGGTCTACGGAGGAAGTGGACGGCAAGCGGCGGATTCGGGAGTTTTATGCCATGACACCGGAGGATGCTTATTCTATTCTGGAAGCCATTGCGGAAATCAACGGTTTCAGCCATCGGCTGAAAAAATGGAAAGCCACCACCACCGAACAGCAGGACGAGGCCCTGGCTCAGGAAATCGATGAGCAGCACCAGGAGCGGCTGTCCCCCTTTGCGTTTTCCAAATGCAACATCCCCGTAGGCGCACAAATCACATTTTGCTGTGACGGAAACGAAAACGATGGGGCTGTCTGCCAGGTGGCTGATGACAGGCACGTGCGTTTCGGCAGCGAAACCTGGTCTCTCACCGCGCTGGCAAAGCATTTGCTGAACACCAAAACCTCCATTGCGGGACCCCAGTATTTCAAATACAACGGGGAGTGGCTGAATGCGCTCCGCGCCCGGTTGGAGGGGAGAGAATAAATAGAAAACGGCACCAGACCCGCATCCTCTATTGGCGCAAAGGTCTATATAGGGAGTATAAAGCACTTTGCTGTTTTTCGTTTTGCCATTTGCTATACTAAACACGATCCCGCTGTGGGTATTCTTGCGTCACCACCTGGCGCGGGCAGTGCGGCGGCGTCTTTCCAAAATATCCGGAGGTGTGCATTATGAATATTCCCACAGGTTTTTCCTACTACGGTCAGGACATTGGAATTCTGGTCAACGCATCCCAGGCCCCCAGAATTCCAGGAGACGCGGGCCATGCGGCGACCTTTGCCTATCCCGTGCGCTATCAAATCACCGGAACGACTTTTCTGGACCTGGTAGAGGGTTCGGACGAGACCCGCGCCAAAATTCTTTCCGCGGCCCAGGCCCTCAAGGACGCCGGTGTCCGTGGGATCGTAGCAGACTGCGGCCTGATGTCCCTGTATCAGGAGGATGTGGCCCGGGAGATCGGGATTCCTTTTGTCGGTTCCTCCCTTTGCCAGATCCCGATGGTCTGGCAGCTGATTGGACGCAGCGGAACCATTGGTATCCTGACAGGCCATTCCCAATTTCTGCGGGAAACCCACCTGCGCCGCTCCGGCTGGAATGAAACCATTCCGTTGGCCATCGAGGGGATGGAGTGCCAGAGCCATTTCTCGGAAATCGTCATCCAGGGAGGCCAGAATCTGGACCCGGCAATGATGTGTGAAAACGTGCTGTCCGCCGCCAAGAATTTAAGTGCGAGAACGCCGGATCTCAAAGCACTCATTCTGGAATGCAGCAATCTGGCCAGCTATTCCAGGGCGGTTGCCCAGGCCTTGAACATCCCGGTTTTTGATACCGTGTCCGCCGCCAATCTGCTGCAATACAGCCTTGTGCCGCCAAAATTTTACCCATAAAGAAGCAAAACTGCCGCCGCAAGCCGGAACAGGGTCTGGCTTGCGGCGGCTTTTTGCGGATTTGATTGGAATGCTCTTACGGTTCCACCAACTGGGAAACAATGCCCCGCAGATATTCCGGCCTGCGGATAATATAGCGACCGGAATCCTTGGACAGCACACCGGCCCGCGCCAGGTCCAGCAGCACATTATTGGCCGTCACCCGGCTGGTGCTGACAATGCCGGCCAAGTCCGTGCAGGTAAAGCTCAGGTCCACAAGAATTCCCTCCGGCACCCGTTCGCCGTAGGCATCGCACAGGCACAGCAGTGTTTTCGCGATACGCTGCTCCGCACTGTCAAAGGACAGCATGGCCGTCTGGGAAATCATCATCCGGATTTTGCGGGCCTCATATTGCAGCATCAAATCTGCCGTCCGCTGCTCGCTGTGAAACAGCAGCTGCAATTCTTTGGAGGGAATGGCATATATCTCGGAATTGACGATGGCGGTAGCCGTTGTCATATAAGGCTGGCTCAGAATGCAGGCCTCTTCCCCGATCATTGCGCCGGGCATCGCGATATAAACCTGCTTCTGCTTCCCGTCCTCGTGAAACGCACTGACACATACACGGCCCTTGGCCACGATATAGGCCATGGAATATTCCAGCCCCTGCCAAAAAACGGAGCTTTTTGCCGGATATTTGACAGGTGTACGGTTTTTGATCACATGTGACCAAATGGAAATGTCCGCACCGACCCACGGCGAGTCGATGTTCCCCCAATTGTGAGATGTAATATCCAGCATAAAAATCGTCCTCCTTTGACCATGTAGAGCGATTCAGTCAGCAGACGTAAGTTCTCCTAAAAACTGGCATTACTATAGCATTAAAAATCCGGCCCGTCAAGCGTCCTTTCGTTCCGGGCATCCGGCGGACTGTGCAGTTATTTCAAAAAATATTTTTGTAATTCCTTTGAAATTATAAAGTATTTAACATCTTTTTTTGTTTGATTTCGATAAAATACAGGTACAAGGCTTTCGGAAGGAACCGCCGGGTGCCTGAATCATAAAGGAGCTGTCAATATGTCAAAAGTTGAAGAACGTCTTGCTGCCTCCGGGATCGTGATTCCGGATGTGCCTGTACCTCTGGCTGCGTATGTACCCGGCGTTGTGTCCGGCAACCTGGTTCACACCTCCGGCCAACTGCCCATGGCCAAGGGCGCGCTGGCTTTCAAAGGAAAGCTGGGCCAGGATGCCTCTGTGGAGGATGGCTATGCTGCCGCAAAGCAGTGCGCGGTCAACTGCCTGGGTGTGGTAAAAGCACTGATCGGTGATTTGGACAGAGTGAAGCGGGTTGTTAAAGTTGTAGGCTTTGTCAACAGCACCCCGGATTTTGAGGCACAGCCCAAAGTGATCAACGGTGCCTCCGAGCTGCTGCAGCTTGCCTTTGGCGAAAACGGTGCCCATGCCCGCTCCGCTGTAGGTGTAGCCGCCCTGCCCCTCGGTGCCATGTGTGAAGTAGAGATCGTTGTAGAATTTCAGTAATTCCAAAAACAAATAAATATAAAGGAGTATTTAGACGTGAATAAGAACATTGATTGGCAGAAGATCCGTGAGGAAGAATTCCCTGTCCTAAGTACCATGACATTCCTGGACGCGGCCTGCGTCAGCTTTGCGCCCCAGCGTGCTGTCCGTGCCGTAAAGGACTTTGCCGATATGACCGCCCGTCAGGACGAGGCCAACAGCAGTGCCCATCACATCGCAA
Organism: uncultured Oscillospiraceae bacterium; assembly: GCA_934593275.1. Classification (GTDB taxonomy): domain Bacteria; phylum Bacillota; class Clostridia; order Oscillospirales; family Oscillospiraceae; genus Faecousia. The sequence goes on along the minus strand of CAKTQE010000033.1, from coordinate 18,869 downwards.
TGGATTCCCTGCGGAACAAGGCCTACGAAGAAGCCCAGAAGCTGTTCAACGCCGACCCTGAGGAAATCGCCCTGGTAGAAAGCACCTCTCACGGCCTGAACATTGCCGCCTGCGGCATTGAGCTGAACGACGGCGACAGCATCATCACCACCAACCTGGAATTCATTCAGGTCGCACTGCCCTGGTGCCTGATGCGCAAGACCAAGAACATTGACATTCGCGTATGCAAGACCCCCGACAACCGTTTCCGTGCCTCCGACTTTGCCAAGCTGGCGGACAAGACCACCAAGATTCTGGTCATGTCCACCGTGGAATGGTGCAACGGCTGGGCCAGCGACCTGAAAGAGATCGGTGACTGGTGCCATGAAAACGGCATTATGTTCGTTGTAGACGCGGTGCAGCAGATGGGCGTTACCAAAATCGATACCAAGCAGTGCCACATCGACCTGCTGGTGGCAGGCGCACACAAGTGGGCAAACAGCCCCTACGGCACCGGCGTGATGTACGTCAACAAGGACTCCCTGGACAAAATCAAGCAGAGCTACGGCGGCTATCTGAACACCTCCGTCCCCGAGGGTGGCTGGGGCGCATACTGGGAGAAGTGTGATTCCAAGTCCGTATTCGACTGGACCTTCCCCAACACCGCCCGGAAGTACGAGATCGGCGGCACCACCAACTACACCGGTGCCATTGCCCTGGGCGAGTCTCTGGGCCTGGTCAACGAGATCGGCATTGAAAACATCCAGGAGCATGTATGGGAGCTGGGTGCGTACTGCATGGACCAGATCGAGTCCATCGGCGGCACCGTTATTACCCACCGCGATCCCGAACGCCGTGCCGGTATCATCATCGCCCGTCTGTATGACGATGTGAACATTGACCGGAAGATCATGCGCGACCTGCACGCCCGCAAGATCTTCATTGCACAGCGTTTCACCGATAACGTTGGTGGTTTCCGTATCTCCTGCAACTGGTTCAACAACAAGGAAGATATCGACACCATGATTGCCGCCATGAAGGACATCATCGCTCTGATTGGCCGTCAGCCTGATTACAAGGGCTGATCCGTGAAGCGAAAGACCTATGGGGCTGTCCCGTAGGTCTTTTCGCTTTTCTAACCCCAACACCCGGATATTACCGACCATCCACCAGAAAGGAATTGTATCATGGCAGATGTATATCAGCAGGTTCAGGACTATATTGAAGCCCATCGCGGGGAAATGCTGGCAATGTGGAAGGATTTTGTGGACACGCCCAGTCAGGCCCGTGATCGGGATGCGGCCATGAAAATGGCCGATAAACTTGTAACAATTTTTCGGGACATGGGAATGCGGGTGGCCGAGCATGATGTCGGCCCTGTAAACAGCCGTATTCTGGAAGCCTTTTGGGGAGAAGACCGCCCCGGAAAGCCCGTCATGTTCGGCGGACATTACGACACCGTGAACTGCTCTTACGTAGAAAATGCGCAGCCGGGAGCCGAAAACGAATTCGATGGCACACCGCATTTCCGTGTGGACAGCCAGGGCAATGCCCATGGCCTGGGCTGCCTGGATATGAAAGGCGGCATTGTCGTGGCGATTTGGGTGGTGAAAGCACTCCAGGCCATTGGCTGGTCTGGCCGCCCTGTGAAATTTCTGCTGGCCGGTGACGAGGACAAGGGCCATTTTGGTGCCGATTCCCCGGCCATGCTGACGGAACTGGCAAAGGATGCCCTGTGCTGTTTCAATATGGAAACAGGCCGGGTCAACAATGATATCTGCATTGGACGAAAGGGCGGCGGTGAGGGCGAAATGTCCGTTGTCGGTGTACCTGCCCATGCGGGCAACGACTTTGCCAGCGGACGCAACGCCGTTCTGGAAATGGCTTACAAGGAAATCGAGCTGTCCAAGCTGACCAATCTGGAATTGGGTACAACGGTGACCCCCACTGTCATCAAGGGCGGCACCGTACCCAACGGCATTCCGGAGCATTGCCATATTTATTTTGACGTTCGCTACCGCCGCTATCAGGAGGCCGAGCGGGTCAAAAAAGCGATTGCCCAGATTGCCGGGAAAACCTATATTGAGGGAACGACCACCACATATACCTATAAAGAATATCAGCTTCCCTTTGATGAAACACCGGCAGGGCTGGCACTGGCGGACTTTGTTGCCCAGGTTTCCAAAGAGCGGGGTCTGGGTGATATGGGGCAGATCAATCTCGGCGGCGGGTCCGATGCCTGTTATTTCACCATTGCGGGGGTTCCTACCATCTGCTCGATGGGTGTGCAGGGACAGTTCAACCACTCGGACAAGGAATACGCCATTGTAGAAAGTCTCTATACCCGCACAAAGCTCATGGCCTGTGCCGTATTGGACATTGAAAAATTTGCCAACCGGTAAGTAGATACCGGACAGGAGGAGCAGCAATGGAAAACGGAAAAGAAAATCCCCGGGTCGGCGCGCAGATCACCGTCCCCCAGCGTTATATAGAACTGCTGATTGGCACCGCCCTTGGAGTGCTGGGCTTTCAGCTCTTTACGGTGCCTTTGGGACTGTACAACGGCGGCACCATGGGTGTATCCCAGCTGGTCCGCACGCTTTTGACGGACAAACTGGGCGTCTCACTTGGATTTGACCTGGCCGGTATGCTGAATCTGCTGCTGAATATCCCCCTGATGCTGCTGGCTTATAAGGGCCTGAGCAAAAGCTTTGTTGCCCGGACAATTTTTGTCATGGCGGTACAGACCGTTGTCGTCTCCGTCGTTCCCTCCGGTATTGTACTGGTCAGCGATCCGCTGACGGCCTGTATCATTGGCGGCGTGCTTGGGGGCGCGGGGACCGGCATGATTCTGCGGGCCGGTGGCAGCACTGCCGGATTTGACATTCTCAGCGTCTGGCTTGCGAAAACCCGGATCCCCCTGGGGGTCGGGACCATCACCGGCTGCCTGAATGCCATGGTCTATATCATCTGCGCACTGGCATTTGATTTGCAGACCGCAATTTACTCCCTGATTTTTGCCTTTGTGACCGCCTTTGTAACGGACAGATTTCACACCCAGGGCATCAACTGCGGCATTACCATTGTCACCTCCCATCCGGATATCGCGCAGTCCATATCCGCCGCGGTCAGCCGGGGTGTGACCGTCTGGCACGGAGAGGGCGGCCATACCGGTGACGGAAAGTATATCTGCTACATTGTCGCCAACAAATTTGAGGAGACGGTCATCCGAAAAATCGTGGAAGAGAAAGACCCCCATGCCTTTATGGTCACCAATGAAAACGTCCGTGTCACCGGAAATTACGCCAGACGCATCAACTAAGAAAAAAAGATTTTGTCTATGCCGGGCAAACATGTAAAGCACTTTACATGTTTGCCCGGCTTTTTGTGAAATTGTATAATTTTCACGACTGCATGTTGTAGAAAACGCTGATAATTGTATTGTTTTGACAATTTGTAAACTGGTTTACAGATTATTTACCGATTAAACAATACAATGTAGCCAAACAAAGGACATGGAAAAAGCTTAGAAAACCACACCCCCAGAAATACAGAAAGGATGGAACTATGAAGCTTTCTCAGGAATTACTGTCTGCCGTCAGCGATTATATCGATGCCCACCGGCAGGACATGCTCGCCATGTGGCAAGAATTTGTCAACACCCGCAGCGACGCGACCAACAAGGAGCGGGCCGATGAAATGGCCCGGAAGCTGGGCCATGTGCTGGAAGACATTGGCTGCCAGGTAAGCTACACCGACGTCGGTGAAAAAAACGGTCTGGCCGTTGAAGGTATTCTGGGCGCGGACCGTCCCGGTAAAAGTATTCTGTTCTCCGGACACTACGATACCGTTCCGCTGAAAGCGGATCTCCCGTTCTATGTCGATGGGGAGAACAAAGCCCATGGGCTTGGCTGTCTGGATATGAAGGGCGGCATTGTAATGGCCATCTGGGTCGCCAAGGCCCTGACGGCCACCGGCTGGGCAGAGCGGCCCCTCCGCTTCCTGTTTGTAGGCGATGAGGAAAACGGCCATCAGTTCGGTAAAACCAAGGAATACCTGGGCCTGCATGGCGGCGGCTCCCTCTGCGCCTTTAATATGGAAACAGGTCTTGTGAGCAATGCCATCTGCACAGGCAGAAAAGGCACCGGTCAGGCAGAGATCACCGTTCACGGTGTAGCGTCCCATTCCGGAAACAACTACGCCGAGGGCCGCAGCGCGATCACGGAGCTGACCCGAAAAATCGTGGAGATGGAGGCTCTGACCGACCTTTCCGCCAACACCACCGTTGCCGTGACCACCATCCATGGCGGCACGGTTACCAACAGCATTCCCCCCATATGCTCCTGCATCGTCGATTTGCGTTTCGGCAGTCCCGCAGAGCGGGATCGGGTACTCAACGCCCTCCATGAGATCTGCGCCAGACAGTATGTACCGGATACCACAACGGAAATGGACCTGCGAGAGTTTATGGCTGCTTTTGACGGCAGCAACGGCGTTCAGGAACTGGCGGATTTTGTCTCCGAAACCTCCAACGCCTGTGGCTTCGGAGAGATGGGCAGCGTCTTCCTGGGCGGCGGCTCCGATGCCGGTTTTATCCAGCGTGCAGGAACACCGGTCATTTGCTCCATTGGCGTACAGGGGCAATTCAACCACTCCGACAGAGAATACGCGCTGGTAGAGAGCTTGTTTACCCGGGCAAAGCTATTGGCTGCGGTGATCAGCCGCATTGATGAATATGAGACAGCCCACGGCTGAACTCCAACGTATTTTTTCCGGTCTGATGATACCGGATGAAAAATAGGCAGACAAATAAAAGGAGGCCCAAAAATGTTTAGCAATATGTATTTCTATCTGATGGTCGTTGTGCTGGTCTTCGCCCTAGGCGACATGATCGGTCACTTCACCAAGGGAAAGCTTTCCGGAATGATGATGGTCATGCTTCTGTTCCTGATTGCGTTCCTGGCCGGAATTCTTCCCGGCGACATCATCAACCAGGCCGGTCTGACCCAGCTGGCCCAGGCAGCCACCGGTATGGTGCTGTTCAATATGGGTACCACCATCAACATCAAGCAGATGGTCCGTGAATGGAGAGTCGTGCTGATGGCCGCTTTGTGCATGGTCGCGTCCTGCCTTACCATGTGCCTGGTCATGCCCATCATCGGCAAGGACGCGGTTTTGGTCGGTATGCCCGTCATTAACGGTGCCGCTATGGCCACATCCCTGATGACCACCGCCGCCACCGAACGCGGTCTGACCACTGCCGCCGCTCTGTGTGCCGTGATTTACTCCGTGCAGAAGTTCGTTGGCGCGCCCATTGCCTCCGCCATGGGCATGAAGTATGCCAAAACCCTGATGGTCGACTTCCGGAAGGACCCCGAGGCCCACATGGCGGCTCTGCGGGCAAAGCAGCGCGGCACCACCTCCACCAAGCCCATGTTCTACGAGTCCCATAAGGATATCTTCACTTCCAATGTCTGCATTGCCATTGTCTGCGTTGGCGCATGGGTTGGCCGCTGCCTGGGCAGCCTCACCCCCATCAACTACAGCATCTGGTGTCTGCTGCTTGGCTCCGTTTCCGGCATTGGCGGCTATGTTCCCCCCAAGCCCCTGCAGAAAGGCGGTGCCTACGGCCTGATGATGATCGCTGTATTCGGCTCCATTATCCCCGCCCTGGCAAAGGTCTCCCTCAGCGACCTGGGTACCATGGCTTTCCAGACCGTTGTTCTGTTTGCCGCCGCCGTGGCCGGTATCTTCCTGATCGGCTATGTGCTGCCCGGTTGGAAACTGGTCGGTGACCGGGACCTGGCTGTGGGCATTGGCGTTGAGCAGTTCCTGGGCTTCCCCTCCAACGTTGTCATCTGCCGTGAAGTCAGCGAGGCTGTCGGCGTGACCGATGATGAGCGGGCCTACATTGATGAGACGCTGAGTGTTCCCTACGTTCTGGGCGGCATCACCGTGGTGACCATCCTGTCCGTGGCACTGGCAGGTTTCGTCATCAATCTACTTTAATCGCTCCTCAAACAGATAAAGGGGGTGTTGCCGTCTGTCGCAACACCCCCGAATTGTTTAGCCCGACTGTCCCTGGAGGGACTGGGCCGCGGCGTGGCTGTATTCCGCAAAATGCTGTACAAAAAAGTCCCGAACCATCACAGCCGATGGAGACAGATACGCCTCTTTATTCCAGGACAGACCGATATAGCGTCTGCACTTGGGCGCGGAAATATGTACCAGGGCGATGTACGCGTCGTTTACGCCGCTCCAGGTAACGCAGGGAACAAAGGAGATGCCCAGGCCCGCCCGGATGAAATCACGGACGGTGCTGGGGCTGTCACATTCCAAATGGATGTGGGGTACAAATCCGGCGGAGCTGCAATAGGCATCCGTTATAGTCCGCAGACTTTTCCCCGGTTGCAGGGAAATAAAGTCATCTCCGGAAAACAGGGCCAGGGGCAGTGCTTCCGCACTGGCTCTGGGGTCTGATTTTGGGATCGCCAGTACGATTTCCTCCTCCAACAGCGTGACGGTATGCTCGTCATCCATGGGATAGATGGAGGAAAAAAGATTCAGGTCCGCGGCGTGATCGGTCTGGGCGGAGGGGTCATGCTGAAAAATCTCGAAACGAATGTGGGGGTGTTCCTGCCGGAACGCGGACAGCAGCGAGGGGATCACCTTTGACGCGGCGTATATGGACAGGGTTACAACCGACTCCTTGGCTTCCAGCGCGTCCTGGATTTCCCGCTTGGCACTGTCCAGATTCAAAAAAATCCGGTCAACATATTTCAGCAGGATTTTTCCGTATTCGTTCAGCACAATATTTCTCCCTTTGTGGTCAAACAAGGGTACCCCAAGCTCTGCTTCCAGGTTTCGGATCATTCTGCTCAAAGAGGGCTGCGCCACACACAGCTCCGCGGCCGCCCGGCCGAGATGCTCTGTTTCGGCAACCTTTTGAAAATAAGACAGCGCGAGAAATGTGGTTTCCACAGCTGTACCTCCTCTGTTTATTCATATCAAATATGCTATGAATTTTGGAATTATTATATATTAGACATGAAGCATTGTCAATGCTATTATCCCAATAGATAAATGATTAGCGAAAGTGAGGACCCATCAATGATTTGGAATCGTGAACGCCTGTCCAAGCGACAGCGGATGGAAGACGCCGCCGAACTGACCCATGGCAAAGAAATACCCACAGAGCAGATCGTCCCGTTTTTGGAACGGATCATCCACAGCGGGGACAAGGTTGTACTGGAGGGCTGCAACCAGAAGCAGGCCGCGTTCCTGGCCAACGCAATGACCAAGCTGGACCCTGGCAAGGTCAACGGTCTCAATATGCTCATTCCCTCTGTCTCTCGGGATGACCACCTGGATCTGTTTGAAAAAGGCATTGCCGAAGAACTGAACTTTGCCTTTGCCGGTGTTCAAAGTCTGCGGCTGGCCCAGATGCTGGAAGCCGGAAAGCTCCGCATCGGCAACATCCATACATATTTGGAGCTTTACGGCAGACTGTACGTGGATCTTCCCCCCAAGGTCTGCCTGATCGCCGCAGACAAGGCAGACCGCCACGGAAACCTGTACACAGGGTATAACACGGAAGAAACCCCCATGATCACGGAAGCCGCCGCCTTTCAGGACGGTATCGTCATCTGCCAGGTCAACAGCATTGTAGAAGAGGGGCAGCTGCCCCGGGTCGATATTCCGGGTGACTGGGTGGACTATATCGTGAAAGCCTCGGAACCCTATCCCATGGAGCCTCTGTTTACAAGAGACCCCGCCAAAATTCAGGACGCCCACATTCTCATGGGCATGATGACCATCCGGGGCATCTATGCCAAGCACGGTGTCCGCTCCCTGAACCACGGCATTGGCTACAACGGAGCCGCCATTGAGCTGCTGCTGCCGACCTACGGCGAGGAATTGGGCATGAAAGGAAAAATCTGCACCAACTGGGTGCTGAACCCCCATCCCACCCTGATTCCCGCCATTGAAAGCGGCTGGGTGGAAAAGGTCTGCGCTTTCGGCGGCGAGCTGGGCATGGACCGCTACACCGCCGCCCGCCCGGATATCTTCTTCACCGGCCCGGACGGGTCGCTGCGCTCCAACCGTGCCGCCGCCCAGGTGGCGGGTCTTTATGGCATGGACCTGTTTCTGGGAGGGACCTTGCAGATGGACTATGTAGGAAATTCCTCTACCGTTACCAACGGACGGCTCAGCGGCTTTGGCGGTGCGCCCAACATGGGCAACGCCTCCGGCGGACGGCGGCACACCACGAGAGCCTGGTGCGAAATGGCACCCCAAAACGGTTCCATGGCCTCCGGCAGAAAATTGGTGGTCCAGATGATGAAAAGCAGCAGCAAGTTTGGTCCCGGGTTTGTTCCGGAGTTGGAAGCCGTCAAAATTGGCAGAAAAGCGGGTATGGCCGCAGCCCCTGTAATGATTTACGGAGAGGATGTGACCCATGTGGTCACTGAGCAGGGCATCGCCTATCTCTATCAGGCTCAGACTCCCGGGGAGCGGACAAAGCTGCTGGCCTGCGTTGCCCAGGGAACGCCCTTGGGAGAGCAGGTCAGCCCGGCGGACATCCGGGATCTGCGGAAAGCCGGGTGTATCGCTTATCCGGAGGACCTGGAAATTGACAGGAGCCGTGCCAACAAGGAGCTGCTTGCCGCAAAGACTTTGGAGGAGATCGCGGAGATCTCCGGTGGCCTTTACGAAGTTCCTGAACGGTTTCGCAAAAAATAAAAGGAGGAAACAAACGTGTCAAAAGAAAAGCAGGAAGTGCTGCTGAAGAAAAAAGAGACACTGCGCCAGGGCGGCGGCGAAAAGGCCATTGAAAAGCAGCATGCCGCGGGGAAAATGACCGCCCGGGAGCGTCTAACCCAACTGTTTGACGAAGACAGCTTCGTAGAAATCGGGCTGTTTGTACAGCACCGCTGCACAAACTTCGGCATGGAAAAAAAGCAGGCTCCGGGCGAGGGCGTTGTAACAGGCTACGGCACCGTCAATGGCCGCCTGGTCTACGCTGCCGCTCAGGATTTTACCGTGATCGGCGGTTCCCTGGGAGAGATGCACGCCGCCAAAATCGCCGCGGCCCAGGAAGCCGCCATGAAGGTGGGCGCGCCGATGATCTGCATCAACGACTCCGGCGGAGCCAGAATTCAGGAGGGCGTTGACGCGCTGGCAGGCTATGGCCGCATTTTCTACAACAACACCCTGGCCTCCGGTGTCATCCCCCAGATCAGCGTGATCATGGGTCCCTGTGCCGGCGGTGCCGTGTACAGCCCGGCACTGACGGATTTCATCTTCATGGTGGAAAAAACCAGCCAGATGTTTATCACCGGTCCCCAGGTCATTGCCGCCGTTACAGGGGAAAAGATTTCCGCCGAGGCTCTGGGCGGTGCCGCCACCCACAATGCCAAGTCCGGCTGCGCCCACTTTGCCTGTTCCTCCGAGCAGGAGTGCATCGAACAGATCCGGGAGCTGCTGAGCTATCTGCCCCAGAACAACCGGGAAGGCGCACCGGTGACAGCCTGCACCGATGATATGAACCGTATTGACGAAAGCCTCAACGAGCTGGTGCCTGACAACCCCAACAAATCCTATGACATGATGACGGTCATCCGCACTTTGGCCGACAACGGAAAGGTTCTGGAATACCAAAAGCAATTTGCCCCCAACATCCTCACCTGTCTGATCCGCATGGGCGGCAGAAGCGTTGGTGTCATTGCCAGTCAGCCCAAGGTCATGGCGGGCTGCCTGGATATCAACGCCTCCGACAAAGCCTCCCGGTTCATCCGCACCTGTGACAGCTTTAATATCCCTCTGCTGACATTGGAGGATGTTCCCGGCTTCCTGCCCGGTTCTACCCAGGAACATGGGGGCATCATCCGCCACGGGGCCAAAATGCTCTACGCCTACAGCGAGGCCACCGTTCCCAAGATCACGGTGATCACCCGCAAGGCTTACGGCGGTGCCTATATCGGCATGTGTTCCAAGCATCTGGGTGCCGATACCGTTCTGGCATGGCCCGATGCCGAAATCGCCGTGATGGGTGCCTCCGGTGCCTGCAACATCATTTTCAGCAAGGACATCAAAAACGCCCAGGACCCCCAGGCCAAGCGTCAGGAGAAAATCGACGAATACCAGGACGCCATGATGAACCCCTATGTGGCCGCGGCCCGGGGGTATGTAGACGATGTGATCATGCCGGAGCAGACCCGTCAGCGGGTCATCAGCGCGCTGTTTGCCCTGGAGGGCAAGCAGGATCCCCGTCCCCGCAAGAAACACGGAAACATTCCGCTGTAAAGGGGGATGGCATATGCTGGGTAACGAAGTAAGCATCGGCCAGGCCGCCATGGTCTGCCTGATCAGTATGCTGGTGATTTTTGCGGTGCTGTACCTCATTTCCGTAATGATCGACATTCTGGCATTTTCCTTAAAACGGAAAAAGGGCAGCAACCAGCCGTCCGCTCCCGCCACGCCAATGGCCGCCCCCGTGGCAGCCCGGGACAGTGACACGGACATTGCGGTGATCACCGCCGCGGCAGCCGCCTATCTGGGCAGGGGCATGGATGAAATCATTGTCCGGGAGATCCGGAAAGTACAAAACAATGAATCCGAGTGGAGCCGTTCCAGCCGGACCGAGGCTCTGCACAACGACTAAGGAGAGTAGAAAAATGGCGAAAATCAAAAAATTCAGAATCAATGTCAATGGCGTTGACCATATGGTAGAGGTAGAAGAGCTGTCTTCCTCCGCTTCCCCGGCTCCCGTGGCAGCTCCCGCGGCGGCTCCGGCACCGGTGGCCGCCCCGGCTCCCGCCCCTGCCCCCGCCGCTCCGGCAGCGGCTCCGGCCCCCGTCCCCGCTGGCGGCCAGACCGTCACCGCCCCCATGCCCGGCAATATCCTCAAGGTCAATGTTACGGCCGGTCAAGCCGTAAAGGCCGGTCAGGTACTGTGCGTGCTGGAAGCGATGAAAATGGAAAATGAAATCATGGCCCCCTGTGACGGCAAGGTCGCCCAGGTTTTGGTCAGCAAGGGAGCTACGGTGGATACCGACGCACCTCTGGTCACGCTGGCGTAAGGAGGGGTTCCAATGAACATTGGAGCGATCCTGCTGAAGCTTTGGAGCAATTCCGGCTTTGCCGCCATCATTTCCGGCTTCAGCTCCCAAGGCGGGTGGCAGAATTTCCTGATGCTGGCCATCGCCTGTGTGCTGCTGTATCTGGCCATCGTAAAGCAGTTCGAGCCGCTGCTGCTGGTAGGCATCGCCTTTGGCTGTCTGCTGACCAATCTGCCCAACGCAGGACTGTACCATCAGGAGCTATGGGACGCCTTCATGGACCCCTCCAGTCCCGCGTATCACAGCTTTGGTCAGATCATGCGTGACGGCGGACTGTTGGACATCTTTTATATAGGTGTCAAGACCAGCCTCTATCCCTGTCTGATTTTTATGGGCGTAGGTGCCATGACGGACTTTGGACCTCTGCTCAGCAACCCCAGGAGTCTGCTGCTGGGTGCGGCTGCCCAGTTGGGGGTATTCGCGGCGTTTTTTGGCGGCATCTGCCTGGGCTTCACCGGCCCTGAGGCCGCTTCCATCGGCATCATTGGCGGTGCTGACGGCCCTACAGCCATCTTCCTGACCACAAAGCTTGCCCCCCACCTGCTGGGTGCCATCGCCGTCGCGGCCTATTCCTACATGGCATTGATCCCTTTGATCCAGCCCCCCATCATGCGCCTTTTGACCACCCCTGAGCAGCGCAAAATCAAAATGGTGCAGACCCGCAAGGTCTCCAAGACCGAGCGGATCGTCTTCCCCATTATGGTCACCGTGTTTGTGGCACTGCTGCTGCCGGACACCGCGCCGCTGATTGGCTGCCTGATGCTGGGAAACCTCTTCAAAGAAACCGGCTGCACCGAGCGTCTGTCTGACACGGTGCAAAACGCCCTGATGAATATCGTAACCATTCTCCTGTCCACCTCCGTAGGCGCGACCATGGTCGGCTCCAACTTTTTGACGGCCCAGACCCTGAAAATCGTTGTGCTGGGTGTTGTCGCATTTGGCATCTCCACCGTTGGGGGCCTGCTGGGCGGTCAGGTGATGCGGGCCGCCACCCACAACAAAGTGAATCCTTTGATTGGTTCTGCCGGCGTATCCGCCGTACCGATGGCTGCCCGGGTGTCCAATAAGGAAGGTCAGAAAGCCAACCCCGCCAATTTCCTGCTGATGCACGCCATGGGTCCCAATGTGGCCGGTGTCATCGGCTCGGCTGTGGCCGCCGGTATGCTGCTTTTGTTCTTCCAATAATCGGCCCATTTCCTTTCAAAACTCCTCCGGCTATTCCCTGAGCCAGATAGCCGGAGGAGGTCTTTTTTACTCATATTCCGCCGGGAGACCTTGACAGAATAATTTCCAGTTGCTATGATAAATAAAAAATATAGTGCAAGTGTACAAAGGAGTACAAAATGGAGGAACTGGATCTTAGCCCTGACTTTCTGACGCAGAACGCGGAACTGCTGTATCAGTTTGTTGATATGTTCTCGAACTATGAAAATACAGTCCGGGATTATGGCGGAAACAATTACTTTACAATGAACGAGATCCATGTGCTTTCCGCCATTGCCAAAAATCCCGGCATTTTTTCCAGCGCACTGGCAGAACAACGCCGACGCAGCAAGGGCTTTATCTCTCAGATCGTTACCAAGCTGGAAAAATACGGCTGCGTCTACAAACAGGCGGATGAAAACGACAACAAGAAAAAGGGCCTCTACCCCACGGAGCGGGGACTGGCACTGGCAAAGTCCCATGACGATTTTGATGTTCAAACCCTGGAAAAAACCTACGGCTACCTCCGCAGAGACTGCACGCCAGAGGAGATCCGACATTTTTATAAGGTCATCAAAGTCTACGTCAACATCATGACCGCCGCCGAGCGCAAACGCCACCGCCTCCAATTGCAGCCCCTCCAGGAAAACACCACAAAATAATCAACACCCGATTTCCATACAAGAAAGCGTCTACAGGCCACACGGAACTGTAGACGCTTTTTTTGCCCCTTTTTTTCCCGTTCTGCCGTCCTGCTCTTTGTTGCAGCCTCGCCAAACGCCGACTGGGGTTGAAAAGTGCTTGAATGCGCTGCTTTTTCAGATTGCACAAATTCATGGGTCATTTTTTGTCGGACCAAACGAAATTCATAAACCGTTCATTTTCCTGTTGACAACGGTCTTTCAACGTGCTTTAATTAGTTTGGTTAGTAAACAAACTAATATCTTGTGGATGGAAAATACGTGGAATGCACGGGCCTGACCGGCAAGTGCGGGACGCGGAAGTGTTTGCCCGTTGATAAAGCCCAAAGGAGCAAAGATTTGCTTTCTGCTTTTGGGGCCAACAGGCGGGCAAACAGCTTCTTGCTTCTGCCCCATGCAGTCGGCGCGGTGTTTTCCAAAAATCGGCGGCGCGGATTTGCCGTCTGAAATCAAGGAGGAACCATGAAATACAATTTTGAAACAGCCCCTGATCGCCGGGGAACCGGTGCTTTTAAGTGGAACAGCATGTATGAAGCCAAGCCGGATGTATCCGATGGCGTGATCCCCTTCTCTGTAGCGGACATGGAATTCCAGAACCCCCAGCCCCTGCTGGATGGTATGGCCAAGTATGTATCCCAGGCGGTCTATGGCTACACCGGACCCACCCATGCCTATTATGAATCCGTCATCAACTATATGAAACGCCGCCACAACTGGGACATCCAGAAAGATTGGATCATTACCACCCCCGGCGTGGTTCCCGCGCTGAACGAGCTGGTCAAGGCTTTTTCGGAGCCTGGCGACGGCGTGATCATTACCCGCCCCGTATACTACCCTTTCAGCATGGCAATTGAAAACAGCGGACGGAAGCTGGTGAATGTATCCCTGATCAACCGGGACGGTCACTACGAAATGGACTTTGAGGGCCTTGAGAAAGCCGCAAAGGACCCCAGCACCAAGCTGATGATCCTCTGCTCCCCCCACAATCCCATTGGCCGGGTCTGGACAGAGGACGAGCTGCGCAAGCTGGCCTCCATCTGCAATTCCAACGGCGTGATGATCCTATCCGATGAAATCCACTTTGATTTTGTATTCCCCGGCCATAAGCACACGGTACTGGCCACGCTGTCTGAAGAAATCGCCCAGAACAACATCTTCTGCACCGCCCCCAGCAAAACGTTCAACCTGGGCGGTGTACAGGTCTCCAATATCATCATTCCAAACCCCAAGCTCCGTGAACGGTACAACGAGTACCACAAATCCATGGGGATGCTGGCACTGAATATGTTTGCCTACAAGGTCGGGGAACTGGTCTACGATACCTGCGGCGAGTGGTATGAAGAGCTGATGCAGGTTCTCGACACCAATCGGAAGCTGGTAGAGCAGTATATTGCCACCTATCTGCCCCAAATCAAGGTCATTCCTTTGGAGGGGACCTATCTGCAGTGGTTGGATTGCCGGGCATTGGGCATGAGCGGCAAAGAACTGGAAACCTTTATGCAGGAGAAAGCGGAGCTGTTCTTTGACGAGGGCTACATTTTTGGAGAGGAGGGCGATGGCTTCGAACGCTGGAATCTGGCCTGCCCCACCAAATATATTCAAGAGGGTCTGGAACGGCTGCGCAAGGCTGTTGAGGCTCTATAAAATCAGGTGAAAGGAGTTTCCGTCTATGCAGAACATCATTGAATCATACGTTGACACCCACCGTGAGGAGATTCTGGAGCAGTGGAAAACGCTGGTTGATCTGGAGGGAACAGCCAATGAGCCGGAAGCCATGGACACGGTTGTGGAGCATCTGCGCCGGATTTTTACGGAGGCAGGTGTCAACTGTACCCTCCATCGGCCCAATCCCCAGGCACCCCAGGTTCTCACCGGTGTGATCGGCGCGGACCGTCCCGGCAAGCCGATCCTTCTGGGCGGACACTACGATACCGTATTCCGCAAGGGCCAGTTTGGCCCGTCCCCGTTCCGCATTGATGAAGCGGGAAAGGCCCATGGCCCTGGATGCCTGGATATGAAAGGCGGCATTATCATTGCGCTCTACACCATCAAGGCCCTGGAAGCTGCCGGTTTCCGGGAGCGGCCCATCCGCATTGTGTTCTGCGGCGATGAAGAGGGCGGCAAGTACCACTTTGACGTGACCCCGCTGATCCGGGACGCGGCCCAGGGATGTATCTGTGCCTTGAATATGGAAACCGGGCCTATCAACAATGCCGTGTGCGTTGGGCGAAAAGGTGGCTTTATCGGTTCGTTCTCCGTGACCGGTGTATCTGCCCATTCCGGCAACAACTTTGAAGCGGGACGGAACGCCATTGTGGAAGCCGCGCATAAGATGCTGGCCATCGATGCCATGACCGATATGGAAACAGGGACCCATATGAATGTTGCCGTTGTCCAGGGCGGCAAGATGTGGAACTCCGTTCCGGACCACTGTGAAGTTACATTTTCCGGACGCTTTGCCAAGAATTCCGAAATCACCCGGGTCCTGGAAGAGCTGGACGCGCTGATGGCCAAAACCTTTGTTGAGGGTACCACGACCACCTACCAACGCCCGACCCAGGTCCTCCATGTTTATGAGCAGACAGAGTCTAATATGGCACTGTGGCAGTTCTGCAATGACATCAGCAAAGCCAACGGCTTTGGGGAGATGTCCCACATCTTCCTGGGCGGCGGTAGCGATGCCGTGCAGATGGCATCCGCCGGGACCCCCACCCTTTGCAGCTGCGGCGTTCTGGGCGAATGGAACCACACGGACCGGGAATATGCCGTTGTGGACACCATGTTCAGCCGTACAAAACTCTGGTGCGCCGTGATTCAGAAATTGGATGAATGGAAACATTCATCTGTGTAAACCGTCAAAAACATAAAACTTTTGAGAGGAGCAATTATCAATGGCAGAGACTTTGGAAAAGAAAAAACGCGGCTTTAAAATGCCCCACATCATGTTCCTGATTCTGGGAATTCTGATGGTCATGAGCCTGCTGACCTATGTCATCCCGGCAGGTCAATTCGCAAAAGACCCGGAAACCGGCAAGCTGCTGGGCGACCAGTTTACATTTCTGGATGCCCAGACCCCTGTAAATCCCTGGCAAGCCCTGTGCCTGATTCTGGACGGCCTGAAAAACTCCGGCCTGATCGTCGGTCTGCTGCTGGTAGCCGGCGGCTTCAGCGGTGTCATTCTGGCCACCGGTGCCATTGATGACGTTGTGGACTGGGCGTTGTGGAAGCTCAAGGACAAGGGCATCAATGTTCTGTTCCCCATCGTGTTTTTCATCTACTGCTTCATCGGTGCTTTTGCCGGTGGTGACCAGATCATCGCCATGGTTCCCATTGGTCTGGAATTCGCCAAGAAGCTGAAGCTGGACCCGGTCTGCGGCATGTCCATCGTTCTGCTGGCCTACCACATCGGCGGTATGAGCAGCCCCACCACCGGTGCCATGCTGCCCCAGCTGACCATGGGAGTCCCCCTGTACTCCGGCATGGGTCTTCGGATCGTCATTCTGCTCCTGCTGAGCGTTGTCGCTCTGCTGTGCGTCATGCGCTATGTGCGCAAGGTCGCCAAAGACCCCAAGAACTCCATTCTGGACCCCAGCGAGTGGCTGACCGAAAACGCTTCCAATGAGCGCAGTGCCGTTAAGGAAGTCGCGCTGGATATGCGTTCTGTTGTCGCGGTTGTACTGTTCCTGCTGCAGCCCATCGTGGGCATTCTGGTCGTCAGCGTCCTCAAGATGGGCAACGGCGCACTGGCTGCCTCCCAGCTGCTGATCGCCATTCTGATCGGTCTCGTAAAGAAGTTCAGCTTTGACAAAATCGGCAACGCTTTTGCCAAGGGTACCGCCACCATGGCTTTTGTCAGCTTCATCATCGGCTGCGCCGCAACGCTGAGCCTGGTCATGACCCAGGGCAACATCATGCACACCATTGTCTACTACGCCTGCAAGCCCCTGCAAGGCATGAGTACCGGCATTGCCGCCGTTGGCATGTCCGTCGTCATCACCTTTATCAATCTCTTTATTCCCTCGGCTTCCGCCAAAGTTGCCGTCCTGTGTCCCATTTTGCAGCCCATGTGTGAAATGCTGGGCGTATCCCTGCAGGTTGGCGTTCAGGCGTTCCTCTACGGCGACAAGCTGACCAACATCATCTCCCCCGTTCTGGGTACCACCGTGGCAGCCCTGGCTCTGGCCAAAATCCCTTACAACAAGTACGCCAAGTGGGTCCTGCCCAAGCTGGCCGTTCTGGCCCTTGTGGCATGGGCATCCCTGATCGTTCTGTCCGCCATCGGCTGGAACTGAGCAAAGAAAGGCAAGCCGCCGCGGCACCCCCGCGGCGGCCTGTAATTTCGGAAATATGAAAAAACAGACCATCGGAATGCTGGAGGCCACTGCCGCCTCCGCGCTTTTTGGCTTTAGCTATTTGATGTGTTCCATTGCCTTTGAATACATCACCCCGGAGCAGCTGCTTTGCGTTCGCTATGTACTGGCCTTTGCGGTGATGACCCTGCTGCTGCTTTTTCGGCTCATCCGTGTCAACTACCGGGGAAAACCTGTAAAAAAACTGTGCCTCATGGGGCTGCTTTATCCGGTTATCGGGTTTCTGTGTGACAATTACGGCACCTACTACACCTCTTCCGCCATGGCTGGCAGCATTATGGCAGCGATTCCGGTCGTGACCATGGTGGTAAGCCTGTTGGTTCTGCGGGAGCGCGTCAACCGCCGTCAGGTACTCTGCGCGCTGCTGGCAGTGGTAGGAGCGATTTTCATCAGCCTGGGGAACTTTGGGGATGGCACGTCTTTGGAAGGCGTTCTCCTGCTGCTGGGTGCGGCACTTAGCAGCAGCCTGTTTACCGTGTTGAATAAAAAATACGCGGCGATTTTTACCGTTGAGGAAAAAAGCTATTTTCAAATCGGAATGGGTGCCGTAAGCTTTACCCTGCTGGCACTTCCCGGTATTCTTAGGGGAGAACTGAACCTTGCGGTATGGACAAGCCCTCCGCTGTGGATGGCCATATGCTATCTGGGCATTCTGGTATCTGTAGTGGCCCTGCTGCTGCTGAACGATGCCATTCGGAAAATCACCCCCACCCAAAGCGCGATCCTCTCCAATCTGGTGCCGGTGATCTCCGTTGTATCCGGCGTACTCATCCTCCATGATGCCTTTACGCCCCTGCAAATGCTGGGGGTAGTGATTGTGGTCATCAGCGCGGGAGGTGTTGTGATGGGAGGGGCTTCCGCACAGGAGGCATCACAATAATTTAAACAAACAGGTTATACGCACATCCGTCACTATCCACAACTACCACCCCCGCCCTTTGGCGAAATCCGACATAGAAAAGCATATTCCAAATAACCCCACAAAATATCACCCCGGCGGATGGTAAACCAACATCCGCCGGGGCATTGTTCCGTATATGGGGTGGTACCGTTCACCCGCCACGTGGCAAAAACAACCTGTTCGGTTGAATGGTATAACCCAATACACGGTACAATGTAGCGGCGTTGACCCAACGCCACTCCAGCCCCGGCGAGGGGCTGGCACCGTGGTAAATACAACCCGTGCGGTTGAATGGTACCACCCAATGCAATGAAAACGTTTTTCCATTTGTCGTTACAAATGTAAATGTACCACGGTTCCGGCCCTGCGGGCCGGGTGGCGGCAGGTTGCCGCCGCTACACCCGTTACGTACAACGGTATACGCAATGTAGCGGCGATGATTCATCGCCACTCCAGCCCCGGCGAGGGGCTGGCTCCGTTGCAAATATAACCTGTTAGGTTGAACGAAACCACCCCCCGGCATGTCATTCCGAGCGAACGAATGTGGTATAATGATTTTGGACAACTCATCAAATGACAAAAAGGAGAGAAACGA
>CAKTQE010000032.1 GCA_934593275.1 uncultured Oscillospiraceae bacterium | reverse complement strand
AAGCGTGTCCCGGTGCCTTGGGTGATACCACTCCGGAGCTGCCCGTGAGAAAGCCGTTGGCGCAAGCGGGCCGAGGGGAACCCTGCGACAGTGGGTGATGAGTGAAAAATCAAGGTGGAACCGTGCTTTCAAGGCACCCTTGGGAATCCAGGGGTGCTTTTTTGCGTCCCTACACTCAAAAAGGAGAATCGCTATGAAAATCATTTACAATGACGGAACCGTTGCCGAATGCCCTGCCGAGGAAGTGCAGCACGTTCTGCGGCACACCGCGGCCCACATCATGGCCCAGGCCATCCAGCATCTTTACCCCGATGCGGACTTTGCCTACGGCCCTGCCACGGAAAAGGGCTTTTACTACGATGTAGACTTTGGTGACAAGAAGCTTACCGATGAGGATTTGCTGGCCATTGAAAAAGAGATGAAGAAGATCGTCAAGGCCAATCTGCCCATCAAGCCCTTTATCCTGCCGAGAGCCGACGCCATCAAGCTCATGCAGGAGCGTCACGCCAAGTATAAAGAGGAGCATATCGGGGATTTGCCTGAGGATGCCATTATCAGCTTCTACCAGCAGGGCGACTATATCGATATGTGTGTCGGACCCCACATGACCTACACCAAGGGCCTGAAAGCGTTTAAAATCACCCAGCAGTCCGGTGCTTACTGGAAAAACGATGCCAGCAACAAGATGCTGACCCGTATCAACGGCGTTGCTTTCGCCTCCCAGGAGGAGCTGGACGAGTACCTCAAGCAGCAGGAGGAGGCCAAGGCCAGAGACCACCGGAAGATCGGTAAGGAAATGGGCCTGTTTATGACCGATGAGCTGGTGGGCCGGGGTCTTCCCATGTTCCTGCCCAGAGGCTATACGGTTTGGCAGGAGCTGGAAAACTATATCAAGGAAAAGGAACGGAAGCTGGGCTATCAGCACGTCATGACCCCCTGCGTGGGTACCGTGGCCCTGTACCAGACCTCCGGTCACTGGGCGCACTATAAAGACAATATGTTCCCCGCCATGGAAGTGGATGGCGAGAGCTTTGTCCTGCGTCCCATGAACTGCCCCCATCACATGATGATCTACGCCAACCGGCCCCATTCCTACCGGGAACTGCCCATCCGGATCGGTGAGATCGCCCACGATTTCCGTTATGAGTCCTCCGGCACCCTGAAAGGCATTGAACGTGGCCGTCATTTCTGCCAGAACGATGCCCACCTGTTTGTGACCCCTGACCAGATCAAGGACGAGGTGGCCCGGGTGGTCAAGCTGATTTCCGATGTCTACCAGGATTTTGGCATTACCGATTATCGCTGTGTCCTGTCCCTGCGGGATCCTGCCGACAAGGTCAAGTACCATCCGGATGATGCCATGTGGGAGAAGGCCGAGTCTGCTCTGCGGGAGGTGCTGACGGAGCTGGGCATCCACTTCACCGAGGAAATCGGTGAGGCCGCCTTCTACGGCCCCAAGCTGGACGTCAACGTAAAGCCCGCCGTAGGTGCGGAGTACACCCTGTCTACCTGCCAGCTGGACTTCTGTCTGCCTGCCAAGTTTGACCTCAAGTATGTGGATTCCAACGGTGTCGAGCAGACCCCTGTGGTGCTGCACCGGGCCATCCTGGGTTCTCTGGACCGCTTCATGGCCTATATGATCGAGGAGACCAAGGGCAAGTTCCCCGTGTGGCTGGCCCCCCTGCAGGTCAAGGTCCTGCCGGTTTCCGAAAAGACCATGGACTATGCCCGTCAGGTCAACCAGGCTCTGGAAGATGCCAACATCCGCACCCAGCTGGACGAGCGCAGCGAGAAGATCGGCTATAAAATCCGGGAGGCCCGCCAGATTGACCGCGCGCCCTATATGCTGATTCTGGGTGCCAAGGAGGCCGAGGAGGGTACCATTTCCGTTCGGAACCGGGATACCGACGAGACGGAGACTATGCAGCTTCAGGCGTTCATTGAGAAAGTTCTGAAAGAAATCGAAACCCGGGTGCACTAAGCCATTAATACAGACGCTCCGAGCCGCCGAAACGGCTCGGAGCGTTTTTTTGCCTTGACGGAACCGGGGCAATCTGTGTATAATACAAATTCAGGCACAACGCCCAGGAAGGATAGAAAGATGAACAGAAGATTGGATAGAAAGATGCTGGCTTTGATTTTCACCCTGGCATGGCCCACCATGCTGGAAGAGCTGATGCAAACGGCAGTACAATACATCGATACGGCCATGGTAGGCACCCTGGGAACCCAGGCCACCGCCGCGGTGGGTGCTACCGCTACGGTCTCCTGGCTGGTAGGCAGTACGGTTTCCGCCGTGGGCGTTGGTTTTCTGGCTTTGATTTCCCAGTGCTATGGGGCAGGGGACCAGCAGCGGGCCAAACGGGCATCTGCCCAGGCCGTGACCGTGACCTTGCTGGTGGGGCTGCTGTTTACCGCTGTGACCACCGGGCTTAGCGGAAAAATCACCCGCTGGATGCAGGTGGATGTGTCCATCCGGGACCAGGCCTCTCAGTATTTTCTCATTTTGTATTCTCCCATGCTTTTCCGGGCGGCCAGTATTATTTTTGCCACGGTACTGCGCTCCGTGGGGGACACCCGTACCCCCATGCGGGTGAGCCTGAACATGAACCTGATCAATATTGTCTTAAACTACCTGCTGATCTATTCCAGCCGCCAGGTGCGTTTTTTCGGCCTGTCCATCCCCATGTGGGGTGCGGGCTGGGGCATCAACGGCGCGGCGGTGGCCAGTGCGGTGGCCTATGTTTACGGCGGCGTTGCCATGACCATCCGGCTGTGGAAGCATCCGGAGCTTTCCCCCAAGGGCCAGCGGTTCCTGCCGGACGGGGAGATTTTGAAGCCCTGTTGGCACGTGGCCTTTCCTAATATGCTCCAACGCTTCGGAACCTCTCTGGGCTATGTGGCCTTTGCGGCCATGATCAACGCCCTGGGGGATACCTCCACCGCTGCCCATACCATTGCCAATACGGTAGAGTCGCTGTTCTATGTACCCGGCTGGGGTATGCAGACCGCCGCGGCTACCTTGGCCGGAAATGCTCTGGGAGCCAGGGACCATAAGAAACTCAAGTCCCTGGCTGGGACCATTCTCCCTCTGGAAGTAGGTCTCATGGTGGTGACCGGAGGTCTGCTGCTGATTTTCGCCCCTCAGCTCATGTCTATTTTCACCAAAGACCCCCAGGTCAAGGCTCTGGGGACAACGGTATTGCGGATGGTGGCCATTTCCGAGCCATTCTACGGAGTTCCCATTGTGCTGGAAGGCATTATGCAGGGCATTGGCCGCACGGTGCCGCCCTTTGTGTTTAACATCCTGGGCATGTGGTGTATCCGTATTTTTGGAACGTTCATCTGTACCAGAATTCTGGGCCTGGGCCTGGTGGCAGCCTGGGGCTGTATGATCGGCCATAATGTGACACTGTTTGCGCTCTTTGCCGCCTACTACGCCCTGGGAAAAGCAATTCCCCGGGAAGAAGCCCCTGTTACCGCACTGTAAACAAACAAATAGCCCCGGGCCGCCGCTATGGCAGCCCGGGGCTTTGTAATAGGAATTTATACGGTTCTTGCCCACTCCGTTACCAGCATTCCGGGAACCATCCAGATCAGCTGATACAGCAGTACATTGGTGGGGGTCAGCAATTCGGTGCTTCCCTGGAAAGCCAGGGCGAACATAATGAGCATTCCTACAATGCCGCCCAAAACGTGGATCAGCATTCCCAACCGGCAAGCGGTATACAGGGCGTTGGCACCGGTGATGGGGTAAACGGCACCTACCAGCTCGTCCCGGGTGGAGAGGGCCAGCGGCACTGCCTCCGGGTCAGCACGGTGCGCCGCCAGTGCTTTTTTGGTTTCCCGGTCCGGGAAGAGGAATCTTCTGGTGTTGATGGAGAACTTGTTGTGCAGGAACTCGCCGGTGAGCATAAAGTCCTCGGTCAGCATCACGGGCTGCACTTTCCGGTAGCCTCCAAGGGAGGTAAGTCCTGCGGAAGAGGAGCGCATTTTTGCGTAGGAAATGGCGATCACCGCGCTGAGTTCCCCTCCAATGGACATATACACGGCCTGGGATACGGTGGTACCCTGGGGAATATATACATCCATGCTTTGCAGAAATTCCAGGTTGCCCAGCAGCACGGCTTCCCCACGGATCACGCCGCCGACGCCGCCCAAACCGTAGTCCCGGAATTCCGTGACTGGGTATTCACTGCCGCCCCGGTTTTTCAGCATATTCTGGAACAGAGGCACCAGTCCGCCACCGGCGGCGGAAATCAGGGAGGAGGCATAGGACAAAATCTGTTCCGGCTCCCGGTTGCCGTAGAACTTTACGCCATTGAGCTTGGTAGAGCCAATGGGAAACAGGTCATCATCAGTCAGGGGAAAGCAGGCCTTGCCGCGGAGCTTGGTCACGCCCTGCCAACCGCAGATCACGCTGCCCACCATATGCAGCCGATGTTCCAGAATACAGGCGGGCCGGGTCAGTGTCACGAAGAAGCTGGCGGGTACGGCGGCCATCAGGGAGACGGACAATACCTGAACGCCCAGGCTCAGGGAGTATTTGGTTCCCGCCAAGGCCCCAAGCCCCAGGCAGACCAGCAGACTCAGCAGACAGTACAGTCCCTGAAGTTTTTCAGGACGGGAGGGCTTCTGATAATTCTCCGTAAAGGCGTCTACGTCTCCCGGAGTCCGCAGCAATGCGGGCTTGCCGTCTAAATAGTTGGCCTCTTTTACAGTGGCATTTAAATGGTTGGCCTTTCGCAGGGTGTCCATCTGATAGGTCTCTGTGGTCCTGCGATGATACCGGGCCAGCAGCGCAAAGGTCATTTGCAGCCCGAAGCCGGAGCAGCAGGGGATCCGCAGTTCCTGGAAGCAGAAAACCGCATCCACACAGCAGGAAACCAGTGTGAAAAAGAGCAAGGTGTTAATGGTGAATCGCCCGTGGAGCAGCTCTCCCAGCCCGTCCAGCAGCTGGTAGCAGCCAAGCAGGGCCGATAAGAGCATGGACAGCACCTGGGTGAAAATCACAAACCGCAGACGGTTTTCGGGAATCACACCGGCGGCAAACATGGCACTGGAGCCAATGCAGAAGACCACCAGCAACAGATTCAGCACAATGGCGATTTGCAGGGAGAACACCCCCTGGTCGGCCAATTCATAGTACCGTTTTTCCGGACCCGCAATAATTTTTCGCCGCAACTCCCGCAGACCGGTGCGAATGGGAATGGGTTCCTCTTTTTCGGTGTTCTCCTGCTTGAGGGGCAGTTCCTCACCAAAGCGCAAGGTGTCTTGGCTTACGGAAGCGGCATCCTCCTGGGATTTTGGAGAGACCTCGGTCACATCAAAAATCTGCGTATCCTCCAGGTCTGCCTTTTCGGCAACCTCCGGTTCTTCCAAATCGCCCAGGTCGCCCAGCAAATCGGAGAGTTCATCGTCAAAAGCGGTGTCTGCTTCTTCCGAAGCTTCCGTGGTCTCCTGAATTTCCAGAACTTCCTCTGTATCATCCAGAGAGGGGAGTGTGGGGGAGACGGGGCTGTCTTGCCCAGTTTCCTGCGTATCTTCCGGGTCCTCGTGGAATTCATTTAAAATGGCTTCCAGGTCAAATTCCTGAAGTTCTTCCAGGTTTTCTTGGTTATCCATATGCTACCTCCGGGCTTATCCCAGTCGCTGGCGCACCGCCTCATACAGCAAGATGGAAGCGGCGGCAGAGGCGTTCAGGGAGCTGATGTTTCCTGCCATGGGGATGGAAACCGTTACATCGCAGTTTTTACGGACCAGGGGACTCATGCCCACGCCCTCGTTGCCAATGACAATGGCGGTGGGGCCTTTCAAATCCGCCCGGTACATGGGGATGGCCCCTTCAGCGGCGGTGCCAAAAATCCAGACACCCTTGTCCTTGAGTTCCTGCATGGCAGCGTTGATATTGGTGACCCGGGCCACTTTCATGTATTCCATGGCTCCGGCAGAGGCCTTGGCAACGGTGGCTGTAAGGCCCACACTGCGTCGCTTGGGGATGATGACGCCGTGGGCACCGGCACACTCGGCAGACCGGAGAATGGCACCTAAGTTGTGGGGGTCAGACAGCTCGTCGCAAATCACGATGAGGGGAGCTTGCCCCCGCTGGGCGGCCTCAGCCAGAATATCGTCAATGGAGTAGTATTCATGGGCGGCGGCCAGGGCAATCACGCCCTGGTGGGACCGAGTAAAGGACATGGCATCCAGCTTCCGGCGGTCCACCGGCACTACTACGGCCCCGGCCTCTTTGGCCTGGGCGGCCAGACGCTGCAAGCCCTTGTCGGTATCGCCGGAGGCAATAAAGAGCTTGTCAATGGTCCGTCCGCTTTTCAGGGCTTCCTGGATGGCGTTGCGGCCCTCCAACTGGCCCTCGGTTTCCTCCTGGGGGACTTCCTGGGGACGCTGCCCCTCCCGGGGACGGCGAAAACGGTCGTTTCTTTTATCGTTCATTGGGTTCATCTCCAGTATTCGTCTTTTGAGTTATACATATTTATTCCGTATTATATCAGATTTTCTCTCATTTCACAACTCTTATTTTTCGTAAATTCCGGTGAATCCCAGGCATTCACAGAAAATTTACCGCAAACCGGGAATCATTCATTGCCAGCGGTGCAAAAATGTGATATGATACCCTGTGAATAAGCCTGAGGAGGCATTAAATATATGAGCTACGAACAAAAAGACGGGCCAAATGAAAAAAAGCCCGGTGGGAACAATCCCAAGAAAAATTTTTGGACGCCCCTGATCATTGCTCTGGCCCTGGTGCTGCTGTTTGGCTGGATCTACAATATGGTATCTGACAGCCAGTATACGGAAACCACCTATGCGGATTTTTATTCGGCAATGACCAACCATGAGCTGGCCGAGGTCCAGCGACGTGGGGCGCGCATTTACTACCTTACCAAGGAAGAGGCAGCCAAACCCGCCTCCCAGCAGCGGGCTTGCTACACCGGTATGCCCAGCGGCGACTGGCTGTCTATGTACAATGCCATGGTGGAAGAAGGGGTCGTGCCGGATTGGCAGGTGCAGGAAGACAATTCCATGATCCTGATGATCCTGTACTACGGCATTACCTTTGCCATTTTGTTCCTGTTTATGCGGACTCTGACCAAGCGCATGGGCGGTGACGGCATGATGGGCGGTTTTGGCAAGAGCAAGGCCAAGGTTTACATGGAAAAGCAGACCGGCGTGACCTTTAAGGATGTGGCCGGCCAGGACGAGGCCAAGGAATCCCTGAAAGAAATCATTGATTTTCTCCATAATCCCCAGAAATACGCGGAAATCGGTGCCAGACTTCCCAAGGGCGCATTGCTGGTAGGCTCTCCCGGTACCGGTAAGACCCTGCTTGCCAAGGCTGTGGCGGGAGAGGCGGACGTGCCGTTCTTCTCCATTTCCGGCTCGGACTTCGTGGAAATGTTTGTAGGCATGGGTGCCAGCCGGGTCAGAGACCTGTTTCAGCAGGCTGCAAAGGTTGCGCCTTGTATCATCTTCATTGATGAGATCGATGCGGTAGGCCGGGCCAGAGATAACCGCTACGGCAATAATTCCGAGCAGGAGCAGACCCTCAATCAGCTTTTAAGTGAGATCGACGGCTTTGAGCCGTCCAAGGGCATTGTGTGTCTGGCGGCTACCAACCGGCCGGAGATTCTGGACAAGGCCCTGCTGCGCCCCGGTCGGTTTGACCGGCGGATCATTGTTGACCGGCCCAACTATCAGGGACGGTTGGATACCTTAAAGGTCCATACCCGGAAAATCAAGCTGGCAGAGGATGTGGATTTGAAGAAAATTGCCCAGGCCACTGCCGGTGCAGTCGGTGCGGACCTGGCGAACCTGGTGAATGAGGCGGCTCTTCGGGCAGTGCGTATGGGCCGGAAAGCTGTGAACCAGGAGGACCTGCTGGTTTCCTTTGAAACGGTCATCGCAGGAACCGAAAAGAAGAACACGGTGCTGACGGAAACGGAAAAACGGCTGGTTGCCTACCATGAGGTGGGCCATGCTCTGGTTTCCGCTCTGGAAAAACATGCCCAGCCCGTTTCTAAAATTACCATCGTACCCCATACCTCCGGCGCACTGGGCTATACCATGTATCTGCCGGAGGAAGAAAAGTTCCTGTCCACCCGGCAGGAGCTGGAAGTGGAACTCAAGAGCCTGGTAGGCGGCCGGGCGGCGGAGCAGCTGGTATTCGGTGCCCAAACAACAGGTGCGGCCAACGATTTGCAGCGGGCTACCTCCCTTGCAAGAAACATGGTCTCCCAGTATGGCATGAGCAAGGAACTGGGTTTGATGACCACCGCCACCGTGCAGAACAGCTACCTGGACGGCCAGGCCTATATGGATTGTTCCCAGGATACGGCGGCCCAGGTGGATAAAGAGGTTCAGAAGCTTCTGGACGGTGCTTTCGCTGACGCCACCCGGATTCTGACGGAAAACCGGGGATTGCTGGACGAAATTTCGGAATATCTGCTGGTAAAGGAAACCATTACCGGCGAAGAGTTGATGGCCTATGTCAATGCTGCCCAGGAGCCGGAACAGGCACCTGAGGCACAGGAGAAAGAAAACCCGTAAAGAACGATCGGGGGGAGAACCATGAGAAGTTTGAAAGCGATACTGTCCGCCGTCTTGTGCGTTTCCGTTTTGTTCCTGCTGGCGGCAGGGGCAGCGGCGGAGGAGCCGGAACAGGGCTGGTCTCTGGAAGAGGGGGTGCTGTGCATCACCGGCCAGGGGGAAATGGATTTTGCCCAGCCCTTCCCTTGGGAGGACCGGAAAGAGGAAATCAAGAGCCTGCGGGTGGATGACGGCATTACCGCCATCCAGGCGGAGGCCCTGAAGGACTGTACGGCCCTTTCCTCTGTGACCCTTCCCCAGGGGTTGCGGTATATCCATGACAGTGCTTTTGAAAATTGCGCCGCCATCAACTGGGTGACATTGCCGGAGGGCCTTGTGGGCATTGGAGAAAAGGCCTTTTCCGGGTGTACAGGTCTGACCAGCGTATTCGTTCCGGGAAGTGTTGCCTGGGTAGGGGATAACGCCTTTGAAAAGGCAACCATCATCAACTGTACTGCCGGTACAGGGGTTCAGGACTACATAACCGCCAGCGGCGGCAAATTCCACCAAATCGACAGCCGCAAGCTCCGGGATGGCGCGGGCAGCTGGTCCGGCGGCACCTGGCAGCTCAGCGGCGGTGTGCTGACGGTAACGGGTACCGGCGCAGTGGCACTGCCGGAGGGGCAGCGTTACTACCCCTGGGACGAGATGCGGGGAGATATTACGGACGTTATTCTGGAAGAGGGGATCACGGCAGTAGACGCCGGGGCATTTACCCTGTGCCGGAAGCTATCTACGGTGACTTTTCCGGAGTCCATTGAAGAAATTGATGAGGATGCGCTGGATGACGCCCAACAAATCATGGGCTTTATCGGTACTGCGGCGGAAACCTTTGCCAAGGAACGGAACATCGAATTTGTAGTCTTGGAGTCTTCGGAGCTTTCAGAAGAAACGGCACCTCAGGATGACTCGGCGGAGCCGTCCGAGAATGACGGAGCAGAGAATGCCGAAACCACCGTCCCAGAGGAAACCACCGATGCAACGAAAACCGAGACATCCGGCAAGACCCGGACCCAGGTACCCCTGCTGACGGTGGCCCAGGCCAGTGCCCAGCCGGGGCAGAAAGTCCGGTTGGAAATCACCCTGACTGACAACCCCGGCCTGTGCGGCCTAAATTTCCAGATCGACTACGACAAAAGCCGCCTGACCCTGGAGGATTTTGACTGCACTTCCGAGACCTTTGCCCTGGGCGATTGGACGGTGGGCATTGGCGAGGGCGAAAAGGCCCTGTGGCTCCAGCCCGATGAAACGGACAAAAACGGCGTGGTTCTGACCCTGGATTTCAGAATCGCCCAGGATGCCCCCCAGGGGGAAATTCCTGTCACACTGACGGAGGCTTCCGGTGTCAACGCCCAGGCAGAGCTTGTGGCGGTGGATACCAGTGCCGGTTCCGTGCAGGTCACCGTGGGCATTCCCGGTGATGTCAACGGTGACGGACGCATTACCTCCGCAGATCTGTTACGTCTGCGCCGCTACCTGGCGGGCCAGAATATCCCGGTGGAAACCGGAAACGCCGACCTGAACGCTGACGGAAAAATTGATTTGATGGATTTGATGCTGCTGCAAAAGCTTCTTATGACAACAAACGAAGAATGATATAAAAAACTCGGGCGGTTTCAACGAACCACCCGAGTTTTTTGTACTATTTTTATTTCCCGTTTCGGATTTGCAGCAGCTTGTTTTTAAGCTCCTGCTCCATTTTTGCCATTTCCGTTTCGGCGGCCTGTCTCTGGGCGCGGCCATCGGACTGGATTTTCATCACATCATCCAGGGTCTGAATGAGCTGGGCGTTGGTCTGTTTCAGGGTTTCCAGATCTACGATGCCCCGTTCCGCCTCTTTGGCGGTTTCCGTGGAGGCCAGGCGAAGCTTCTCGGCATTGGATTTCAGCAGTGCGTTGGTCACGTCATTGACCTGCCGCTGGGCCTGGGCCGCTTCCGTAGAATGGGCGATACCCAGGGCAAGAACCATCTGGTTTTTCCACAGAGGAATGGTATTTACCAGGGTGGTCTGAATTTTCTCCACCATCACGGTGTCGTTGTTCTGAATCATGCGGATTTGCGGAGCAGTCTGGATGGAGATGGTGCGGGTCAGTTCCAGGTCATAGATTTTCTTTTCAAACCGGTTGCATTTTTCAGCCAAGTCCCTGGCGGCCTGGGCATCCTCGGCAAGGCCCGTCCGCTGGGCGGTGGCTTCCAAGTCCCGCAGCTTGCCCTCCCGTACCTCCTGGAGCTTTTGCTTGCCGGCCAGGGTATACATGGTCAATTCCTTGAAGTAGGCCAGATTCTGCTCGTACATTTTGTCCAGCACCGCAGAGTCCTTTAAGAGCCGAACCTGGTGCTGCTGCAAAGCATCACTGATTTTCTCTACGTTGACCTCGGCCTTGTCGTAGCGGCTTTTCATCAACTCCAATTTGTCACTTTGCTTTTTGAAGAAGCCCAGAAAACCCTTGGGTTCCTCTTTGTCAAAGCCTTTCAGCTCTCCCACCACATTCACAATCAGGTCACCGATCTCCCCCAAATCCTGGGTGCGGACATTGGCCAGGGCGGCATCGGAGAAGTCCGCCATTTTCTTCTGGGCGGCTGCGCCGTATTGAAGCACCTGGTTGGTGTTTTCCAAATCAATTTTGGCGGCAAAGTCCGTCACCATTTGCTGCTCCTGAGGGGTTAGCACCGGCTGAGGAATGGGAGCCTCCACGGGGGCGGTTTCTTCCTTGGGGGCAAGTTGGACTTCTTCCAGCTCCGGTTCCAGAGTCAGAGTGGGAACCGATTCCTGGTTTTCAAATTCGTGTTCCATGGGGTTACTCCTTTACGTTATTTTTAAAATCATCCCCAGTCAGCCCTTCCTGGGCCAAAAGGGTGTGCAATACGGAAATGTCGCTGGATACGTCCATGGCCGTGTCCTGGAAAACGGAATCCAGCAGCTTTTCAAAGGCCAGATTCAAGGTGTCCAGGGTGGCATCAATTTCCTGCTTGGAGGCCAGAATGGTCTCGCCCTGGATGGGCTGTCGGTCCATGTCCGCATAGGCATTCAGAAGCTTGATGGTCATGGGCAGGTAATAGTCCATCAGCTTTTTCAGATCCGGAATGATCTCCGGGTGGGCTTCCGCCCGCTCAAAAATTCTCAGGACAATGGCATCCATCCTGTCAATTTTTGCGGAAATCTCCTCTCCGGGAATCTCATCGTTACACCGCCGAATTTCCTGCAAATAGGCATTGCCCCGGTCCAGGACCTCCTGAACCTTGGGGGAAACGGTTTTTGCCGGAGCCGTCACAGTCGCCCTTGCGGCTTCCTCCCGCTGCCGGGCTTCCAGCTCCATGCGGCTTTTCTCAAAGCTCTGGAATGTTTCGTTGCTGGTAATCAGGTTCTGTTGCTCCTTGTCCCAGTGTCCTTCCAGAAACAGCCCCTCATCGATCATGCCGGACAGTTCCTTGCGGACAAACTTCTCGTTTTTTCCCACGCTTCTGGCCAGACGTTCCAGGCTCATGTGGGTTTTCTGTCCCAGGGTTTTCAGGTAAACCTTATAACGGCTGACCCTACCCAAAACCCGGATGCCGCCGGTCAAAAGCCAGCTGCCAAGGCCAAGAGAACCCACCCCAAAGCACAAAGGGACCACAAAGGAACCGGCCATGCCGACCAATGCAAAAATACCGGAAATCAGGGAAAGGGTAAATCCGGCAATGGTCAACATACCGCCAAAAACGGTTTTCAGAATGCCCGTCGCCGTCTGCCCGTTGGGGCTGCCGTAAAGGGCGGGCAGCTGGGCCTTTGGAGGTTGCGGGGAAGCGGTTGTGGTAGTCGTTGTTACCGTTGTTTTTTGGGTGCTGGAACGGGCGCGCATGGTGCCGGAAAGGTCCAGTGCTTTCCACAGGGCGTCAGACCCGGCGGATGTGGCCTTGTCAATGGTATGTGTAATGGTTCGGCTCAGTTCCTGATAATTTTTAGATTTAATGGCCTGGTCAATAATGTCTTCGATGCTGTGGCCCAAAGCGTCCCAGTCCTGGTAGTCCTTCGCCATAGTATCCCTCCAATCCTGTCTGAGGCTATTATAGCTTTTTTGCAAAGAAAAAACAATATGGGAACCCCATGCCTTTGCAAAAAATTTGCCCCCAGGAATCAACTGCTGCTGATTCCTGGGGGCCTTTTTGGTGTTTAGTGGAAAAGTTTATTAAAAAGCCATGTGATCAGAGCGATGGTGCTGATCACCAGGAAAATTCCGAGCATCCCCTTTACCAGCATGGGCAGGGTTTCAACAAGAGCGTTTGGATAGGGCATTTTCTTCACCTCCTTAAACACCCATCAGGGTGAGGATCAGGCCACCGGCAATGACGGAGGCAATTTGACCGGAGACATTGACACTGATGGAATACATCAGCAGGAAATTCTGATTGTCTTCTTTTAGTCCCATCTGATTTACCACCCGGCCACTCATGGGGAAAGCAGAAATTCCGGCGGCACCGATCATGGGGTTGATTTTCTTGTCCTGGGGCAGGAAGAGATTGACGAACTTGGCAAACAGCACGCCGCCAATGGTATCTCCAATAAAGGCCAGACCGCCAAGAGCCAGAATCAGCAAGGTATCCGGACGCAAGAAAGCATCGGCGGTGATCTGGCTGGAAACGGTGAGACCCAGAACAATGGTAATAAGGTTTGCCAGGGTGGTCTGGGCGGTTTCCGACAGGGCGTTCAGCACACCGCACTCCCGCAGGAGGTTACCGAACATCAAAAAGCCCACAAGGGCCGCACTGGCAGGAGCCACCAGGCCGGAGAGCATGGTGACCAGAATGGGGAACAAAATCCGGGTGCGCTTGGAAACGTTGCCTTTCTGATAGGGCATCCGGATCATCCGCTCTTTCTTGGTAGTGACCAGCCGGATCACCGGGGGCTGTAAAATGGGTACCAGTGCCATATAGCTGTAGGCGGCCACCAGAATGGCACCTAAATACTTAGAACCCAGCACATTGGCCACAAAGATGGCGGTGGGGCCGTCTGCCGCGCCGATAATGGCAATGGAGGCCGCATCTTTCAGGTCAAAGAAGAAGCCAGCCAGAATCAGGGTGGCAAAAATGCCGAATTGAGCCGCCGCGCCAAAGAGCATCAACCAGGGCTTTTCCAGCAGCGGCCCAAAATCGATCATGGCACCGATGCCGATAAACAGCAGCAGGGGAAACAGCTCGTTGGACAGCCCCGCCTGAAACAGCACGCTTAAGGCCCCGGGTACATCCCCCTGGGTGATGGCTCCGGACAGGGGGAGATTCACCAGAATGGTGCCAAAGCCCATGGGGAGCAGAAGACTTGGCTCCATTTTTTTGGCAATGGCCAGATAGATGAGGAATCCGCCCAGAGCATACATGATGAGCATCTGGGGAGTCAGATTCAAGAGATTTGCGAATACGCTTGCGATTTCCATAGTATTCCTCCTTGAAATTCGCTGCGTGAAGGAAAAAAAGAAGACCTTCATCACAGCACAAAACTGTGATAAAAGTCTCAAGCATAACGCAAAACCCCGGGCAAACGCCGTGATGACGAGATCTTGCAGCGGGGCCGAACCCGCCCTTTACTCCCTTTTATCTTGCCCTTTATTCTATGCGAAAAGGAAGAAAAAGTCAATGAGAAATTGATCAGAAATCCTGCAAGATCTCAATAATTTTGGCCTCGTAGTCTCCCTCGTAATCCTCGCTCCGTCCGGCGGTGCGCACATTGCTTTCCGCACCCCGTTCCGGTGCCGGATACTCCCAGATGTGGTAGCTCAGCCCCCGGTGGAGAAAGGAAATGCTGCCGCAGTCTCCCTCTTCCCAGTATTCAAAAGGAATGTTCTTGCCGTGCAGACAAGATTGAATGGCTTCCAGACGCATGGTATCAGGCTCCTTGCATAAATTTCCTTTATTATATCAGCCCCGACTTCAAAAAGCAACCGGGGAAGCAGCTATGTTTCATGGCTCGGAAGCCGGTATGTTTTTTGGCTTTCTCCGAATCAGATGCCGGAACCAGCGGAGTTCCTGGTCGGCTACAACGTTTGCCAGGTACAGCCCGCCGGGAAAGAGGATCAAAAAGCAAAGAACCCCCGGCCGGGTCGGCACCAAACCGGCGGCATACAGACTGCCCGCACCGCACAAAAAGCTCATTCCCACCACATACCAGGAGATTTTTTCCCCAGTGATGTGCAGGAGATGCCGAATGGACAGATAGAAGTTGATGGCATGGGAAATGAGAAAGCTTGCAAAATACCCTCGGACACCGTATACCGGCAACAGGAAAAACAGCATGGCAACATCCAAAGCACTGGTAAAAATATTAAACCGCATGGCCCATTGCTGCTGCCCCAGCCCCTTGGTCAGGGCATCGGTGATGGCATCGCAGTAGAGCATCGGAACCAGTGGAGCAAACAGCCGCAGGAGGGTTCCCGCGGTGTCATTGTGGTAAAGCAGGGAACAGAGCGTTGGAGCCAGCAAAAACAGTAGCCCCCCAAAGAAAAGCCCGTACAGTAGAGACAGCTTTAAGGATTTGTGCAGCAAATATCGGATCCGTTTTTCCTGCCCGCTGCACCGGCATCGGGCCACCTCCGGAATCAACAATTCGCACAGACCAAAGAGAATACAGGCAGGGAACATGAGTACCGGAAAAACCATCCCCGTGAGAACGCCGAACAGTGCCAAAGGATTTGTTACGGCCAATGCCAGCCGCTTGGGGACCATCAGGTTTTCCAGGGTTGAAATACCGGATTTGGCGGTATCTGCCAGGGCCAACGGCCCGGCGGCGGACAAGACCCGTCTGGCCATGGGAAGCCTCGGCCCTAAAGGATTGCGCTGAAGCAGAAAGAGGGTGATCAATACGGTCAAGGTCCCGCAGGTCCCCAGGGCGTTTCCCAGAATCACGGCGCAGCAAGCCCGCCCTGCATCCGTCCCTGCCCAGAAGCGCAGCAGCCCCACGGTGACAGCCATGGTCACCAGCTGCTCTCCGATTTCTACCACTGCCAGGGTGCCAATGCGGTTTTGACCGGTAAAAAAACCCGTCATCAAGGCACATAGGCAGCTGGTTGGCAGGAAAAACGCAAACAGCCTCAGCGGTGCTGCCGCGGCGGCGTTTCCAATCCAGTCCCGGGCGATTTTAGGCGCAAACAGATACAAAAGGACCCCAACAAACAAACTGCACGCCAGACTGTACACCATGCACCCGGACAGCACCCGCCTTAAACCCTGGGGACGGTGGAAGCCCAACTCCTCGGCGGTCAGATACATGGCGGCGGTGCGAATACCGCCGATACCGGCAATCGTGGCAAGTCCCCCAACAGACATGGTCAACTGCAAAAGACCGATCCCCTCGGCTCCGATTTTTCGGGAGAGATAAATCCCAAAGACCGTACCGACCATCCGCAGAACCAGGTTTACGGAGGTCAACAAAATGGCACTGTAAAAAAGTGGTATTTTTCGGGACAAAAAATCCACCCCCCTTGTCCACAGTCTATGCGGACAAGGGGGGAAGAATTCATTTTGTGCTGCCGTTTGCCTCTCTGCAGAAAGGACTCAAGGGACACTGTCCGCATTTGGGATTCCGGGCAGTGCAGATTTCCCTGCCAAAGAGAACCAGCCGGTGGCAGAAATCATTGCTTTTTTCCGGTGGCAGAATGGAGCGCAGCTGCCGCTCTACCTTTTCCGGTTCTTTTCCCTGGCTCAGCCCCAGCTTGCCGCAGATGCGGATACAGTGGGTGTCGCACACCACACTCCCGGGGACCTGGTAGAGGTCGCCCAGCAGCAGATTGGCGGTTTTGCGGCCCACCCCGGGAAGTTTCAAAAGCTCCTCCATGGTATCGGGGATTTTTCCGCCGTAATCCCGCAGCAGCATCTGGCAGGCCAGTACAATGTCCCGGGCCTTGTGCTTGTAAAAGCCACAGGAGCGCACATGGTTTTCCACATCCTCAATGGGGGCCGCAGCCATGGCTTCCAGGGTGGGATAGGCGGCAAAAAGCCCGGGGGTCACCAGATTGACCCGGGCATCCGTACACTGGGCAGACAGCCGCACGGCGATCATCAGTTCGTAATCCTTTTTATAATGCAGGGCGCACATGGATTCCGGATACCGGGCTTCCAGAATATCCAAAATAGCCTGTACTTTTTCTTCCATGAACATCCATCCTTGTCTTTGTGTCAGAATCATGCCGGTGTTTTCTTACCAGTGATAGAATAACACAGAAAAAAGGGTTTTGCAATCCGGGAAGTTATTCCGTTTCCGCTGTCAGGGCGGAAATTTCATAGGCCGTTCGCTCCTGGGCTCCTTCCGGGGTGAGCTTGGTGTAAATTCTGCTTTGCAGCCGCCCTTGCAGCCAGAGCTTTTCTCCTACATGGCACTGCGCCCCCTTTTGGGCCATGCTGCCCCAGAGGATACAGGGCAGGTAGTCTGCTTTTCGGGAGGGGCGAGGCACTGCCAGCATCACATCGCAAATCTCCCGGCCCAGAGGGGTTCTGCGGTAGTTCGGCTCCCGGCAGAGATTGCCGCAGAGGGTGACCTCATTCAGGGCTGGGCCGTCTTCTGCCAAAAGCGTATCCGCAAAGAGAAAAATCAGGAGCCGCCGCCCCTGGGGCGTATGCAGATTGTGGGAGCGGATGCTGCCGGAAACGGTGATGTTATCACCGCCGGAAAGGTCTCCCTCCCAAAACAGCCGTTCCCTTAAAATCACCGGCAGGGTATCCACCGCACCGGACAGCCGGGGAACCCGCAAAAAGAACTTATAAAATTTCTGCCCCTGACTTTCGTGGGAAAACACGGGCATTTCCAAAAGATTTCCTCGTAAAACGACCTGATTTGTTGGATATTCCATAAGTACCACCCCTAAGTGATCGTAGGATAGCACATTCTATGCGCCCCATGGACAAACAGAACATCCCATCATTGACAGCCCTGTGTCCATACAATCAAACACGTGCAGAGGAGGACATCAGAAATCTCCAAACTGATAACACGGGGGCGGCAAAATTGCGACCCCCGTGTTGCGTTGATGCAATTGTCCAGGCTGCCTTTGAACTGTTTACTGGATATGCGTGTGGTTATTGATGTGATCCTCGCAATAGCAGTAATAGCCGTTGCACTTGGAGCAGTACCGGAATTCCAGCTCCGGGTTCGATACATCCGTCCGGCCACAGACGGAGCATTTGTGGGTATAGGCCGGTGTATCCGCCTTCTTGGGCTGCTGGCTTACATGGAACTGAATAACCTTGGGCTGCTTGGGAGCCTTGCGGAACAGCTTTCGCAGCTTGTTCTGCCAGGAAAGGGGGACAACATTCAATACGTCCTTTCCAAAGAACAGGAAGTAATTCCCCAGGGCCACCAAGGGAAACAGATTGTAGGCGGTAAAGGGCGTTTGAAACAGGCCAATAAAGATGACCGCCAGGTCAAACAGGGCAAACACCCAGGCTTTTACGGGAATGATGAAGAACAGCAGAAATCCAGACTGGGGATACAGCGTGGCAAAACCCAGGAACAGGCTCATATTCAGATAGTACACATCTGCGTTGCAGCCAAAAATCAGTCCGTAAAGGTCCATGAGCAGAACGCCGGAAAAATAGAACAGATTGAATTTGAAAGTACCCCAAAGCCGCTCCATGGCACTGCCCAGGGAGTAGTAGCACAAAAGTGAAATCAGCATGAAGAGAATATTGCTGTTCATCAGGGTCAGGGGATAGGTTATGAGCCGCCAGACCTGGCCATGGAGGATGGCGGTACGGTTAAACCGCAGCAGATAATATAGGGTGTAGTTTCCGGCCATGGCACTGATCAGGTACACTACGGCATTGCCGAGGACAATATACAGCATCAGGTTGGGAATTCCTTTGCCCCGGTTGCGGTAGCAGAACCGCTCAAAATTTCTTCGCCAGTTTTTCAATAGGGTCAACTCCTTCGGTGTTTGCGCCTATTTTAACAGGGAATGAACCGTTTGTCTATGGCCGAAATGTTAACTTTGAAAGTGGTGAAGAAAAACCTCTTGACATTTTTTCAAAACCTTTGTAGAATACTGGAAAAACTGCATACAAAGCCTTATCAAGAGTGGTGGAGGGAACGGCCCGATGAAACCCGGCAACCTGTTTATCAAGGTGCCAAATCCGGCGGCAGACGAAAGATGAGGATTCGATTTACGCTTTTCGCACATCGGGTCTTCGGTGTGCGGTTTTTCTTTATCCAAAACAGGACTAGCGAGAAAGGAAAACAAAACATGGAAAAAAGATTATTTACCTCTGAATGCGTTACCAACGGCCACCCGGACAAGGTGGCGGACTCCATCTCTGATGCCATTCTGGATGCGTGCCTGGCCCAGGACCCCGGCTCCCGGGTGGCTTGTGAGACCATGGTCACTACGGATTTCTGCCTGATTTGCGGCGAGATCACCACCAAGGCCAAGGTGGATTACGAGGCCGTGGCCCGCAAGGCCATTCGTGCCATTGGCTACACCCATCCCGGCGACGGCTTTGATGTGGATACCGTAAACATTCAGTGCCGCATCCATACCCAGTCTGCGGACATTGCTCTGGGTACCAACGATGAAGTGGGCGGTGCCGGAGATCAGGGCATGATGTTTGGTGGTGCTTGCAGCCAGACGCCGGAGCTGATGCCTCTGCCCGCTGCCCTGAGCCGGGCCTTGTGCAACAGACTTACGGAGTGCGTTCAGGAAAATGAGCTGCTGCGGCCCGACGGAAAAACCCAGGTCACCGTGGAGTTTGACGACCAGGGAAAGGTCGTGGGCGTGGATACGGTGGTGGTATCCATTATGCACAGTGCCGACTTTCCGATGGAACAGCTGCGGGCCTATGTGCGGAGTCAGGTCATTGCCCCGGTTTTGAGAGACTACGGGTTCCGGGAGGAGGATGTTCCCCATATCTTTATCAATCCCACCGGTAACTTTGTCATCGGCGGACCCAACGGAGATACGGGTCTTACGGGACGAAAAATCATCGTGGATACCTACGGCGGCTATTTCTCCCATGGCGGCGGTGCTTTCTCCGGAAAAGACCCCACCAAGGTGGACCGCAGTGCTGCCTATATGGCCCGGTATATGGCCAAAAACCTGGTGGCGGCGGGCCTGGCCGAACAGGTACAGGTGCAGCTGGCCTATGCCATCGGTGTGGCGGAGCCGGTTTCCGTCCGGGTGGACAGCTATGGAACCGGCAAGGTCTCTGACGAACGTCTGACGGAGCTTCTGCGCCAGGTCTGCGATATGACCCCCGCCGGGATCATCCGCAAGCTGGATTTGCGCAAGCCCATCTATTCCTCTACCGCCGCCAAGGGCCATTTTGGCGTTCCCGGAAAGACCTGGGAAGAAACCGACATTGCCGAGGAACTGCGGAAGCTGGCGGGAATTTAAGCAGACGACCAAACCAACGGTCAAAAAATATGAAACAAGGGCGGTTTTCACAGACCGCTCTTGTTGTTTTTTTGCACCATCCATGATACACTAAGGAAAACGAAACGAGAACGGAGTGTCCTTTTATGCTGGATTTTATTCGTGTGGCCTGTGCGGTGCCGCCGGTACATTTGGCGGACCCAATTCAAAATGCGGAACACCACTGTACCATTCTTCAAACCGCAGACGGGCAAAAGGCAGATGTACTGGTATTTCCGGAATTGAGTTTGACGGGGTATACCTGCCAGGACCTGTTTTTTCAGTCGACGCTTTACGCGAAAACCCTGCGGGGCCTGGAAATGGTCTTGGAATGTTCGGAGTCCTGCCCTGGAGTAACGGCCCTGGTGGGTCTGCCGCTATCTTTAAACGGGGAACTTTATAACTGTGCGGCGGTGATTTCCGGGGGAAAACTGTTGGGCCTGGTGCCGAAGACCTATCTGCCCAACTACAATGAATTCTACGAAAAACGCTGGTTTGCTTCCGGAAACCAGCTGCGTACCGATATGGCAGTCCTGGAATTGCCCCACCGGGGATGCATCCAAGCTCCCATTTCCGCCAAGTCCTTGTTCCTGCTGGGGGAGGGGGTCAAACTGGGGGTGGAGATATGCGAGGATTTGTGGACACCGGTGCCGCCCTCCTCTGTCCTGGCCCTCAGCGGTGCAGAGGTGATCGTGAATCTCTCCGCCTCCAATGAGACCATCGGAAAACGGGCCTATCGCCGGGATTTGGTAAAGCATCAGTCTGCCGCTACGACCTCCATTTATGCCTATGCCTCTGCGGGAACGGGAGAGAGTACCCAGGACCTGATTTTCTCCGGTCAGTGCCTGATCGCCCAGAATGGCACCCTGCTGGGCCAGACCCAGGAGGCTATGGTCTCAGAGACTTTACTGATCCGGGACTGCGATTTGGGGCAGATTCGGGCAGACCGCCGGAAGAACAAAACTTTTTCTGATAATGCGGCGGCCTTTGCGCCTATGCTTTCCCAAAAGGTGATTCCGGGAAGCCGGGAACCTCTTCGCTCTGACGGAAACTTGTATCACCTGGAGAAGCTGCCCTTTGTACCCTCCGGCCAACAGGACCGGCATGAACGCTGCATGGAAATTTTTCAAATGCAGGTGGCGGGACTGCGCCGCCGGCTGGAAATCCTAGGCTGCAAGGCGGTGGTGGGCATTTCCGGTGGCTTGGATTCCACCCTTGCGCTGCTTGTAGCTGTGGAAGCCATGGCCCAGCTGGGCCGTCCCGCAACAGATGTATGGGGCGTTACCATGCCCTGCTACGGTACCTCGGACAGAACCTATC
Organism: uncultured Oscillospiraceae bacterium; assembly: GCA_934593275.1. GTDB lineage: Bacteria > Bacillota > Clostridia > Oscillospirales > Oscillospiraceae > Faecousia. The sequence continues at coordinate 3,629 of CAKTQE010000032.1, read as the reverse complement.
GCAATTCCTTGGACCTGATGGAAAAATTGGGCATTTCCGTAAAGGAAATCAATATCCGCCAGGCGGTTGACGGCCACTTCCGGGACATTGGCCATGATAAGAGCGTTTTGAACGGCACCTATGAAAATGCCCAGGCCCGGGAGCGGACCCAGATTTTAATGGATTATGCCAGCGTGGTTGGGGGCATCGTCATTGGAACCGGGGACCTCAGCGAGTTGGCACTGGGCTGGTGTACCTACAATGGAGACCATATGAGCATGTACGGTGTCAACGCCTCCATTCCCAAGACCCTGATCCGCTGGATGATTGCCTCCATTGCGGAAAATGAGCATTTCTCCCAGGCAAAGGAGGTGCTGGAAGATATTCTGGATACCCCCATCAGCCCGGAACTGCTGCCCCCGGATGCCGCCGGGAAAATCAGCCAATACACGGAGGACTTGGTGGGACCCTATGCCCTGCATGATTTCTTCCTCTATTATATGCTGCGCTTCGGCTTCTCTCCCACAAAAATCTACGCATTGGCATGTCGGGCGTTCCGGGAAGAATTTGAGCCACAGACCATTCAAAAGTGGATGAAAGCGTTCTACCGCCGCTTCTTCACCCAGCAGTTCAAACGAAGCTGCCTGCCGGACGGCGTGAAAGTCGGTTCTGTCTGTCTCAGCCCCCGTGGAGACTGGCGCATGCCCAGCGATGCCAGCGGCAGAATCTGGCTCCAAGAAATCGAAAATCTATAATATCGTGCAACAGCACCCGGCTCTATGGAAAAGCCGGGTGCGCTGTTATGTTGGCTCCCCCGGCAGCAGGATGGGCTGCAGTTGCTGGCCCACCAGGGCGGCATCCACGGCGGCGGGAATCAGGGAAAAATCCGCAACCATGGAGGTGGGCTTTTTCACCCAGTTATCCTGACGGAAAGGGACAAAATAATAGTGCCGTCTGGGAAGGAGCCTGCCAATGTTCTCTGCGGCACCGGCCAGGGCATCGTTGGTAGAGACGGCAAGCAGAATGGGTCTGCCGTTTCTTAGCTGGCTTTTGGCAGCCATGGTGACAGGACCGTCTGCAACGGAGTGGGCAAGCTTTGCCAGGGTATTTCCGGTGCAGGGCGCAATGACAAGCAAGTCCAGCAGCCCTTTTGGGCCGATGGGTTCCACTTCTTCCAGGGTCGTCAAAGGCGGCACACCGCATATAGAACCTGCCCGGGCCATAAAATCCTTGGCAAGGCCAAACCGGCTGTCGGTGGAAGCCGAGGCGGCGGAAAAAATGGGCGTCACCCGATGACACTTTGAAAGAGCTTCCAAAACAGGAAAAACCTGGGCATATGTACAAAAAGAGCCGCAAAAAGCAAATCCAATGTTCATAGACGACCCTCCTCCCAAAGCCGGATGACGGTTTTTCCAATCAGTACGCCGGCACTTTCGGGAGCCAGAAGCCCTGGCAGTCCTCTTGCCGGAACCACCCTGTTTCCTGCAAGACCGGATACGGAGGCAAGGTCCAGCAAAAGACAGTCTGGCAGAAGATCGGTTTTGGCTGTAGACAGCATAGGGGCGGGAACGGTGTTAAAAATCACCCGGAACCGATTTAAATCGGTATTCTCCGACAGTGCGTTGACCGTGCGATAACCCAGTGTCCGGAGCATGGCCCGGTCTGCCTCTTTTCGGGCATAAACCCATACCTGGGCGTCCAAGGCCTGCAGAAGTCTTGCTAGGACTTTTCCGATCCTGCCCCAGCCCAGAATCAGCACCGGAAGGTTCCGGAAAGTCACATCCAGCTGGTCAGATGCCAACCGGATGGCGCAGCGGGCGGTGATGTCGGCGTTTTGCGCGGTAAAATCGGCATCCTCCAAAAGATCCAATAGGGGATGCCCTTGTCCAATCAGCGAAGACAGCCCGCCGCCGATGACGGCAGCCCCATTCGGAAGGAGATGTAAAAGCTCCGTAGGGGTGAAAACCGATGAGCGGAAACTGGGAATATCCAGAAAAACGCCCTGTATCTCTTTGGAGGGCGTATCCGTAAGCTGAAAACCGCTTTCCCTCAATACCTTACAGGCGACCTTATGGGAGGGCGTTGTACCCTGCACCCAAATTTTTGGCATGATGATTCCTCCTTTGCTCCAAAATATGCGGAAGAGGTACAACAGGTGCTTGATTTTTATCAAAGATTTCGTATAATGATACCAAGAGGTGAAGCAAATGCAGAGATTGGGATTTATTCATGATATGATGGACGTCAAGGTCCTGGTGCTGTTTGTCATGGCGCGGGTGAGCTATCCGATCAACATTCAGCAGCTCTACGAGTTGTGCTTCCAGGACGAATGCCTGAGCTATTTTGACATCTGCACAGCCGTGCCGGAGATGGTGGAAAGCGGCCATCTGCGGGAACTGGAGGACCAGACCTATGAGATCACCGACAAGGGCCGTGCCGACGGTGCCCTTACGGAAGACTCCGTGGCCTATACCGTCAAGTGCAAGGCCGAAAATGCGGTATCCCGGTTCAATCGCGCTCAGCGTCGGTCCAGCTTTGTAAAAACCCAGGTCATTCCCCGGGAAAACGGCGACTTTTCCGTAATCATGGCCCTGGATGATGAGGTGGGCAATCTGATGACGCTGGAGCTTCTGGCACCCAACCAACGTCAGGCTGTGCGGCTGAGCAAGCTTTTTGAGCGAAAGGCAGAGAATATCTACAATCTGACCATGGCGGAGCTGCTGGATGAGGATGACAAAGCAGGGGAGTGACCCTTGTCGAAATCGGTAAATCGTGGTATAGTTTGTATACACCGGAAGGACCGGTTATACGAAAGGAGTTGCCGATTATGAAATTTCAGTACAGTGAAAAGAAAGTGAAACTGCCTGACAACGTCCATGATTATGCCGAGAAAAAGGTTATGAAGCTGGCTCGGTACTTTGAGGATGACGCGGAGGCACTCATCGTATTTTCTGTAGAGAAAAATCAGAATAAGGCAGAGCTTACGGTGCATGGAGCAGGTACCTGGTTCCGTGCCAGTGAGAGTACTTCTGATATGTTCGCCTCCATCGATGCGGCGGTAGGAACCATCGAAGGGCAAATCCGCAAGAATAAGACCCGCCTGGCCCGTCGCCTTCGTCAGGACGCGTTCAGCCGTACCGTTGAAACCACCTCGTTCGTACCGGAGCAGGAAGAGGGCAAGATCACCATCACCAAGGAAAAGCATTTCTATATGTGTCCCATGACCAGAGAAGAAGCGGTCCTACAGATGGAACTGCTGAACCATGATTTCTTTGCTTTCCGGGATGAAGACAACGGCGGATGCTTTGCGGTGGTATACCGCAGAAACGATGGCGGCTATGGCCTGATCGATGATGTGAAGTAAAAGGAAAATAGCGTTTCTCAGCCCAGCCCCGGACAAGGGGCTGGGCTTTTAAAAAATTCTTAAAAAACTATTGACAAAGCTTCTCACCTATGATAGTATATCCAAGCTTTCCGGAGCGCGACAAACAAATGTCGAAATTTGAAAAAGAATGTTAAAAGTTCTTGACAAATGAAACGCTCTGTGATAGTATTAAAAAGTCATCCACTGGATGACGGCTGCATCTTGTAAATTGAATAACGTAAAGACAAACTATAACACCTTGGACAATTAATGGAATTGTTTAAGC
>CAKTQE010000031.1 GCA_934593275.1 uncultured Oscillospiraceae bacterium | reverse complement strand
CTGTCATTTATTTTTTGAAATTTGTGTCTAAAATACTGTACCAATTTATAGTGAAACGGAGTCGAGGAATCTTCCCAGTAGCAGATTTTACCTTACGTTGGTACTTTCTGCCACGTGGTGGATTCCTCCACTCCGCTTGCGCTGCGGTCGGAATGACAGGCGTTTCTGGTTTGGCTGTTGCGGATACGAACGTACCACGGCTCCGGCCCTCCGGGCCGGTTGGCGACAGGTTGCCGCCGCTACAGTGGGGGTACCGTGTATCGGGTGATACCATTTCAACCCCACAGGTTATACATCCAACCTGCCGCCCGCCACGTGGCAAATACAACCTGTGCGGATGAATGGTACGACCCGATATACGGAACCAAATGTAGCGGCGTTGACCCAACGCCATCCAGCCCCACCGGGGGGCTGGCTCCGTGGAACGATGCGGATACGAACGTCCCCCTCCCCGCCCCTACCGGGCAAGCTGGCTGAGATAGAGAACCATGGCCTTTTCCGTCTGGGAAAGGGTGTTGCCAAAGCGGATGGTGCTGACGTCAAAGAGGATGCAGCCGCAGTGGCCGGGGAAAGTTGGGAAACAAATAACTTTTATATAGGTATCGATCTCCGGGGAATAATCAATGATTTCCAGAGTCTCGCCGTAAAGGGCGGAACGCTCGTAAGACCGGAGCCATTTGGAATCCATATTGGCAAAAAGGCTTCTAAAAGAGGCACCGATCATGGTTTCCAGGGGCAGCTTTTCCAGCTGGGCCAGGGCGGGGTTTCCGTAGCGGAAAATCCAATCCACGGCGTTGTTTTGCTCGTCAAACACCATTTCAATATCCGTAAAGGCAAAGGGCATGGTATCAAACACCCGGAAATAGGCACGGTAATCCTCCTGGGTGGTCAGGGCGTTTTCCTCCGGCATGGAGCGAAGCAGTGCCTTTTTCCGCTCCTGAATTTCTGAGCGAAGCCAGGCCTTTTTATTGGAAACATATCTCAGTGTCTCGCCGTTGCTCAGGTTTACCGTATCCGTCACATCATGGATGGCCCGGACGGAAACCAGGGTGCTGCGGTGGATCTTCACAAAATCCTGCCCCAACTGCTCCTCCAACTGCCCCATCGTCACCCGCACCTCCCGGGTCTTCCCCCCGGCCAGGTGAAACTCCGCATAATTCCGCTTCATCGTAATATAAAGCACCACCGCCGGATCCAACCGACTCCCATCCGGGAAATGAAGCATCTTTTTGTCGTTCATTATAATACCTCCAGGTTCTCACTTTTTTCCCACAAACCGAACTGCCGCCCCCTGCGGAAACCGCACCGCGGCCTACTGATATATTGCCTGCATTCACACTTTCTATTATATCGGTTCAAAGCACATATGTAAATGGTTTTCCTCACAAATCACGGCAATTGCATGACTAAACAATTCGGCAACAAGAAATAAACAGCCGTTCCAGGCTTCACTTTTAAGTCAACTCAAACTTTCTGTATTCTATAGATAATCTGTTGTTAAAAGTGTCCTGTTGACAAATATAAAACATGGCGTATAATTAAATGTGCAATATTTACCGCTCTTGGTGTGGAGAACTGGAAAGAATATAGGTATAGCGGAAGAATGTATCTTAAATATGGCGGAAAGGATTTAAAGCTATTTATAAGGGAGATTTATGATAATCACACCCCTCATCGTGGTGAGCAGTAGGCAACGATCTGTAATCGGCTGAGATGTGACAGGAATAAACATAGAAAATAAATAGGTGCTATCATTATGGACGATATTTTGCAATTTGCAAAGGATTATTCGAAGAAACGTCATTTAGCTCTTCTACCGCGTTGTAATAATAATATTTTGGAAAACCTTGATTTTATATATGATGAAAACTGGGAAAGTCAAGGTGTACCTTATCCATACGAAATATTAACGCATCTGTTCGATAGCTATTATGTCTTACCAGAGAGACCAGATTTGGCAACACTGTTTTGTTGGCAGGCACTTAATCATTCGTATTATGTTCAGCAATTAAGGGACAACAATGTAAAATTTTGTCAGGACACAAAGGGGATCGAACTTGTTCGTGATGCGATTTTAGGTGACTGGAATAATAAGTATAAAGCAGTATTAGAGCCTTTCCTGGAAAAAATGCCAGATAAAACATTTCATTATGTTGCATCGTATATGCTCAAAGGGTATGCCATGGAAAAGAATGGGATAGTAGAAAAATATAGAGCTACATCGTATAAATCGTTAAAACGAAGGATTCCGTTGCTATCGGATATTTTGGATAATGCTTATGGAAGGGCATACTGTCAGATTTCCAATCCTACACTTGTCGGAAATGAAGTGAATCTCGGAATTATCGATGCAAATAGGGAAAAGAGCCGAGCCATAACACATAGTTTTGGAATGAAGTTAAAAACTCTCATGCTGGGAGAAGAAGTTGAGATTACATTCTGTGATGTGCAGGGAACAAAGAAAAAATACCAATTCACAGATGAAGAAAGGCTGTCGTTCGTTCTTTTTGGTATTCTATATGCTTCCCGGTGCAACAATTTTCATGGCAATGTTGCAGCTCGAATGAACAGTATCAAAGCAGATAAAGGCACTTTTAAAATGTATACAGATATGTTTTTGACAGAGTATATTATTTTGGCAATTCATCTGAATAGCCAAGGTTATCTATCGGATATGGTGCTGAACAAAGTTAAGCAAAACGCAGACTTGATGATATGAGCAGAACCCTTTCCAGCGCATTCCGCATAGTGGGTTGTTATCTTTCTACAAATGCAAACGCCGTCTGAACTCTACAATGAATTCAGACGGCTTTCATTTTTGCACCGTACTTTGCTTACAATCGTTGGTGTAAGCTTGGCGAAATATGGTCCTTTTAGGATTTCAAGATCAGGCGGTCAGGAACATTTAGTACATCTTTGCGCCAGCGGGAATATGATTATCCAGCATCAGCAGATGCAGCCGCTCTTCGCCGTTTTCGTGATGCACGGCGGAGATCAGCATACCCTCGGAGTCGATGCCCATCATCTTTCTGGGGGGGAGGTTGGTGATGGCCACGCAGGTTTTGCCTACCAGGTCTTCCGGCTCATAATAGTCGTGAATACCGGAGAGGATCACCCGGTCCTTGCCGGAGCCGTCGTCCAGGAGGAACTTTAGAAGTTTCTTGGACTTCTTCACGGCCTCACAGGCCTTGACCCTGACGGCACGGTAGTCGGACTTGGCAAAGGTTTCAAAGTCCACAAAGTCCTGGAACAGCGGCTCGATTTCCACATTAGAAAAGTCGATCTTCTCCTCCACCGCAGGAGCCGCCACAGAGGGCATCTCGGCTTTTTCCTCGGTCTTTTCCTCAGCCTTTTCCGCCTTGGGCATGTCCGTGGGCTTCATGGTGGGGAAGAGCAGCACATCCCGGATGGAAGCGGAGTCGGTCAGCAGCATGACCAAGCGGTCTACGCCGAAGCCCAGGCCGCCCGTGGGGGGCAGGCCGTATTCCAGGGCGGTGACGTAATCGTAATCCACCTGGGCCTTGGAGGCGGGGTCCAGCTTCAGCCGCTCTGCCACCTGCTTTTCAAACCGGCCTTTCTGGTCGATGGGGTCGTTCAGCTCGGAGAAGGCGTTGCCGAACTCCGTGGCGTTGATGAAATACTCAAAACGCTCGGTAAAGGCGGGGTCGTCGGCTTTCCGCTTGGCCAGGGGGCTGTTTTCCACAGGGTAATCGTAAATAAAGGTGGGCTGGATCAGGTTCTCCTCTACGAAGGCATCGAAGAACTCTGCCAGAATGGCACCCTTGGTGGGGATTTCCGGCAGCTCCACCTTGTGGGCCTTGGCCAGGGCGATGGCCTCCTCATCAGAGGACACGGCGGCAAAATCGACGCCGGAATACTTCTTGACCGCCTCTACCATGGTCATTCTCTCCCAATGGGACAGGTCGATATCCTTGCCCTGGTAGGTGATCTGCAAGGTGCCGCAGACCTTCATGGCCACGGTCTTCATCATTTCTTCTACCAAGTCCATCATGCCTCGGAAATCGGTATAGGCCTGGTACAGCTCAATAGAGGTGAATTCCGGGTTATGGGTGGGGTCCATGCCCTCGTTCCGGAAAATGCGGCCCACTTCATACACCCGGTCCATGCCGCCGACGATGAGCCGCTTTAGGTACAGCTCGGTCTCGATGCGCAGTACCATATCAATATCCAAAGTATTGTGGTGGGTATAGAACGGCCGGGCAGAGGCACCGATCTCAAAGGGGGTCAGGATGGGGGTATCCACTTCCAGGAAGCCCTTGCTGTCCAGGAAGTGCCGCAGTTCCCGCAGGATGAGGCTGCGCTTTACAAAGGTATCCTTGACCTCGGGGTTGACGATCAAATCCACATAACGCTGACGGTAGCGGGTCTCCCGGTCGGTCAGGCCGTGGAACTTTTCGGGCAGGGGCAGCAGGCTCTTGCTGAGCAGGGTGGCCTTGCGGACCCGCAGGGAAATCTCCCCCCGCTCGGTCTTGAACACGTCACCCTCTACACCTACGATGTCGCCAATGTCATTTTTCTTAAAGCGGGCAAAATCCGCCTCGTCCATGGCATCAAACCGGACATAGAGCTGAATTCTGCCGGTGTTGTCCTGCAAATCGCAGAAAGACACCTTGCCCATGCCCCGCTTGCTCATAAGACGGCCCGCCAGGGTCACGGTCTTGCCCTCCAGGGCTTCGTAGTGTTCCTTGATCTCCTTGGCGGAGGAGGTCACTTCATACTTGGTCTGCACATAGGGGTCCCGGCCTTCGGCCCGGAGGGCTTCCAGCTTGTCCCGGCGGACCTTTACCTGATCGGACAGGGGCATTTCTGCCTGAGGTACAAACTTTGCCATGGCTTAGCCCTCACGAGAAACGCTGATGACCTTCATGCGGAAAGACCCGGCGGGGGCGTTGACGGTAAAGTCCTCTCCGGCAGCCTTGCCCACGATGCCGCGGCCAAAGGGAGAATCGTCAGAGAGCTTGTTTTCCATGGGGTTGGCTTCCTGAGAGCCGGTGATGCGGTACTCAAAACGCTTGCCGTTCTCGTCCTCTACCACCACGATGCAGCCCAGGCCTACCCGGCCAGTGGCTTCGTTCTCATCCTCAATGATGACGGCATGGGACAGAATATCCTCGATTTCCGCAATGCGGCCATAGAGCTTGCCCTGCTCGTTCTTGGCGGCATCGTATTCGGAGTTTTCGGACAAGTCACCGTAGGACCGGGCTTCCGCGATCATGGCAGCGACTTCCCGCTCCCGGGTGGTCTTGAGGTAATTCAGTTCCTTTTCCAGGTCAGCAAGACGCAGGCTTGTGATTTTATATTCCTTAGCCATATTCAAAATCCTTTCTTAGATGAAAATTTCCATAGCTTTGAATATTATAGAGGAAAACCCCCTGGGAGTCAAGAAGAATCCCGGGGGTTTTCTAAAAATTCAATTGTTTCCATCCGGAATCCGGGCCAGAATCTGCTCATAGATTTCCCGGGTCTTGTCTGGGTTTTTCCCACTGAGTACCAGGGTCTGGCCTTTGGTGGTGTGCAGCACAATGGCACTGTGGGGATTATAATAGGTAAAGCGGACATAGGGGCCAAATTCCTGGTTTTCAAAATACCCCGCCAGCAGCCGGAAAGAACCCAGGCCCCAGGTGCGGGTGCCGGGTACGTTTTCCTCCCGCAGCTCCACGCTCTCAATGTCGCTGTAGGGAAGAGCCGCCCGGCCATAGTAGCTGGTGCGTACTTCCAGTTGGGTTTCTTCAAAGCGGACCTGAACGGAGCCGGTAAAGAGCAGCACCGCCGTCAGCACCAACACAAAAACCACAGCCCAGGTGGCCACTTTCGTCACTTTGGGGTTGGCTTTCTGGGGCTTGCGCAGGGGTTCTCTCCGGGACAGCTGCTGCTGATAAAACCAGTAGGAATAAATGACGGGAAGAACGCTGCCCACCACCAGCACCAGCATCAGCCAGGGCATGGCCGTGTCCTGGGGCAGAAAGCTCAATAGAAGCATGGCCACACCGCAGGCCATCCACACAGGCCCTGCCATCCGGTGGGTGGCATTCCAGTTTTTCTCACTGGCGTAGGTCCATTTGACCCGGATGCCCACGGTGCTGTTCATCCGGCATTTGGGCATATAGTTGCCCAGCACCAAAAACATAATGCCAAAGAGCAGCCCCAAGTACCGGGTAACGGAAACCGCCGCCCCCTGGATAAAGAGACGGTAGGACATCCAGAAGGTCACATTAGAAAGGGCCGGGATCATCCAAATCACCACATTGTTGATTTTCCGGTTCTTATTGGGGTCCTTTTCCGTTTTTTCCGTGATATACATGCAGAACCACAGGGTCAGGGCCAGGAGAACAGGGGTTCCCAGCACCGCCCCGGGAATCCGCCCGCCCCGGCCCAGCAGAAGCCCCAAGCCTAAGGGCAGCAGGGTCAGCAGATAGCAGAAAAGTTTGGTTTTTTTGTTATACATAACTTGTTCCCTCCAAAGGTCAGGTGTTTTTCAGGTCCGTCAGCCACAGCAGGGCCTCCTCCAATACGGAGGCGTTGAGTTCATAATAGATGTACTTCCCCTCCCGGCTGTCATAGACCAGATCCGCCTCTTTTAATACGGACAGGTGCCTGGAAATGGCCGCACCGGAAACGGAAAAATGCTCCCCGATCTCCCCGGCACTTTTCTTACCGTCTTTGAGAAGCTTCAGAATCTCCCGCCGGGTGGGGTCTGCCAGTGCTTTCATGGTTTGCTGCAAGCCCATGGTACGTCCCTCCTTGTTTAACATTTAACTTAATTGTTAATTATATACTAGCACAACGCCCACCCCTTGTCAAGTCCCAAATAAAGGGGTGGGCGTTGTTTTTTAACCGTTTATGACCAGGCTTTCCAGCGTGCGCTTGGGGACGTAATGGACATCCTGCTCGTCCCGGAAATAGTTGATGTTTCCGTCAGGGCCTACGTCCGTTACAACGATGTTGTCCGTCCCCTCCCCCAGGGCCAGCAGCAGCTGAGGGGCCAGATTTTCAGGCAAATCCAGCAGTGTTTTCAGATTCCCCGCCTCAAAGGAGCCGATCATGCAGCCATTCAGCCCCAGTTCCTCGGCGGCTAAGAACATGGTCTGGGCCACGATGCCCACATCCCGCTGAAAGGCGGCGGGGCTGTCTGTCAAATTTTTGTCCAGGCAGATGACCACAAAGGCCTGTGGCTCTGCCCCTTTCCGGGGAAGCTCCAATTCCGGCAATGCCCCCGCCCAACGGGTCAGGGCCAGAATGGAGGCCACGGTTTCTTCCCCATTGTCCAAATAGTATTTCAGCACCTGGCCGTTTCTTGCCGAGGGGGTAAACCGGGCGCACTCTACCAGATACAAGAGTTCTTCCCGGCTGACTTTCCGCTCCCGGCGGAATCCCCGGTGGCTCCGGGCATTTTTTACCAGGTCTAAAAACATGGTGATTTGCTCCTTCCGTAAATCTTTTTCTATAGAGCCATCCTATCATGGCCCAAAAGAAAAATCAATGTTCTTCTCCCTTGCAATCCGGTTTTTGCCATGGTACAATGCAGGTGTTATTTTGTATATTCGCCATACCGGCATGATTTAGGAGGAAGCTTATGGATTACGCAAAGGAAGCCCTGCGGCTCCACGGTGAGTGGAAGGGCAAAATCGAAGTAAAGGCCACCGTGCCTGTGGAAACCAAGGACGATCTGTCCCTGGCCTATACCCCCGGCGTTGCCGCCCCCTGCCTGGAAATTCAGGCCCACCCGGAGCGGTCCTACGACCTGACCCGCCGCCACAATCTCTGCGCTGTCATCACCGACGGTTCCGCCGTCCTGGGTCTGGGAGACATTGGCCCTGAGGCCGGTATGCCGGTCATGGAAGGCAAATGCGTTCTGTTCAAGTCCTTTGGCGATGTGGATGCCTTCCCCCTGTGTGTCAAGACCAAGGATGTGGACGAGTTTGTAAACGCCGTCTATCTGATCTCCGGCTCCTTCGGCGGCATCAACCTGGAGGACATTGCCGCCCCCCGGTGCTTTGAAATCGAGCGGAAGCTGAAAGAAAAGTGCGACATTCCCATTTTCCACGATGACCAGCACGGTACCGCCGTCATCACCCTGGCAGGCCTGACCAACGCTCTGAAAGTGGTGGGCAAAAAGAAAGAAGACGTTAAAATCGTCACCTCCGGTGCCGGTGCTGCTGCCATTGCCATTGTGAAGCTGCTGCTCTCTGCCGGATTTAAAAACATCGTGATGACTGACCGCAGCGGTGCCATCTACGCCGGCCGGGAGGGCCTCAACTGGGTCAAGGAGGAAATGGCCCAGCAGACCAACCTGCAAAAGGAAACCGGCAAGCTGGCGGATGTGATTCGTGGTGCGGATGTCTTCATCGGCGTTTCCGCCCCCGGCACCCTGACCCGGGAAATGGTGCAGACCATGAACAAAGATGCCATCGTCTTTGCCTGTGCCAACCCCACCCCTGAGATTTTCCCGGAGGATGCCAAGGCAGGCGGTGCCGCCGTGGTTTCCACAGGCCGCAGTGACTACCCCAATCAGATCAACAATGTGCTGGCTTTCCCCGGCATTTTCCGGGGTGCTTTCGATGTCCGGGCATCGGATATCAACGAGGAAATGAAAATGGCCGCCGCCGAGGCTCTGGCGGACCTGGTTTCCCCGGAAGAACTGAGTGCCGACTACATCATCCCCGCCGCCTTTGACAAGCGGGTCGGCCCCGCCGTGGCCAAAGCCGTGGCAGAAGCCGCCCGGAAGTCCGGCGTGGCAAGAATCTAAATGCACACAAAGACCTGCCCCTCTGTTCATTTGGGGCAGGTCTTTGCATTCAAATCAGGATGCCTTCTAAATGGTCGCACTCGTGCTGGATAATCTGGGCGGGGAAGTCCCGGAAGGTTTTGATGCGCCACTGGTAGTTTTCATTCTGGTAGCGGACTTTAATAGACCGGTAACGCTGTGTTTTTCGGGTCCCCTCCAGGCTCAGGCAGCCCTCCTCGGCTTCATAGGGTTCCTGGGCTTTCAGGATTTCCGGGTTTCGCAGAACCAACGGTTTCCCATTCTCCTCCAACACGATGATCCGCACCGCCTGGCCGATCATGTTGGCCGCCATGCCCACACAGCCTTCCCGATAGGCAAGCAAAGTGTCTGCCAGGTCCCGGGCGATGGGTTCATCCTGGGGCGTTGCCGGTCTGGAAGGACGGCTTAAAAAGAATCTGTCTTTACAAATGGGCTGAATCATGGTTTTTTCTCCTTTTGTTCCAAAAAGCAGGCTGTTTCATGCCAAAAAACCGGCTTGTCTTTCCGGGGTACATCTGTTATAATGGTTTGGATTTTCGGAAAGGGAGGGGTTTGCTTGGCGCAAAGCAACCGCAAAAAGGCGGTTTTGTTTACAATATATGTTTTGGTCATGCTCTGTCTGCTCTTTGGCCGGACCCCCAACCCCCGGGGGCTTCCCTTTCCCGTGTATCTCCGGGCCAACCTGAATCTGGTGCCTTTCAAGACCATTCGCCGGTTCACCCGGCTGCTGATCCCCCCGGTGCGGCCCTATCTGGTGCGCATTGCCCTGCACAACCTTTTGGGAAATGTGGTGCTGTTCATCCCCCTGGGCTGGTTTTTGCCCGCCCTGTTCCCCAAACTCCGGAGCTTCGCTATGACATTCCTTTCGGTGCTTGTCAGTGTCAGCTGTGTGGAGGTGCTGCAGGTGGTATTTACCATCGGCATTTGCGATGTGGACGATTTGCTTTTAAATCTGCTGGGGGCCTCCATCGGCTACGGGGCTTACCGGTTTTATAGCTGGGTCACCAAAAAGGGCTGAGTTTTGGGAACCCAGCTCTTTTTACTGTTCAAGGGCTTCCCGCTCCCGTTCCTGACAGGTAAAGAGCAGTATCTGCTTTTCCTCTCCCAGCTCCTCCAAAACCTCTAAGGCCCGCTTTAGCCGCCGGTCATCAAAGCGCACCAGGGCATCGTCTAAAATCAAGGGGGCCTCCTTTGTCAAGGTCTGGGCCACGGCCAGCCGGAGGGAGAGATACAGCTGGTCCACCGTGCCGTTGCTGCGCCAGAGGATGTCCCGCAGACCCGTTTCCCCCGCCGCCCCGGCTTCCAGGGCCAGGTCTTCCGTCAGGGTCACCCGGTCATAGCGGCCATCGGTCATTCTTGCCATATAGGTCTGGGCCTGGGCGGAGATTTTCGGCGCAAACCGCCGCTGCAAGCTCTGGGCCGCCTGAGTCAGGGTCTCCTGGGCCAGGGTCAAAGCCGCTTCGTACTGCCGTAATGCCGCCACCCGGCGGCTTTCTTCCTGCCAGACCCGTTCCAGGGTTTCCCGGCTGCCCAGGGCTTCCAGCCGTCCCTTTTCCCCGCCCAATGCCTGGTTGAGGGTCAAAAGGCTTGCCCGAACGCTCTCCATGGCCCGCTCCGTCTCCTGCCGGGACAGGGTCAGGCCGTCGTCAATTTCTGTATAGCTCACAGGGGCAGCCATGGCAGAAAGCCGTTGCAGGTGACTTTGGGCCAGGGAGTTCTGCTCCCGCAGGGCTTCCAAACGGTCCCAGCTGTAAAGGACCTGACGGCACAGTTCCTCCATTTCCTCCGGGGTGTGGCCCTCACAGAGGAATTCCCGCTGATCCTCCAACCCTTTCCGGTGCTGTTCCAGCTCCGTCTGCCGGTGGAGCCATTCCCGCTGTTCCTGGGAATACCGCACGAGGGCATCCGCATAGCTTCTGGCCTTGGCCTCCCACTGGTCCGGTGTTCCGCCGCCGTAGGGAACGGCCAGGGCTTTTTGCCGCTCCTTTTCTTTCCCGCCAACCAGCAGGGAAACCCCCAGCAGCAGTGTTCCCAGGCCAAAGGCCACCAGGGCCGGAATGAGCTTGCCAAAGGCCAAAATCATTCCAATACCCAGGGCCATACAAAGGCCCGCCAGCACCACCAGGCTCCAGAAGCCCTTGCCTACAATGGCTCTGTAGGCTTTTCCGTCTGCCAAAGCACGGTCCATGGCCTCCTGGGCAGTCATCCCGGCAAATACCTCCGGCTCCCGGGGCATCTCCGGGGGCGGGTTTTCTGCGTCCTCCCCTGCCGACAAATAAGCCCTGGCATGGGCTTCCAGATCCCGCAGCCGTTTTTCTGCCTCCTGCCGGGTGGGCAGTTCCCCACAAGCGGCCTCCATTTTTTCGTACTCCCGCTGCCGCCTTTCCGCATCCCGCCGGGCATTTTCCACCTGTCCCGCATCCTGAAAGGCCTTTTCCTGGTCTAAAGCCGCCTGGTGGTTTTGCAGAGCCTGCAAATACCGCTCCGCCTCCCCTTTCTGGGCTTCCAAGCGTTGGATTTTTGCTTCCAGACCCCGTTGCTGCTCCAAGGCATCTTCCAGCTCTTCCAGCCGCTTTTCCGCCTGGGGCAGGAGTCCGGACTGGTTATAGCGGCATTTGTTTTTCAGTTCTTTCAGCTTCTGGGCTAGCTTTTCCCCCTCGCCGGAGTCATCGCCGGTGGTGACCAGGGCGTTGAGCCGGGCACGGAGGGCTTCGTTTTTGGTCACCGGCAAATCCTCCTGCCGGATAAAGCCCGCCCGGCAGAATACCTCCCGTTCTGCCCCCAAAAGCTTCTGGCCGCAGTTTTCCGCCGTCAGCTCCGGAACCGGCAAACCGGTCTCCGTTTCATAGGCTCTGAATTCTCCCAGAGGAATGCGGCCCTTGGTGGTTCGCTCCAGGGTGATGCGCCGCCCCTGCCACTGCACCTCCATTTGTCCCGCCATGGGGCTTCCGGACCAGGGGGCGTAATGCTCCTTGGGGGATAAAGAAGTCTTGGTGGATTTGCTTCTGGTGTCCAGACCGTAGAGCATGGCCAAAAGGAAGGCGCACCAGGTGCTTTTTCCCCACTCGTTCTCCCCGGTGATCACATTGAGACCGGGCCGGAAGGACAGCTTCTCCCCCTCCAGTTTTCCGAAAGTCGCCGTCATGGTTTCGATCCTCACGGCAGGGTCACCTCCTCACCTTCCAAGAGTCTTGCCACCAGTTCCGCCGCCAGTCGAGTCCTTTCCCCCTCCTCCCGGGAGGGGGCGTTTTCATACCGCTCTTTCAATAGCCCCAGGCAGACACCGGGCAGGCTGTCCGCCCCCGCCAAGGCCCAGGGGTCTAAAGGTGCTCTGGTACGGTCCCGCAGCTCTAAAAAGGGCAGGTAGGAAAATTGCTTCCGCAGACCAGGCATATCGATGCTTCCCCGGCCTGTCAGGGTCACCCGGTAGTAGTCGCCGCTGTCCACCGGCGGCAGGATGTTCCCCAGGGCCTCCACAGCCCCGGCAGAAATATCCACCGTTTCCTCCAAAAAAGCAGGAAGACGGACTGGCAGGGTGGAAAGCTTTACCCGGTCTGTCAGTTCTGCCAGGAGCATTCCCTTGCGGCCGGTCTCGTCCCAGCCCCTGCCCATGGGGCAGCCGGGCCAGGCGCAGAGGGTAGACCCTGCCCTAAAGCTGCCCCCCTTGTGGGTATGGCCCAGGGCCAGATACTGTAGTCCAGAGGATGCCACCTGTTCCGCCGTTATGGGGCAGTAGGGGCTTTTGCTGTTCAGGGCATCCCCATGGAGGACACCCAGTAAGTATGTAGGACCCGGCTCCGCCTGAAAGCCTTGCAGCAGCCCCGGGCAGTCCATAGAGCGGAAGCCGCCGCCGTAAACCCGGCAGTCCAGGTTCTCCAAATCCACATAGCTGAGATTTCCCCGGAAAATATGGACGTTTTCCGGCCAAAGCTCCCGCTGCCATGGGGAATCCAGGCCGTCATAATCGTGATTTCCCGGGGTGATAAACACCGGAACGCCGCAGTCTTCCAGGCAGTCTGCCAGAAGTGCGGCGGTTTTTTTCTGATAGGGTCCGTCAAACACGTCCCCTGCCAGAAGTACCATGTCCGCCTTTTGCTCCACACACAGCCGGGTCAGTTCCTCAGGCAGCTTTCTCTGGGATGCAAGCAACAGCTGCCGCTGGTCTTCCGGGAATCCGGAAAAGGGGGAATCCAGGTGCAGATCCCCGGAATGCAGTACCTTTAGTCCCATAGGTCCACCCTCTCCGCTTTCAGACATTTTCCTGTAGTGCCATCCAGGGTGAACAGCACCCCCTCCAGCTTGGTGGGTCCCTCTGCCCAGCGGTAACGCTCGGTCAGATCTCCCCGGAACCTTGCAATGGAAAGCTCCGGGCGAATGCCCAACACTGATTCCTGGGGGCCGGTCATGCCCAGGTCCGTTACATAGCCCGTCCCCTTGGGCAGCACCCGGGCATCCGCTGTGGGAACATGGGTATGGGTTCCCCACAGGGCGTTGACCCGTCCGTCCAGCAGATACCCCATGGCCAGCTTTTCCGAAGTGGCTTCCGCATGGAACTCCACCAGAATCCACTTGGCCTCGATGGTTTTTAACAGCTTTTCCACAAGCAAAAAGGGATTGTCCGGGGTGTAGTCCATATTGCACCGGCCAATCAAATCAATGACCGCCACATCCCCGGCCCGGGTCTCATAGACGCTCCACCCCCGGCCCGGGGCCTGGGGGGCCAGATTGGCAGGCCGCAAGACCCGGCTGGTGTCCTCCAAATAGTCCACGATCTCCCGCTTGCCAAAGCTGTGGTTCCCTAAAGTCACCACATCCGCCCCGGCATCCAGAATTTCCTCCGCCTGATCTGGGGTAATCCCCACCACACTGGCGTTTTCCCCATTGACCACCACAAAATCCGCCCCGGTTTTCCGCTTGAGCTGCCGCAGACTCCGAGCCACCCGATCCATGCCGGGATTGCCCACTACATCGCCCACCGCCAACACTTTGAAATCCATACCCTGTCCTCTTTCTGTCGGTTTTTCTGCTATTATATACCGGATCTATGGTTTCCACAAGGTCGGGGGAGCTTTAATTTTTTCATAAGGTGCCGGGTGGCGGCAGATTGCCGCCGCTACAGTGGGGGTACCATGTTTTGGGTGGTACCGTTCAACCCCACAGGTTATACACCCAACCTGCCGCCCGCCACGTGGCAAATATAACCTGTGTGGGTGAATGGAATCACCCAATATACGGAACAATGTAGCGGCGTTGACCCAACGCCACTCCAGCCCCGGCGAGGGGCTGGCACCGTGGGATGCTACGGATACGAACATCCCACGAGTGGCCTTGCGGCCAATGGCGGCAGATTGCCGCCGCTACAGTGGGGTGTACCATGTTTTGGGTCATACCATTTATCCCCACAGGTTATACATCCAACGTGGCATTTGTTTCGTATTACCGTATTTTTGACGTATCGATCGCTATATTGTGTTCCGAATAATTAAAAAACTCCGTAGAAGCGTTTTTCTCGTTTCTACGGAGTTTCCATATATAATGTTACTTTACTTGTAGCTGCACCCTCCGTGGCAGTTTGCGCAGTTGCCGCCGCAGGTGTGTTTTCCCTGTTTGCGGTCCCGGATCAGGCTTCGGATGATGAACCCTACCGCCAGAACCAGAAGGGTCAGGACCAGTACAGTTCCCATAGTCTTCTCCTTTTTATGCCAGCTTGGTGGTCAGCTTGTTTGCTTCCTTGTAGGGACGGGCCAGCATGTAAACCATGAATACCAGCACTGCCAGAGCGGCGACCAGGCCAACGACATTCACATTACCGGTAAAGAGGTTGCCGAACTGATTGATCATCAGGCTGACGCAGTAGGCAAAGCCGCACTGATAGCCGATGGCAAACCAGGTCCACTTGGTGTTGTTCATCTCCCGCTTGATGGCACCGATGGCTGCAAAGCAGGGGGCGCAGAGCAGGTTAAATACCAGGAAAGACATGCCGGTAATGGGGGTAAAGGTGGAAGCAAGGGTGGCATACACATTGCCGGAAGCACCGTACAGAATGCCCATGGTGCCGACGATGTTTTCCTTGGCAACCAGGCCCGTAATGGAAGCCACGGCGGCCTGCCACTCGCCCCAGCCCAGAGGGATGAATATCCAGGAAATCAGGCTGCCGATTCTTGCCAGGATGGAAAGGTTCAGCTCGTCCTCCCCCAGCATCCGGAAGCCTTCTTCCGTAAAGCCAAAGAAAGAGGTGAACCACACCGCAATGGTGGACAGCAGGATGATGGTACCGGCTTTCTTAATGAAGGACCAGCCACGCTCCCAGGTGGAACGCAAGACATTGCCCAGAGTGGGAATGTGATAAGGAGGCAGCTCCATGACAAAGGGTGCCGGGTCGCCGGAGAACATCCGGGTCTTTTTCAGAATGATACCGGAGACCACAATGGCGGCCATGCCGATAAAGTAGGCACCGGTAGAAACCCAGGGGCTGCCGCCGAAGATGGCACCGGCGATCATGGCGATAAAGGGAACTTTGGCACCGCAGGGGATAAAGGTGGTGGTCATAATGGTCATACGGCGATCCCGCTCGTTTTCAATGGTACGGGAGGCCATAATGCCGGGGACACCGCAGCCTACACCCACCAGCATAGGAATGAAAGACTTGCCGGAGAGACCAAAGCGGCGGAAAATCCGGTCCAGCACAAAGGCGATCCGGGACATATAGCCGCAGGCTTCCAGAATTGCCAGCAGGAAGAACAGCACCAGCATCTGGGGTACAAAGCCCAGGACCGCGCCCACACCGGCCAGAATGCCGTCATTGATGAGGCCCGCCAGCCAGTCGGCACAGTGAACACTTTCCAGGAAGTTCCCCACCAGCACCGGCACACTGGGAACCCACACGCCAAATTCCGCAGGGTCGGGCTGGGTGCCGTAGGCGTTCAGGGCATCCTGGATGGCGGCGTAATCTGCTTCTTCAGTGGTAACGGCCAGGGTTTCCTCGTCCTCTACTTCATATTCAACGGAAGCACCGGCGGGAACCAAAGTACCCAGGGTCTTGATGGCTTCCTGAGCGGCTGCCTCGTCGTAATTTTCGCTTTCCATGTCCAAAGCGGCTTCCATGGACTCGTCACCGTACTGAGAAACCAGGGCGGCAATGATCTGGTCCGTGTCGCCGTAGGCATCCGCTGCCTCCTCATAGGCGGCAGAACCAATGCCAAAGAGATGGTAGCCGTCACCAAACAGGCCGTCATTGGCCCAGTCCGTGGCAGACGCGCCTACGCTGACCATGGCGATGTAATACACCAGGAACATGACCAGGGCAAAAATAGGCAACCCTAAGAAACGGTTGGTGACGATTTTGTCGATTTTATCAGAGGTGGTCAGGCTTCCGGCTTTCTTTTTCTTGTAGCAGCTCTTGATCACCCCGGCGATGTACACATAGCGTTCCCCGGTGATGATGGACTCGGCATCGTCATCGGCTTCCTGCTCTGCCGCCTGAATGTCGGCTTCAATATGGTCCAAGGTCTCCTGGGGGATGTTCAGCTGGGCGAGTACCTTGTCGTCCCGCTCGAAAATCTTAATGGCGTACCAACGCTGCTGCTCCTCAGGCATATCGTGCAGCACCGCCTCCTCAATATGGGCAATGGCATGTTCCACCGGGCCGGAGAAAGTGTGCATGGGTACCGTCTTGGGTCCCTGGGCCGCCAGGATGGCCGCTTCCGCCGCTTCCTGAATGCCAGTACCTTTCAACGCAGAGATTTCCAGCACCTGGCAGCCCAGCTGGCGGCTCAGTTCCGGAACATTGATTTGATCTCCGTTTTTCTTGACCAAGTCCATCATGTTGATGGCCACCACCACAGGGATCCCCAGCTCTGTCAGCTGGGTGGTGAGATACAGGTTCCGCTCCAGGTTGGTGCCGTCAATAATGTTCAGAATGGCATCAGGCCGCTCCCCGATCAGGTAGTTCCGGGCCACCACTTCCTCCAAGGTGTAGGGGGACAGGGAATAAATACCAGGCAGGTCCGTGATGATCACATCGTCAAGCTTTTTAAGGCCACCCTCTTTTTTCTCCACCGTCACGCCGGGCCAGTTGCCAACGAACTGATTAGAACCCGTCAGGGCATTGAACAGGGTGGTTTTACCACAGTTGGGATTGCCCGCCAGGGCGATCCGGATGGTTTTCTTTTCCATATTGCGCGCTCCTTACTCTACTTCCACCATTTGGGCATCGGCCTTGCGGATGCTCAGCTCATAGCCCCGGACATTCAGCTGAATGGGGTCTCCCAGGGGGGCCACCTTGCGGACGGTCACATCCACGCCCTTGGTCAGGCCCATGTCCATGATCCGCCGGCGAACGGCACCCTCCCCGTGGATCTTCACCACCTTGGCGGTGCCTCCCACAGGAATTTCTCTTAAAGTTTTCATTCTATTTCCTCCTTTGGTGGTCAAACCATGATTTTTCTGGCCATTTCCTCACTGATGGCAACCCGGGATTCCTTTACATTGACGATGACATTCCCGCCCAGACGGCTGACGATCCGGACGCTCCCGCCTGCCACAAAGCCCAAATTTTCCAGGTGCTTTTTTACTTCCGGGCTTCCGCCCACCCGTCGGATGATATTGACGGTATCCTCACTGGCTAAGGTCAGCGGCATCATTGTTTCCCCCTCTTTTCTCATACCCATTTTATTAGCTTGCGCTAACTTTGAGGCTAATAATTAATTAGCTCTCGCTAACTGCAAACATGATACTCCTATTTGTTTTTCTTGTCAACGGCTTTTTTAGGTTCACCGCAAAGATTGTAAGAATTCTCCAAAGGAACGGTTAGCATACGCAAACCATTTTGTACAGATTGATTTTCCATCCCGCTCTCAGCCCCTCCAAAGACTTTTGGGCATTAGAAATGCCCCACACGGTTGACCAGACCATGTGGGGTATTCCCAGAGAAAAGAGAGGTAAGAAAAATTTACATCCCGGTTCCCTCGCGGGAACCAATCTTGCACTTGCAAGGTTATTATACCGCAATTCCCGGAAATTGCAAGCTTTATTTTGTTAAATATATATTAAGCATGTCAAATGTACGTACTTTGTTTTGTGCAGTTTTTACAGTTGTAAACATTTTGTGATATTCCCGGCCCTGGACTTGACTTTTTACGGAAAAGGGGTATAGTATAGGCAAATAAAAATTTAGCACTCGCAATGTGAGAGTGCTAATCCATGAAAGAAGGATGGCTATGAATTTTCAGAACTATACACAAAAGTCCATGGAGGCTGTCCAGAACGCCAAGGATCTGGCGATCCAGAACAACAATCAGCAAATGGAGCAAATTCACCTGTTGCTTGCCCTGTTGGAGCAGGACGGCGGCCTGATTCCCCAGCTGCTGAAAAAGATGGATGTGACAGTGGAGAGTCTGGAAGCCGCCGCCAAGGCGGAACTTGGCAAGGTCCCCTCTGTCACCGGCAGCCGGGAGGCAGACCGGTTCTACATCAGTGCCGATATGGACCGGGCCTTTACCGCCGCCGAAAACCAGGCAAAGACCATGAAGGATGACTTTGTATCCGTAGAGCATCTGTTCCTGGGTCTTCTGGAAACGGCACAGGATGGAGTTGCCCGGCTTTTCTCGGACTACCGCATTACCAAAGAAGCGGTTCTCAAAGCCTTGCAGGCCGTCCGGGGCAACCAGCGGGTCACCACGGACAGCCCCGAGGGAACCTATGAGGCCCTGCAAAAATACGGCACGGACCTGGTAAAAAAGGCCCGTGACCAGAAAATGGACCCTGTCATTGGCCGTGACGAAGAAATTCGGAACGTGGTTCGTATTCTCTCCCGGAAAACCAAAAATAACCCGGTTCTGATCGGTGAACCCGGTGTGGGTAAAACCGCCATTGTAGAGGGTCTGGCCCAGCGGATCGTTGCCAAGGAAGTACCCAAGTCTTTGCAGGATAAGAGCATTTTCTCTCTGGATATGGGTGCGCTGGTAGCCGGTGCCAAATACCGGGGCGAGTTTGAGGAACGGTTAAAAGCCGTTTTGAATGAGGTCAAGCAGTCGGAGGGCCAGATCCTGCTGTTCATCGATGAACTGCACACCATCGTCGGTGCCGGTAAAACCGAGGGCAGCATGGATGCAGGCAACCTCTTAAAGCCTATGCTGGCCCGGGGCGAGCTGCACTGCATCGGTGCCACCACCCTGGATGAATACCGGCAGTATATCGAAAAAGACCCGGCTCTGGAACGCCGGTTCCAGCCTGTCATGGTCAATGAGCCAACGGTGGAGGATACCATCGCCATTCTCAGAGGCCTGAAAGAGCGTTATGAAGTGTTCCACGGTGTCAAGATCACGGACCCGGCCATTATTGCCGCCGCTACCCTGTCCCACCGGTATATTACTGACCGATTCCTGCCGGACAAGGCCATTGACCTGGTGGATGAGGCCTGCGCCCAGATCCGTACCGAAATGGACTCCATGCCCACGGAACTGGACACCATCAACCGCCACATCATCCAGCTGCAAATCGAGGAGGAATCCTTGAAGAAAGAGGAGGACGAGCTTTCCAAGAGCCGTCTGGCCCAAATCCAGAAAGAGCTGGCAGAGGAACAGGACAGCTTCAACGCCAAGAAAGCCCAGTGGGAGAACGAAAAGAACGCCATTGGCAAGACCCAGCAGCTGCGGGAACAAATCGAGGACCTGAACCGTCAAATCGAGGCGGCAGAACAGAGCTACGATCTGGGTAAGGCCGCGGAACTGAAATATGGCAAGCTGCCCCAGGCCAAGAAGGCTCTGGAGGAGCAGGAGCGGCTGATTCAAAAGGACAGTGACGGCGCGCTTCTGCGGGATAAGGTCACGGACGAGGAAATCGCCCGGATCGTGGAACGCTGGACCGGCATCCCCGTGAGCCGTCTGGTTCAGGGAGAGCGGGAGAAGCTATTGAACCTGGAAAGCATTCTCCACAAGCGTGTGATTGGTCAGGACGAGGCCGTGCGGTCTGTCACCGAGGCCATTCAGCGTAGCCGTGCGGGCATTCAGGACCCCAACCGACCCATCGGTTCTTTCCTGTTCCTTGGACCCACGGGTGTGGGTAAAACAGAACTGGCAAAGGCCCTGGCCGAAGCCCTGTTTGACGATGAAAACAATCTGGTGCGAATCGACATGTCCGAGTATATGGAGAAGTTCTCCGTGTCCCGGCTGATTGGCGCGCCTCCCGGATACGTGGGTTATGAGGAGGGCGGTCAGCTGACAGAGGCCGTCCGCAGAAAGCCCTACAGCGTTGTCCTCTTTGATGAGGTGGAAAAGGCCCACCCGGATGTATTCAACATCCTGCTGCAGGTGCTGGACGATGGCCGGATCACCGACTCCCAGGGCCGCACCGTGGACTTTAAGAACACCATTCTGATCCTGACCTCCAATCTCGGTTCTCAGGAGCTGCTGGGCGGCATCGGCGCGAACGGCGAAATTGACCCCGCCGCCAAGGAACGGGTCATGCTGCTGCTGCGGCAGAACTTCCGCCCCGAATTCCTGAACCGTCTGGATGAGATCGTATTCTACAAGCCCCTGACCAAGGACAACATCACGAGCATCATCGATTTGCAGATCGACAAGCTCAACAGCCGTCTGGCAGACCAGCAGATCACCTGCCACCTCACCCAGGCCGCCAAGAGCCACATCGTAGACGAGGCCTACGACCCCGAATTCGGTGCCCGTCCTCTGCGCCGGTATGTGCAGCACACGGTAGAAACCATGCTGAGCCGCCGTCTGCTGGAGGGCCGCATCACCACCGGCTCCACCGTCACGGTAGACTACCGAGACGGCCAGCTGGTGCTGGAATAAGCGCATATGAACACCCCCGGTTTCAAAGCGAAACCGGGGGTGCTTTTTATCGGTGGAGGAGTCCTGAGAAGGTTTCCCGGGCGGCGCAGACCTTGTCGGCGGTACACAGCAGTACACTTTCCCGATACCGGGGCAGGGTCCGGTTCATGGGGAACATGTGAGACAGGATCATGTTCCGCTCCACCGGGTTCAGTCCAAAATCCCTCTGGGCGTTGGCCATGGCCAGGCGGGCATGCCAGAAGCCGTGCAAAGGACGGCCCTTGACTTTTACGTGCCAGTCATACAAAAAGTAATCGTGGAGCAAGGCCCCCCGCACCAGGGTCCGGGTATCCGTCCGTAGCCGGAAGAGTCCTGCCAGCCGCAAACACATCAGGGCCACCGCCACACTATGGTCATACACGGTCACGGTGCCGTGCTGATAAAACCGTTTTTCCTGCGCCATGCCCCGGGAAGAAAGAATATCCCCGGCATATTTTTGGAGCATCCGCTCCCGTTGGTCTTTTGTTGTCATTGCGTCTCCTGACCCTATTCAAAAGGGGTGCTGGGAAATTCTTGCCAGTACCTTTTCATACAAATAACGAAATGCCTCGGTCTTCCGGTTTACCAGCAGCATCAGCCCATTGGGCAAAAGCAGACACAAAACCCCCCGCATCAGAAAATCCCCCCAAGGCCCCAGTCCCGCCGCCTGGGACAGCAGGAAAATCACGCAATAAGAAAGGGCCACAATGCCCAGGTGGAGGCCCTGCCGCAGTAAATAGGGCAGACAGGAGGTTTCAAAAATCCGCTTGTGCAGAAGATACGGCTCAAACCAGAACGAGGTAGCAAGTCTAGACAGGGATGTGGCCGCCAGAATGCCGGTGAGTCCAAACCGGACTCCCAGGAAATAAGACAGCACCAGATTGATTGCCGCCGCGTAGAGCAGGATGTTTTTGGTCTCCCGGAAGAGGCCCGTGGTGTTCCGGTAGCTCCACACCGGGGTCAGCACATTTGGCAGGAAGAAGTTCAGGCAGATGACCCAAACCGTGGACATGGGCAGCAGCCACCCCTCCCCGGCCCAAAGGCGAATAAAGGGATTGTACAGTGCCAGCAGGGACAGTGTGCAGAAAGTGGTCAGCCAGGTAAAGGCCAGGGAATAGGCATCAAATACCCGGTGCTTCTGCTCCCGGGTGCCGATGGCGTTCAGGTTGCCGATGGAGCCAAGCACCGCCTGATTGACGGTATTGGTAAAGCCCGTTACCACCATGGTCTGGATCATGGTGTAGTTGTCCAGAATGCCCACGGTGGCGGTGCTGATCATGGAGGAAATATACAGGTTATCCGTACCGTTGAGCAGCTGTCCGCCCGCCTTGTAGGAGAACATATGCCGCACGTCCCGGAAAATGGACTTTCTTTCCTCCCGGGGCAGCTCTGCCTTTTCCCGGATAAAGGGATACAGGGCATCGGCCTTGCGGGAGACATAGAAGTTGTTGGCCACGGTCATGCTGATCTGCACCGTCAGGTATACCGTAAAATTCCGGGTGGTCAGCAGCAGGATGATCTGGGCCGCCGTGGTCAGCAGCTTAAAGAGCATGGTGTATTTGGAAATCAGATACCGCTTCTGGTCTGCCTGGATGATGCTGGATTTGTAGACCAGCAGATAAGAGCAGACGGAGTTTGCTAGGAACATCAGGTAGTACAGCACCAGATGGAAGCTGTCGATCTCAGACTTGACCAGCACCCGCAGAAAAGGCACCAGGGCAAGGCCGATGGTCCCCACCGTCAGGGCGATGATCCGGTAAATGGTTTTATAGTAGCCCATAAGGGCCGTCAGATGCTTGGTATCCCCCTGGGCCAGAGGCTTGTAGAGGGAGAACACCACCACATCCGCCAGACCCAGCTCCGTCAGGGACAGCACATCCAGAATACTGGTATACAGGCCATTGATGCCCAGATATTCTTCTCCCAGCACCCGCATAAATACGGTACGGGATACAAAGCCCAACAGCGTCACCACCAGCTGGGCCGCCGCCCCGAAGCGGAAATTCCGAAAAGTATTGCTGAGCCTTGATTCATTATTTTTCTCCACAGGATCCCCCCTTGTTTGTGGAACACGCCTGCGCTGTCTTTCCCGGGACAACCCCGCCGCTCCCTGGTTTTGCCCCCTATTCTACCACAAAAAGCCGGATTTTACAAGAGCAAAAACCGCGCAGTTCCGGGAAACATCCCAGAGCCGCAATTCCATAAATTTCAGGCAGGGGGTCTTCTCCCTGCGCTCTTTTTTGAGGGGTTTTTTTCTGCCATTTTTAGGGAAGCTCTGATCAAATTGGCAAGAGCCTCCCTAAAAATCATGGTGCCAACAGCTGTGTCCCATCCCGCAGTTCTACATAGGATACGTCTTTTAAATCAATGGGACTGACCAGCCCCAGGCTCCCATGGCCCTCGGGGTCAAAGGAGGTGGGCCGCGCGGAAACCGTGGAGCCATCTTGCAACACCACCTGGGAGAGGGCCAATACCGCCATGGTCCGCATGTCCGATGGGTCCACCGGCTGGAACGTCACCTCTGCCCCCATGGTTCCCAGCTTGAAAGAGTCCAGGGTCAGACTGACACCATTGGCACTGACGGTCACGGGCTGAGAAATCAACTCCAACTGTCCATCGTTCAGGTGGTCAAAGACGATTTCAAAGTCCCATGGACCCTCCGCAATGATGGTTTCTCCCCCATCGTCCCATTCTGTCAGGTCTGTCAGATGGAGGATATAGGGAACGCCCGCCTCAAAAGCCACGGTCTCCCGGTTCGTTCTCTGATCCATGCGAATAAGAACCGAAACTTCCTTTCCCACCGGGTCATCAAACACCCAGGAGCCTGCGCCAAATGGGCTTGCTTCCCTGGGGGAGGAGTCTTTGGGGAAGAATGTGCTTTCCAGGCAGTCTTCCCCCGGCACTTTTCTGATACCCAAAGTGACGGATTTCCCGGAAAAGGGCTTTTCCCCAGTGATCCGGAGTTTGATATAGGCGGTTTTCGGCTCCGCAATGGCAGATTCCAGGGTCAGGGTATAGCCGCCCACGGTAACACTATCCCCCAATTCTTTGGTGCTGTTGGCAATCAGGTCCATTTGCCCCTGGCTCAGGGGTTGTTCTTTCTCCCGGGCGAAATAGGCCTGGAACCAGACCGTTCCGGAGATTACCGCATAACCACAGCCCGCCAACAACAGCAGCACTGCCACCACTGCCGCAATCAAAAGAAGTTTCCGCCAAACTCTGCCCCGGCGTTCTGCTTCGTGGTAAAAGGATTCATCAATGGTACCCAGTTCTACCAGCAATTCTTTTCCTGTCATCGTGCCATCCCCTCCTGTTCCAAAAAGGTGTATAGCCGTTTGCGGGTTCTAAGCAGCTGCATTTTCACCTTGCTTTCCCCCAGACCGTACCGCTGGGCAATTTCGCTGATGGAATCTCCATACAGATACCGGCGCAAAAACAAAATCCGGCTTTGCTTCGGTATTTGCCGGAGAAAGGTCTCCAAAAGGCCCCTGATTTCCCGGCTTTCCATCCCCAGTTCCTGGCGGGTATCCGGAATGCACTGTTCCAGTTCTGCCGTTAGGGCCACAAGATGACCATTTCTCTTTTCCGCCTGTCTCCAATCCAACCGGTCAAAGGCCAGATTCCGGCAAATTCGTTGCAGAAATGCCAGAAAATACCTGGGTCTCTCCGGCGGAATGGTTTGCCAGGCCCGCAAATATGTATCGCTTACATTTTCCTCCGCATCCTGAGGGTTTCTCAGAATGCGCTCCGACAAAGGAAAGAGCTTTCTGCCATAGGCAAGCCTGGTCTCCTCAATGGCCTGTTCCTCTCTGTGCCAGTACAATTCAATAATCTTGCTGTCCTCCATGTTTTTCCCTCCTGTCATGGATTGCTTTCACTTCCATAGACGGAATTCCCGAACGTTTGGTCACAGTTTTTTAGTCGAACCCACAAATTATTTTTCAGAATACCATGAAGCAGCGGAAAAATCAAACAAGTTTCCCCAGAAAAAGCGTCTGGCTCGTAAGCCAAACAAGGGTCAAAAAAACGCCCAGCCGATTGGCCGGACGTTTGGTGGAGCTGTAGGCCTACCTGGAAGCTGACAAAATGTCAAACGGCGAGGGATTTTCATTCTGTTCAAGCCATTTTCCCGCAGGAATACTGGATGTATTTCAAGGGGAAATGGAGCAGAACAGAGTGAAAAGAACCGCCGTTAGGCGTTTTGGCAGATTTCAGGTAGGCCGAGGCCAGATTTGAACTGGCTACCGGCTTCCCAAAAAGCTACGCTTTTCGGGAACCCTACTGACCTCATTTTGAAATTGCGCTTCGCGCAAGAGGATGAGGTCGCCAGTCTGACGTATAAGAAAACTAAAACGCCCAGCCGATTGGCCGGACGTGTAGTGGAGCTGCTAGCCAGATTTGAACTGGCGACCTCATCCTTACCAAGGATGCGCTCTACCGGCTGAGCTATAGCAGCATATGAAGCGTTCGTTGAGGAAAAAGAGGAACTGCTAGCCAGATTTGAACTAGCTACAAGTTTGCGAAAAAGTGGAGCTGCTAGCCAGATTTGAACTGGCGACCTCATCCTTACCAAGGATGCGCTCTACCGACTGAGCTATAGCAGCGTCTC